>CANNLO010000243.1 GCA_947505055.1 Methylococcaceae bacterium | reverse complement strand
CATTTTCCGCTTCAAGCTTGGAAATACCATAACAATCTACCGGCGCAGGCCGATCTTCCGCCGTATAAGCTTGGCCCGACAAGGTACCCTCGCCATTGACCTTGATTGAGCTGATAAAAACAAAACGCCGCACACCTGCTTTTACTGCCTGTCTGGCAAGATTAAGCGTACCGTCAACATTGATCTTGCGAAACGCATCCAACGGGTCAGCAGCGTTATCGTTCATTACATGCACGCGCGCAGCAAGATGAATAACCACATCGATGCCGCGTAAGGCAGATGCCCAATCCGTATTTGCGTTTATCTCCCCGATTGATAGGGTTTCAGTATTTTCGATTTGCACAGATGCAGAGCGCACTGCTCCACGGACAGAATGGCTTTGCTCGATCAACTTTGTACAAAGCGACTTGCCGACAAAGCCATTCGCGCCGGTAACCAGCACCGACAAAAAATCACCAGAGGTATTATTTTGCATCAGGCTTTGACCAGACAACCCTATTAATGTAATCCACGTAGCTTGCAACAACCCTTACAAGCTGTGTCGAAACATGTGGATTCTCATAATCAGCAATCGGTAAAACCACACGTGTGTTTTTCTTATATTGACTCGTCACAATGTCGATGGCTTCGATCACGCGGTCTTTCTTCAAACCGCTCATAATCAAGGTGCCGACATCCATTCCTTCAGGGCGTTCATGGGCATTACGCAAGGTAATCGCGCACAAATTGAGCAAGGAGGTTTCTTCGGTAATCGTGCCGCTATCGGAAAGAACGCAAAACGCTTCCATCTGTAGCTTGATGTAATCAAAAAATCCGAAAGGTTTGGCAAAGATAATTCGCTGATCCATAGCCGAAAGCCCCAGTTCTTCGAGCCGCTTGCGTGTTCTCGGGTGAGTAGAAACCAGTATCGGGTAGTTATATTTTGCAGCAACCGCATTCAGCGTTTCCATTAAATCCCGCAGGGCTTCCGGCGAATCAACATTTTCTTCGCGATGCGTACTGACCAGAAAGAATTTCCCTTGTTCCAGGGATAAGCGAGTAACCACATCGGATAACGAAATTTTCGGCAGATAATAATCCAGCACCTCACGCATGTGCGAACCGGTCTTGATAATCGTTTCAGGCCGGATGCCTTCGGCGATCAAATAACCGCGAGCGTGCTCGGTTAACACCAGATTTATATCCGACAAATGATCCAGTACCTTCCGATTTAACTCCTCCGGTACACGCTGATCAAAACACCTATTTCCTGCTTCCATATGGAAAACCGGAATTTTACGGCGTTTTGCAGCGATGACTGCCAGACTGGAATTGGTGTCTCCATACAGCAACACCGCATCAGGTTGTTCCTGCTCCATTACCGCATCGGACTTTTGAATCACTTGGGCAATCGTTTGAGCGACGTTATCACCCACGGCTTCCAAAAAATAATCGGGTTTACGAATTTCCAGATCGTCAAAAAAAATCTGGTTCAATTCGTAGTCATAATTCTGACCTGTATGTACCAGAATATGTTGCATATTCCGGTCAAGCTCGGCGATTACACGGCTCATTTTAATAAGTTCGGGACGAGTCCCGAGAATAGTCATCACTTTAAGCATGAAGTTCTTCCTGAATAAAATCCAGCTTTAGCAAAAGTGCTTTAATTTGCGCTACGTTCAAACGCTCGGTGTTGTGGGATGTATAGTCATCCAGCAACGAAATTTTTTCTTCTCCCTCGCTAAAATACTGAGCATAATTAAGATCACGATTATCCGCAGGGATGCGGTAATAGTCACCAAGATCTTCTGCCTTGGCCATCTCCTCACGCGAAATCAGCGATTCATAGAGCTTCTCGCCATGACGTGTGCCGATAGTGGATACCGGATTATCTTTTTTAAACAACTCTTTCAGCGCCAGCGTCAGATCTTCAACCGTCGAAGCAGGCGCTTTCTGCACAAAAATATCACCCTGTTTGCCATGCTCGAATGCATATAATACCAAGTCCACCGAATCCTCCAGTGACATCAGGAAACGTGTCATGTTCGGATCGGTGATGGTCAGCGTTTTCCCTTCTTTAAGCTGCGATACGAACAACGGAATGACCGAACCGCGCGATGCCATCACGTTCCCGTAACGCGTTGCACATAACATTGTCTCTCCTTCGTCCTGCATGCGCGCTTTGGCGACCATGAATTTTTCCATCATGGCTTTTGATATGCCCATCGCATTGATCGGGTACACTGCTTTATCCGTACTCAACATCACCACCCGCGATACACCCCGCGCAATAGCTGCCTCCATCACGTTCTCGGAGCCGAGTACGTTAGTCCGTAACGCCTCCATCGGATAAAACTCGCATGAAGGAACCTGCTTCAACGCAGCAGCATGGAACACATAATCCACACCTTTCATGGCCTGATAGATACTGTGATAGTCACGGACGTCACCGATATAAAACTTCAGTTTTGGATCGTTCAAGGCGATACGCATTTCTTCCTGCTTCTTTTCGTCGCGGCTGAAAATGCGTATTTCGCGAACTTCTGTCGAAAGAAACCGCTTGAGCACGGTATTTCCGAATGACCCTGTCCCACCGGTTATCATTAATGTTTTGTCTTTGAACATCAGGATCTAAACCTATTTATATGCATGCATCAACTCGATTAATTGGAGCCAGTCCGGTGCAATGTAGCCTGTAGCATCTCGGAACCGATCGGCATTGAGCGAACGATCTATCACTAACCGGTCACTGGAAACGATTTCAATCTTTTTGCCATACACCTCGGCAATTAATTTCAACAGATTGTACTTGGAAATGGGTTGTGCGGCGACATGATACACCCCGGATAGCTCAGTACGCGGGATTACCAGGTCACGGACGATTTGCGCCAGGACAACCGTAGGCACTCCGGAAAATATCGCCTGGGAAAATCCGTTACAGCGCCCTTGCTGCGACAAGAACCAGTCGACCAAGCCATGGGCACTCTGCAACTCGTGTCCTATGATAGATGTACGTAACGTAATCGTATGAGGATAAGCCACTTCACCTAGAAATTTTGATCTGCCATAAAGATCCTTAGCATCAGACGGGTCGGATTCACGATACCCCCCTTTGTCTCCGGCGAACACGCAGTCCGTGCTCATATGCACCAGGCGTGCGCCCGACAATTCGCACAATCTGGCCAGTCTATGTGGCAACAATGAATTGATCGGTATCGCCTGTAGTGGATCTTCCGCGTCGGCCAATTGTTTGATCAAACCTACACAATTAATCACCACATCAGGGCCGATGCTTATGAAAGCTTGCAATAGGGAATCGTGTTGCTCGACATCTACGCCTGAAAGCAAGCGCTCGGCGATGTCGGCACTAAAGAATTGCTTCGAACTTTCCGAGCGGACTGATCCATAAACCTGGTAATCAGTTTTTTCGTTTAGCACCCGGATCATCGCATTCCCGAGCATGCCGTTGGCCCCCAATACTAATATTTTCATTCAGATGTTCCTTTAGCTGCGCACACAGAGCGCAGATGCTCTATCAATTGGTCAATCAATCTGTCATGTGAAAAATGCTGTTCGTAATATAAGCGACCGCGCTTACCCATCGCATCCCTCTGTTGTTGTGGCATGCGATACAGCTTTAATACTGCCTCTGCCAGGGCAGTCCCGTCTTCAGCAGGTACCGTCAATCCGGCTCCTGCTGCAGTAACCAGGTTCGCACCCTCGCCGTTAAGACACGCAAGAATGGGACGGCCGGTGGCCAGATAAGCCTGTACTTTACTGGGAATGGTGGCCCTGAATATTTCCCGATTTGCCAGCGTCACCAGTAATGCGGATGCCTGCTGCATAAAGCCGGGCATGGATTCAACCGGGAAGCTGCCAGGGAGATGTAAATTACTTAGCTCAAGTCTTTGTGCCTCGATTTGCATCCACTCCCAGCGACTACCTTCTCCGAGTATGACAAAATGAATATCTGTATATTTTTTCAACAACGAAGCCGCAGTTACAATAACCTCGACAGCCTGCGCGGTGCCGATATTACCCGCAAACATAACGGAGAACCCTTCTCCCAGACCGGGAACTATGGGGAGCTCTCCCTTAGCCGGAACGGCGAAAGTGTCAGCCACGGAATTCGGGTAATAAACGATAGGCGTGTCCGGTGCAAATCTGCGAACCAGTTGTTCGAACGCTTTCGACTGCACCAGCAATAAGTCGCTATACTGGTAAATGAAGCGTACCACCTGTTCTACCAGTTTAAGTGCTACCCGGTTTTGTACATGCCCTGTCGCCGATAAACTTTCCGGCCAAAGATCCTGCACCCACAATAACATCGGACATCCCTTCAACCATCCAAGGAGAATCGCTGGGATGGCCTGAAGTATCGGGGAGGGTGCATAGACAAAAATTACGTCATATTTTTTGTTGCGTAACATCCAGGGGCCGAATATCAAGCCCGACAAAACGAAGGAAAAATAGTTGAAGGCCAAACGCCATTCTTTATCGCCCCTAGCTAATAATGGGATGCGGTTGATGTTAATGCCTTGATAGGTTTCTCGCTGGCAACCCCAGGCTTTATACCCTGGAAATATCCTTCCGCGCGGATAGTTTGGTTTGCCGGTCAGTACCTCAACCTCGAAGCCCTTTTCCAGTAATGATTTTGCAAGCTCATTGATCCGAAAGCTTTCCGGCCAGAAGTATTGACTTACGATTAAAATACGCACGCTTTTACATTCTCTACGACATATTCCAGAAATTTCTTGGCATCCTGCAGTGGCAATGCTTGCTCATCCATTCCCATAAAACGCTTTACTGCTCTGGCAATGGATATGGGCGATTCAGGATTGAAGGTCTGCTCTGGATCAAGCACATCACGGACATAATCCAGCTCCGATGCCAGTATTGGCAATCCAGCTTGACGAGCCTCTATTAGAGGTAGACCGAAAGACTCAAAAGTTGAAGGATAGATCAACGCACCCGCTTCTTTATAAAGAGAAAGTACATCTTCACCGGACAACTCTCCTGTAGTAGTTATGTTCAATCCAAACTGTAGAGTTATCAGTTCGATCTCTGCATGTAGTGTAGCAAACTGTAACTTATCTAAGGTTAACCGGAGAGAAGGAAATAACCCTTCTATAGCCAACAGACGCCATGCTTCAATTAGCATTTTATGATTCTTGTGTGGTTCGCCGGATGCCACATACAAGAAATCAAAATGAGTATCTCTTTTTAGCGTCCCTGGCGATATATTGCGCATATACCCATAGGGTTTTGCCACAAAGGGAAGAATATGCACAGCTTTATCCCCTTGAATTCTTATTTCCAATAACCGTTTCATCGTTGGGGTTTGTACGACAAACTTATCAGCATTGGTTCGTTTTCCAGATAACCACATCCTTTCTATCGCAATTCGAAGTCGAACCTTAATTGGAAGTCTATTTAGAGAGATGTCATCAATCAAATACCGGTTTTGCACGAAAACAACCGTGTGCCCCTGTAACTTAAACAACGGTGGAAGATTGCCAAAACACAGTACCGTATCTTCCGGGGCCACATTCCGGGCAAGCCACCTTTCTGCATTCCAGCGATGCAAGACAGAGGGCTTTACTCGCCTGATTTGCACGTTAGATGCCAAAACTGCTGGTAGCGGCATGCGCTCATCCAAACACAATATAAATTCTATTTTATCATGTAGTATGCTTAGCAAAGGCTCGAGCAAAGACCGTCCTCCGCCTTGATGTACATTGGGTGCATGGATAAACAGCCTTGATTTCATTTTATAATGCTTAAATGTGGCTTCTTGAAATAAATGTAGTGAGTTATTATAACGACTAACTGATTATAGATTTAGAAATGTAGCTTAAGAAAAGTGGCCAGATAATTATATTTTTGTCCAATATGCGGGTAACCCGCTAATTTTTCTTACCCAATCAAGAAGCTTCTTGCCTCTATTTTCGCCAAGTATATTCCATAACTGCAAACGAAAGTAAACCCTTGTTATTGCCAATATCCAAATCAAACTTGGCACAGGGAGACCGTGAATTTTTTGCGCACGTCTTGCTTCAAATAAGGTTTCAATAGAATTTGACGGACTACTGCTTAGGCCACCTTGTCGCATTCCGATTATAATAATATCAGGTATAAATACGGCATCAGCTGTCTTTAATTCACGTAACAATAATTCATAATCACCGCTAATACGAAATGACTCATCGAAAATGCCATTTTGTTCAAATAAGCTACGCCGATGCATTAATCCAGGATGCGGTATACTCATAACTTGTTTAAAGCGTTCTTTTACTTCTACCCATGGCTCACCGATCGCATAAAGGTTTTCACCATTATTATTGAGCAACATAATTTGACCATAAGCCACACTAATGTCGGAGGGAATTATTGCTAATTTTGCGGCCATCCGTTCTAGTACTTGTGAGTCTAAAATATAATCATCTGCCCCAACAAAACAAATCCAATCCCCCTTAGCTTGCAATAAGCCTTTATTCCAAGCGCTGTAAACACCGTCATCCGACTCAGAAACCCAATAATTAATTAAATGATCAGATGCTTTTAGCAAATCAACTGTTCCATCAGTGGAGCCGCCATCAATAACAATTAATTCAATATTTGCATAGGTTTGTTCTACAACACTATCAATGCATTGCTGTAACGTAATTGCAGCATTGTAAGTCGCCACTATGATTGAAATCATTGGGTACTTCACACTGCTCATAACTTAATGACGCCTTCCTGAGGATAAATTATTTTTATACTATTCCTGATTTTTTCTAAAGGGATACCTACATATTTATGTAATATAGCTGCAAATATTATTGTTATAAGTACACTTGATATTGAGAATATATATCTATTATCTATACCAATTATATTAGCTAGATAAGTAATAAACCAAATAACGAGCATATGATTTATATAAATAGGATAACTGAGATTACCTATGTATCTGTCGATACGTGAGTTGTTCTGAAAAATAAATGTAAAAGGGATAAGCATAATAAAAAATACAAACAAAAGTGATACTTTATATATCTCTTTCAATGGAATTAGAAAATAAGCGAGCGAAAAAATAACCAGAAAATACGTAGCAAACGTTGAAATAATCTTCAATCTCTCAGGTTTGAATTGCTTATAGAAAGGAAGCAATAT
>CANNLO010000242.1 GCA_947505055.1 Methylococcaceae bacterium | reverse complement strand
GAAACACTCACCATACTCGAAGCCTATACGATCTTACCTACCGGTGAGCATATTAAGGTGCCAAAGAACAATATCCACACCAAAGATCAAGCCAGTGAAAGTAGCCATTCAAATATAGACGATACCAAAGTGCTGGTCATTATTTACCCTAACGTCACTGTCGGTAGCAAAACCTACTATAAATCACTAAGAAAAGTGCGTGAGCAACCCATAAAAAATCAATATGACCTGTATGCCAGTTTCGGCCCTCATCAGCGCCTTGACTACGTTGAATATAATATTGAATTCAGTCCAAAACTTAAGCTGTTTGTTGATTCACAAAAACTAAATGGCGGCAAACTTAGCGACGGCAAACTGGGGCAGCAACGTTATCAATACACCTATACTCAAGCTAATGCCTTAAGCAAAGAAAGCTATGAAGTCGACGCGGCGGACTATTCGCCTTATCTACACTTTACGTCTTATGAAAATCCTTTAGCCTTTGCCCGTGAGTTTGAAAAGAAAGCCAAACCTAAAGCCCAAGTAACGCTAGAAATACAAGCCCTAGCCGATAAAATCACCCTTGGCATCAGCGATGACTATGAACAAGCTAAGGCTATTTATAATTGGGTCAGTAAAGAAATACGTTATGTGGGCGATTTTATCGGCGAGAACGGTTACACGCCCCACGATGCCAGTTATATTTTGCATAGACGCTTTGGTGATTGCAAAGATCACAACAATCTATTACTAACGCTGCTCAAAGCCAAAAACATAGACGCCAGTTCCGCTTTAATTAATGACAGCAACACTTTTACCTTAAGCAAACTGGGTACGCCATCTCGCTTTGATCACGTTATTACTTATTTGCCTAAATGGGATGTGTATATCGATGCAACCCAAAACTATGCACCTTTTGGGATTTTATCAAGCACTGAACTTGATAAACCCACATTACTCACGGCCTTAGCTAAAGTAGGCCACACGCCAAAATTTAGCGTTGATAACGATCAAGTTCTTAATGAGGTCAAACTTTATATTCAAACGGACGGCACGATTAAAGGTAGTTCACAAACGATATTTAAAGGTACCAAAGACATCGTCGCCAGAGGCATATATTCAGATTTTGAAGGTGAACAAAAGCAAAAGATGGTCATTGATCATTTGAAAAGCAATCGTGAAAGTGGCACAGGCATCTTAAAACCCGATGACGTGCATAGCTTTACCACGCCTTATAAAGTCGCCGGTGAATTTACTTTAGATCCTATCAGCAATATGCCTGGCAATGGCGCCATTACCATTCCGGTGGATTTAGCTAATAGCGTTCTTACACTTAGAGGCAATAAAGCGCCCGCAGAAGCTATCAGCTTACCCTATGTTTGCGAGTCTGTTTATCTTGAAGAAAACACCCGTATCGAATTTCCAAACAATGTAAAAGTCAGCAAAATACCTGACACCCTCCTATTTAATGAAAACGGTATCCGCTATCAAGCGACTTACCAGTTGAGCGCTAACACAGTAACTGCCAAACGAAGCCTTGCCTATAACAGTCCGACCATAACCTGTGACAGCAAAGACCTAGATAACTGGAAAGTATTTCACAAGGTTTTAAAACGGGATTTGAGGAGTCAGATTGTTTATGAATAAGCGATATGGCAAAAGTTTGTTGGTAGGCTTATATATAATGTATCAGCTAAATTGTGCCATAAATACAAGTCTATGATTATATTATGGTATAAATATATGCTGAATTAGTCACCAATGTGACTTAAGCTAGTTTCTTTTAGAAAAAATCATTATTTTGACCAACATGGAAAGAAGTTTCAAATTTCGATTAGATTTAAACGGTTTGTACTCGATGCCTAAGCCGTGACCACTTACAACGCAGAAATTTCTGCTGGTTCACTCATGCCTTTAGAGAGTCGCCGCATTGCCGCTTTTTTATTAACTAATCCAGATGATAATGCTTGGAGACGGACATTAATCGAAGATAATCTGCTGCAAAAAAAGGCACCTGCTACGGCTTTACGCCAAGCCAGTTTAATCAGGAATCGACTAAATACCCTTGATGAAACCGCTTGGGACATGATTGCCCATCGTGAACAAGAAGTTGCCATTCAGTTGTTGCTGGTCGCTGCAATCAGACACAGCCAGCTTTTAGCCGATTTTATTCATGATGTTTACAGAGATCACCAACGTCGATTGAATTTAGCCATTTCTGCCGGTGATTGGGAGGGCTTTTTAACCGAATGCGCACACCGTGATTCATCAGTGACCGGTTGGTCCGCATCAACACAGGCTAAACTATTCCAGGTCATCTTACGCATCCTTAAAGAAGCCAAATATCTTGAGAGCACACGCAGTATGAAACTTACCCCGCAGTCTTTACACCCGGATGTTCGGCGTTATCTGTCAACGCAGAGCGACAATTCGTTAGTAGAACTTTTGGAGCGGGCTTAATGGCTTTAACATTTGAAGAACGGCTCAACCAAATTCTACCCAAAATATCTTCCGATGATTTTCTAAGTAGCAAAGGTCTGGGCAATGAAATTGGCTTTTGGATCTTTGATTACCCGCCAGATCGGGAAATGGAAATGCGGGACTTTCTGGCTCGAACAGTTCTTCCCAGCCTCAATAAAGCGCAGCCTGCTATACGAGTTGCATCCATCAATTTATTTGATTTGGTTATCCAGTTACTTGAAGAGCGCAAATTGCTCGACAAGGCTATTGAGATGCAGCGAAGCAAAGGCAATGAATCCGTGATGGCGGCGTTGCGCCCGGTTCTCAAAGAAGACAAATTGGCTCAGAAAGTAGTTGCCATGGTTGATCTTGATAACGTCGATGTGCTTATGCTTTGTGGTGTCGGTAGTGCTTACCCTATGCTCAGAACCCACACCCTGTTGTCTGCGCTACACCCTTTACTGGGTAGCACACCTTTACTGATGTTTTATCCCGGCCGTTATGATGGCTATTCGCTACGCCTGTTCAATAAACTATCCGAAGACCATTATTATCGAGCTTTCAGGTTGGTTCCTGAAGCGCAATAACCTAAGAGAATGACATGCAAATAAGGGAACTATTTACCAAGCCTATCGACCGCCCAATCAATGGCGTCATCAAGGCTGACCAATTAGATGCCGAGAGCATTTGGCAAGAATTAGAAGAGTATGTTGTTACCAAACAGCTCACTGAATACTTTCGGAAGTTCTTCGATGCTTACCTGGCTGCCGCCGAACAACCCAAAGATTCGACCATTACCGCTCGTGTGGGGGTTTGGGTGTCCGGCTTTTTTGGCTCAGGAAAATCACATTACATCAAAATACTGTCCTATCTATTGGAAAATAGAGAGGCAGTTGACCCTAAAACCGGCAACCATAAAAGAGCCGCTGATTTCTTTGACGAACACAAAATCAAAGACCCACTTTTGCTGGCAGACATCCACAAGGCCATCAAGGGCACAGCCGATGTTATCTTGTTTAATATCGACGCCAAGGCCGATGCAAAGTCCGACCGCGATGCTATTGTTCAAGTATTCCTGCGTGTATTTAACGAAAAACAGGGGCTTTGTGGCGATGCGCCTCATATTGCCGAAATGGAACGTTACCTGATTGGTAAAGGCGCTTACGATACGTTTAAATCAATCTTTCAGGCTCGAAACGGCAATACCTGGCAACAAGAGCGCGATGCCGTGGACTTTCTGCGTGATGAAGTGATTGCCGCTCTAGCCGAGTCACTGAGCATGACGGAGGACTCTGCCGGTCGTTGGTTTGATAAAGCGCGTGATGATTACCGCATCAACATTGAAGGCTTGGCAAAACTGGTGCGGGATTATCTGGCTACCAAATCGGCTGACCATAGAATCATATTTCTGGCTGATGAGGTTGGGCAGTTTATTGGTGATAACACCCAGTTGATGCTGAGCCTGCAAACGATTGTTGAGCAGTTGGGCACTCAGTGCCAAGGTCGCGCTTGGGTCATTGTCACCAGTCAGGAAGATATAGATGCTGCCATTGGTGAGGTTAATAAAGCGAGAACGCAGGACTTTTCCAAAATTCAAGCCCGTTTTCATACCCGGTTATCCTTGGCCAGCTCAAATACGGACGAAGTTATTGGTGAGCGGTTGTTATCCAAAACCGAACAAGCCCATGTCGAATTGCGGGTTATTTATGCCCAAAAAGGCGATGTCATTAACAACCAGCTGTCTTTTCTGGGTAATGCCGTCAATCTTCGCGGCTTTAAGGATGCGGCTGAATTCGTCGCCTATTATCCGTTTACCCCTTATCAATTCCAATTGCTCCAAAAGATCTTTGAGTCGATTCGCAAAGTGGGCGCAACCGGCAAACATCTGTCGCGTGGAGAGCGTTCCTTGTTGGATGCGTTCCAGTCTGCGGCGGTGCAAAATGCCAACAAGCCCATTAATGCCTTAATACCGCTTTATGATTTTTATCCGTCTATCGACAGTTTCATTGATAGCGTCGCCAAAAGATCCATAGATCAAGCGCCCTTTAATGAAGCCTTAGAGCCTTACGACACCCAGTTACTCAAAGCCTTATTTCTGATCCGTTACATTACTGAAACCATCAAGCCGACCATCGACAACATTGCCACACTCTGTATTGATGAGGTGGATGCCGATAAACTCAGTCTTAAACGCCGTATCCAGGAATCGTTGGCTAGGCTAGAGCAACAACAATTAGTAAGTCGTAACGGTGACTTGTGGTTCTTCCTGACCAATGAAGAGCGTGATGTTGCCCGTGAACTGGGTCATGTGGAAATCTCAGCATCGGAAAGAACTCGCTTGCTGTCTGATTTGATTTATGAAGACATCCTTAAAAGCCAAAACAAAGTCCGGCATCGGGATTCCAAAGGTGACTATGACTTTAACCGCTTACTCGATGGAGCACCTTGGAAAACGGCTAACCATGCCTTAACCCTCGAAATAATCAGTCCTTTGGGTGATGACTACGAACGGATGCACGAGGCTACTTGTATCCTACGTAGCACCGAGTCAACAGGCCGAGCCATCATTCGTATGGCAGAAGGCACTCGCCTTTATGAAGAATTGACGCTTTACCTGCAAATTGAAAAATACATCATCAGTCCCAAAGCCGACCAAGCGACGCCGTCATTAAAACGTATCCTGGCTGACCGTAAAGAAGAAAACCGAGAGCGAAAACTGCGTTTGGTCGAACAATTGGGCACACTCATGGCTACCGGTGACTTTTATGTGTTGGGGCAAAAGCCCGACATCAAAGCCGGACTGCATCCGACGACTCTGTTAGATGAGTTGATCAATTATTTGATTGCCAACACCTACAGCAAACTACCTTATCTTAAGTATCGGACACCAGACCCGATTGCTGAAATTAAGGCAGTCCTTTCCGGCGATGATATTAAACCACTGTTGCAGAATACCCAAAGCGAAGAAATCAACCCCTTGGCAGTTAATGAGCTGCGCCAATACCTGTTATTGGCCGCCTCAGAAAAGCGGGTGTTGCTGTCCGATATCATTGACCGCTTTACCGGCATTCCCTGGGGCTGGAAACCGGAATGGGAAATTGTACTGCTAGTTGCCAGGCTCTATATGGCGGGCGAGATTAAATTGATGTTCGAGGGCTCTGATATTGAACCCAAGGCAGCGATAGACCCGTTAACCAAATCGGTCCGTTTTAAACAGATTTCCATCCTCAAACGCAAATCAGCCGACAGTGTTTCGCTTAAACGGGCACGCGAATTACACCGTGACCTCTTTGCCAAACTACCTCGGGAAGAGGAAGACGGTTTGGTCACCGATACCCGTGATAGCTTCACTACCTGGCAAACAGAACTCAAAAACGTCAGCCATGCTGCCGCCGGTAAATATCACCCGGGTAAAGCGGTTATAGAGCAAGCCATTAACCGCATCGGCAAGCAACTGGCCATTCGGGACAGTTACGAGTTCATTGAAACCTTCCTGACCAACAAAGACGATTGGCTGGATCAGAGTGATGACATTCACGATGTCCTCAGCTTTTATAAAACCCAGATAACCGTCTGGCAACGGATGTTGGAGGCCATGACCGCCTTTATCGACAACCAAGAGGCCCTGCAACAGGATAGTAACGCCGCCAATGCGCTCAAACAATTGACCGCGATCCGCGACAATCCTGCGCCTTATAGCCAAATCAACAGTATCGAGTCTTTATTAAACACAGTTGAAACCATTAACCAACAACTGGCCGCCGCTGAAAGAGAAATCGCGTTACTCGGCATTTCACAAAAACTGGCCGAAATTGAAACCGCGTTGAATCAGGCGCATGCCAATGATGACTTGCGCAACAAAGCCTTGCATCCACTGCAACAACTTAAAATTAGTATTGCCGCTCTGAGTAGTATCCCACAAATTCGTTACAGGGCCGAGCGGGCTGGAACTCATTTAGATGCAGCAATGGATGGCATTGCGGCCGCGCAAAAACAGCCTGAGCTAGGTATCAAAGAGCCAGGTATTGGTACTCCAGCTATGCAAACGCCAGTAACTGTGCAAAAACCCGTTAAAGTGATTCGCGCCCAAGCAATCAGCACCAAGACCTATCTGGAAACGGTGGACGAAGTCGATGCCTACCTCGCCAAGTTAAAGCTGGTATTATTAGCAGCATTGGATGAAGGCAAAAAAGCGAGGATTGAATGAATAGAGCTCAAGCTAAAAACCTATATCCCACAAATCCAAAATACGGATTGGAGAACTTACCATGAACCCAAAAAGACTCGTTTTTAATGATACCCCGGCAATCATCCCGGTACCGGTAGCGTTTCAACATCGAAAAGTCGAAGTCATTCTTTTGCCATTGAATGAGGACACCGAGCCTGTCGAAGCTTCAACATCCACCTGGACTGACTTTTTTAAACGATATAGTCGGCAGGTTGACGATGCAACGCCTTGTGCGAGTGATGAACTGTATTTCCAACAATCAAATTTTAAAGGAGTTCCCTAATGAGCGCATACCGTCAAGTCTTCGAAGATGCCCCGGAATTTATTCCTATTCCTAAATCCATGCAGCATCATCGGCTAGAAGTGGTGCTAGTGCCACTGGATGAAATATCGCCAACACAACCTGTTCGCAAGCGCACACCGCCGCCGCATTTTGCCGGGCGTGTCAAAGAACTGGGTGATGTCATGAACACACTTTCT
>CANNLO010000241.1 GCA_947505055.1 Methylococcaceae bacterium | reverse complement strand
GCGGGTGAGCGTTTACTCTTTTTACCGCAATGCCTCAATCAAAAGGGATTCTACCTGGCAATGGATAATCGATTGCTGATAGAACGTCTTCGTCTGGAGCTATCCTATATTTATAAACATTGGGACAGCCCCGGCAATCCTTTGGTTGTTGTGGCCATAAAAAACAATATGCTGGATAACCACTATTGCGGCATACTGATTAACTTCATCCGTGAACTGCAACAAGGTTCAACTCAAGGCATTTCCTTGCAACTGGGCACGCTGTTGGATTTTATTGAAACGTCAAGCTATGAAAAAATCAATTATCTGCATGATTTTGAATTTTCAAAAGCGTCCTGGAAAGATGCTGAGCGACCTTTTGTTGATATCCTTCCTGTAGATAATTTGCCGGCAACACCCCTGGATGCTTCCGCCCTACAGGCTATGAGCTTGAGTACTGATGTTGCATTGATAGAGCTACTTAAAACCAATGCTAATCTTTATGTTCAACTTGAATCATTAAGTTTGCTATGTGTTCGCCATAACCTGGAATATGACACAGGCTTGTCTGCGCATGACGGTACAACCGGTTCTGTCGGTGATTTTCTGGAAGAAATTTATCAACGCGCTGGAGATCAACATATGTGGCATTTAGTCAGACGTAGCGCAGGTTTGCTGGGAAAATATGATATAAATTTCGAACAGGCAGCCACCGAAATACTTGTTCGTCAACATGCACTTACTCTGGCTCGAACTTACAGCAGTCGCGCAACTTTGACGCGCCCCGCCGATTCTTCAGAAATTCTGCAAACTATCTGCACTTATAATAATGATGCCCGCGAACATATAATTCTTCAGGAATTGATCATTTATCTGGGCATGTTGATCAAATCCAACCCGGAACTATTCACAGACATGCACACGGTTCGCGTTGGACACATTCTCCAATTAATTATCGTGAGACAAAATCGCGAATCTATTTGCGGCTCACTGGATGAGGCGTTTAACGTAATTCTTTCTTTACCGCCGTATGAATTATCTTACAAAGTTAAGGCATGCCTCGAAAGTTATAGCAAGGCAGTGAAAATAACTGAGTTTAATGGCGCTCTGAATGACAAGAATCCTGAATATAACCTTACCTTCACCGGTTTTTCACAAATGAGGGATTCTTTAGAAGCCAGAAATGACTGGTACCAACAACGTGAGATACAAGGAAGTATTGGACGAGAGAACAATGCTTTCTACAGTAGTGTCAGGCTTATTCTGCACCATTGCGAAGGATTGACCATAGGCGAAAACCAGAGCATTAAAAACCGGCTTGATAGTAGGAACACTTTGTCACAAATGACGGCAGACGAGCAAAGTTTCAAATTACAAATACATCATTTGCTTAACAAAATCCAGGATCCTGTGCATCGCCAATTAACTGTCGAGGTATTAAAAGTTATCGCTATTTTTTTCTCTGAAAATGCCTCTATTCACATAGAAGATACTTTATCTACAGACATTATTATTAGCTATGCTGTAAGAGCTTGCTGGTTAAGGTTACACTCTGAAGATGAAGATAGTTATGAAACTCATGAACCATTGGCATGGCAGGACTTTTTTAGGACTTCACCACGCAAAGTAGCTGAGGGTATTTATAATTCATTTCTTGAACTTGAAAGAAACAAGAATTTAGTTTCAGACGGGAAAGCAGTAGGATAAGCTTAAAAATACCGGGCATAAACAGTATGCCCGGAAAATAGTTGAACTTAAACGGCAGCTAATTACTTTTTGAGCAGTTTCTGGCCACGCTCAATCAAAGTTTGTCTGTTAATTACCAGAACATAACTGAATAGGCCCAATAATAAACCAAACAATAATTTCCCAAACGCAGACCCTTCGCTTTCAGCTGCCGGAGCGACTGGGGCCCATTGCTGCTGGACAGTTTGTACCGCAACTTTTGAAGCCGTGTAGTCGCCTTTTGGATCAGGCAAACCCAAACTCCTCCAAGCGTCATAATCTTGCCAAACCGGGTAGTTGCGTTTCCAGAAGCCTTTGGTGAAATAAGGAGCAAGGCTCATTCCATGAGCTTTGGGAATGCCTTTTTCATCAAGAAAATCCCTGTAAACGACCAAACTGATATCCCCACCTTCACCGACACCGTTAGTAGTAAACGATTTTTCAACGTGATCATGGAACATCCAGATGCCTTGCCCAAAGCTGTGCAAACCATCATCGACGCCACTTAACTCCAAATCCAAACGCTGGGCAGGAACCAAACCATGCACGTCACGAGTGATATAAGAACTGGGGCCATTATCAACGCCATCGTAATGAGTGACGGTCGGTTTGTGGCCGTGAATATGCAAAGCAAAAGACTCGGTGTGACCGTTTAGAACCCGTAATTTAACTTTTTCATCCTTTTGCATTTCGATCAACGATTCCCTTAATGTATAAGGAAAGGATTTGCCGTTAAGCATGAAATAATCATCCGTGGCATCGGTGGTGTCATATTCCATGTTCATGTGTTTGGCGATCAGGCGTGGATCATTTGCTGACCGTGCAACCAGTTCATGTAATTCTTTATCAGCCGATTGGTAATGCAAGTCATACTCACGGGCATATTTTTCAAGCACCGCTACTGAAGGATGACGTACCTGGCCTGCTCCGACATTAAGCGTTTGCGGCCAGTTGTTGGGACGATTTTCCTCAACGATAAAGATGCCCTGCAATCCCATAGGAATATGTGTATGCGGCTGGACATGGCAATGGTAATACATGGTGCCCGGCTGGCGAGGCTTGATAACATAAGTTTTGCTTTCGCCCGGCATGGTGTCCATATTACTGGTTTGACCAACGCCGTCATTACCGCCGCCACTATGATCCATAAAAGGATGATCAATGCCGTGTAAATGAATTGAATGAGGCAAATAATGCGTATTTTCCAAAACCAGCCATACGACATCATCCTGCTCGACACGAATCACCGGAGACGGGACCCGCAGCAAAGGATTGGCGATCGGTTCGTAAATGCTCAATGTCGACATATCACGTGTTTTTGGTGCATAAACCCAAAACGTCGGCTGAATGCCCGGTGCAATATCAAACGTAGTCGTCGGATCCTTCATGTCCGGTGAATGCCCGTTCAGTTCGGCAATTTCAAGTTTGATAATAATTTTATCCGGATCGCCATCGCCGTCAACATCGTCAGACATGGTAACGGCATCAGCTGCAAGCTGGGTTTGCATGAGTGTTTCCATCGAAACGCCATTGGTGCCTTTTACAAAGGTCGCAATATCGGCAGGATTATCAGGATTACAAAGTCGTGATGCTTGTATTTTTACACCATCAATAACTTGTTCTTCACGCCATTTGGCCGGCGTAAAGTCGGAACAGACTTCCTCTACCGGCCCCATGTCAACCTTGGCAGAAGGAGGTAAATCACTCGCCGCTTGACTCCAGGGATGCACCAAGAGCATTGTGGCACTCCAAATGAAGGTAAGAAGATTTTTTCGCATACGCCGACCTCAGAAAAATACATTATAGTAATGACACACCGCTAACTATAAGCGGGATAATAACCAGACCATTTTAACCGAATATCCTGGAGAATCCATTTTTAACGTGACCGCAGGATACATTCATCCATAAAGAATACCAACCAATTAAAAAATATCAACCCTATCCGGACATTAAGGTTTTAACATGGATTGCAACACTGGCCGCTAACGCCTTGAGATTGTAGCCGCCTTCCAGAGCTGAAATAAGCCTGCCCTGACAATACTTGTCAGCAATGATCATTAACTCTTCAGTTATCCATTTGAAATCATCTTCAAGCAATCTGATGGACGACAAAGGATCATCTTTATGAGCATCAAAACCAGCGGAAATGAGCAATAAGTCAGGTTTGAAGTTTCTTAAGGCCGGCAAGATAATGCTATTGTACTTATGTCTGAATTCATCCCCCGTATCGCCTGCGGACAGTGGCACATTGAAGATGTTACCCGCCCCGATTTCTCGCGGATGACCGGTACCGGGATAATTAGGCATCTCATGGCTGGAAGCATAAAGCACATTAGCCTGATTATAAAAAACTGCTTGCGTACCATTGCCATGGTGAACATCAAAATCAACAATGGCAATGCGTTCAATTTGATGATGTTGTCTTGCATAATTTGCAGCAATAGCGACATTGTTAAACACACAAAAACCCATGGCAACGTTAGGTTTAGCATGATGCCCAGGTGGACGAACCGCACAAAAAGCATTGTCCGCAACACCAGACAGAACCTTATCGATAGCATCACAAACTGCTCCAACCGCACGAAAAGCGGCTGATTTTGTACTAGGCGACAATACGGTATCCTGATCCAGATACTGTAGACCATGAACGGGCATGGCTTGCAGGATGGCATCAATATAAGACGGAGGATGAACCAGTCTAATTTGTTGCTCTGTTCCCAAAGGTGCAGATTGTCTTAGTAAACTTGAAAACGCGGGAGCTGACAATGCATTTTCAATACTTAGAAACCGCTCAGCACATTCGGGATGCCCCGCCCCGGTTTCATGAGTAAGAAAATCAGCATGACTGTAATAAAGTGTTTTCACAATACCTCGCTTTAAATATGAATGAGTTTCTGTTGTTACATAGTCGCAGCAAAATATATCATAGTTGAATTGACACCAAGATTTGTTTAACTATAACAATTTCAGCTTGGCGTTTAAACAAGATACTGCCAGTAACAAGTATCAAATATTTCCTTGGTCAATATTCTTATTACTAAAACCCTTAAAATAAAAACATTGAAAGAGTAGCCCCAGACTTACCATTTCAAGTTAAAATAACACCACAAGATAATTGAGCTCCGATTAAAACTTAATGTCTTTTATAAAAATTAAGTAGCTTACGTCAGTAACGTGACTATGGAACTATTGGTTAATCCTTATGATGCGCCACTTAGATGTTTTTTAAATTACTGATAATATTGATAAAACCAGGAATTCAAACTCAGGTGTGGGGTTCATTAAGTCGCTAATGCGCTGCACTCCAACTTTAATTAAAACAACCAGAAAAGAGATTACATGTTAGTAATTGTCGGATATTTAATCCTCACTTCAGCAATCATGGGTGGATTTTTAGGCGGCGGCGGACATCCCGGCGTTCTTTTTCAGCCATTTGAATTTATCATTATCATAGGTGCAGCTTTAGGCGCTTTTGTCTGTAGCAACTCAATGTCCGTTATAAAAGGCGCACTCAAAGGTGCCACGGCCACCTTAAAAGGCACACCTTACAATAAAGCCTATTACCTAGAACTATTGCTGTGTTTTTACGCCATTACGACTAAAACTCGCAAGGAAGGCTTGTTATCATTGGAAAGTATTATTGATGATCCTAAAAGCAGCCCGGTATTTACTCCTAAAATTCTTCACGATCATCATTTACTGGAATTTATTTGCGACAATCTTCGTTTAATTGTTACCGGGGTTGAAGTCTATGCTTTGGAAGAACTCATGGATCAGGAACTTGAAACCCATCATGAAGAAGCTCACGCACCGGTGAAAGCTATTCAGAATATAGGTGATGGGTTGCCTGCTTTCGGTATTGTCGCGGCGGTACTTGGTGTTGTACATACCATGGAGTCAGTGGGCATTCCCCCCTCCGAACTGGGGAAGTTAATTGCTGCGGCACTTGTTGGAACCTTTCTGGGTATTTTGCTGGCTTACGGATATATCAATCCTGTTGCCGCTGTTATGTCAGAACGTTCCGAAGCTGAAGGCAATGTCTATAAATGCGCTCAAAAAGGCTTATTGTGTTGCGCCAAAGGCGTATCGCCAGCCATGACTGCGGAATATATGCGTACTATGATTGCTTCCGCCATGCGCCCGGGCTTCCTAGAACTGGAAGAACAGCTTAGAGCTAATAAAGGTTAAAAAATGGCCGACCAACAACCGATAATTATAAAGAAAATAAAAAAAGGCGGCCATGCTCATCATGGCGGCGCCTGGAAATTGGCTTATGCCGATTTTGTAACGGCCATGATGGCTTTTTTTTTACTAATGTGGCTGTTGGGAACAACCAGTGAACCAGAGCGAAAAGGAATTGCTGAATATTTTCAAGATCCTTTTAAAGCGTCTGCAGAGGAAAAAGGCGCAGATGTCGGTGATCGGACTAGTATTATCCAGGCGGGTGGCTCAGATATTACCTCACAAGATCAAGGCCAAGTCGATAAAGGCGCAACACCAGAACAGAAAGAGATGCCTCCGGAGGATATTGAATTAAAAGCCGAAGCAATTGAGAAAGAAAAACTTGAGCAATTGAAAGAAAAAATTCAGGAAAAAATAGATTCGACACCCGAGCTAACGGAATTTAAAGATCAGATTAAACTGGAGATAACCTCCGAAGGCTTAAAAATCCTGATCGTCGACGCACAAAACAGGCCCATGTATAAATTGGCCAGCGCTGAAACCGAACCACAAATCAAATTGATTTTGAGAGCCTTGGCGCCTGTTGTTAATGAACTGCCCAATAGGGTCAGTCTTAATGGACACACCGATGCACATCCTTTCCCGGTCAACCAACACAAATATACCAACTGGGAACTTTCCAGTGATCGGGCCAATGCAGCCAGATACGAATTGATTCAAGGTGGGCTTGCAGAAGAAAAAGTGTTACGCGTTATTGGTTTAGCGTCGAGCGTCCCCTATAGTCCGACGACAGGACCTCTTGATCAAATTAACCGACGAATTTCCATTATCGTCATGAATAAAAAAACCGAACAGGAAATTTTGCAGAGCGTGGGTGAAGAACCAAGTCCAAAGACTGAATAATATATCGCCGGAGAAAGTGGAATCGCATCCCTTTAATGATGTATCCTTTCAACTACCTAAATTGCATTTACTACCTGGTTTTGAACATATATCCTGAAGTTTTTGTAATTCTGACTGAAATTCTGGATGATTTTGCAGATAATTATCGCGTCCTTCTAAAAAGCTTCGAAAATCTGTCTGAATCCCTTCAGTGGTAATCGGGCGCCCTAGCTTAGGTCCTGTAGGACTTTCACCAAAAATGTCTTCCAACATAACATTTCCCATTTCAAAGTTAAAATGCCTAGAATCTTGCCAATACTTTGCTGTCGTTCCTATAGACTCTGTAGTTAGCTCGTTATAACTGTAAAATTGCCACG
>CANNLO010000240.1 GCA_947505055.1 Methylococcaceae bacterium | reverse complement strand
CTTCCCCAATCGTCTCGGTAATGGGGCCAACGTATTTTTATCCTCCGCAGAACTGGCTGCAGTCTGTTCGATCTTGGGAAAAATACCTACATTTGAAGAATATATGTTTTACGCTGAACAAATCAGTGAAACTGCCGAAGATACTTATCGGTACCTGAATTTCAATCAGATGAATTCATACCAAGAACCTCTATGACTGATCTTTTCAACTCGCTAAGATGATTAACCTATAAGGAAAAATAAGTGCGTGACAATTATAGTTCTGGTGCTGATATTGGTAATCAATATTACGCAACACAATTAGGCATTTACGATGAAATGTATGCTACAGAGAAAAAAGTGCTGCCTTATTGGGAGAGATTCATGACAGCGCTCGATAAAATGGGAAGTGAAAAGCTTGAATTGCGTCGCAGGGAAGCACAGCGCCTGTTACGTGAAAATGGAGTTACCTATAATGTTTATGGTGATTCACAAAATCTTACCAGACCATGGCAACTTGATCCTGTACCGTTATTAATTAGTAGTGAAGAATGGTCTTCTATAGAAACAGGTCTTAAGCAACGAGCTGAACTTCTAGATTTGATTTTAAAAGATATTTATGGCAAACAAAACCTTTTAAAAAAAGGATTATTACCTGCCGAATTGATTTTTGCGCATGAAGGTTTTTTGCACCCATGCTCAAGTGCGCTACAAAACCAAAAACAACATTTAACTATTTATTCAGCTAACCTGGCTCGTGGCCCCAATGGACACATGTGGGTTTTGGATGATAGAGCTCAAGCACCATCGGGCTTTGGTTATGCATTGGAAAATCGCACAGTCATGACGCGGGTTTTGCCAGATATTTTTCGTGAGACACAAGTGCACCGTTTATCTGCATTTTTTAAGTCCTTTCAAAAAGGGCTTATTGATATAGCTCCACATAAAAAAGAAGATCCCAGAATCGTTATTTTGACGCCAGGACCACTTAATGAAACCTATTTTGAACATGCCTATTTAGCATCTTATCTTGGTTATACACTTGTACAGGGAGGCGATCTTACTGTTCGTGATGGTCGTGTTTGGCTCAAGTCACTGGCTGGATTACAAGCGGTTGATGTTATTTTACGACGAGTTGACGATACTTTTTGTGATCCACTAGAGCTGCTTATTGGATCTAAATTGGGTGTAGCCGGTTTACTCGAAGTCGTTAGACGAGGAAATGTAGCTATTGCGAATCCTTTGGGTAGTAGTGTACTCGAAAATCCAGGTTTGCTGGCATTTTTACCTAGACTTGCACGTCATTTTTTAACTCAGGAACTTAAGTTACCCTCTATTGCTACCTGGTGGTGTGGACAACGACGCGAACGTGATTTTGTTTTGCAAAATATTGATAGCTTGGTTATTAAACCTATCAATCGGAGCATTGGAAATCATGCTGTTTTTGGCGGTGGCTTAAGTAGTAAAGAAAAAGAACATTTACGCACTCAAATATTAGCTAAACCACATTTGTTTATAGGACAAGAACAAGTTAGTTTCTCTACCCTACCCACCTTTATAGATCAACAGATAGTACCACGCAACGCTGTTCTAAGAACCTTTGTTGTTGCTAGTAGTGATAGTTATGAAGTAATGCCTGGTGGACTTACACGAGTAGCACGTCAAAAAGATAATTTCATAGTTTCAAATCAAGCAGGTGGCATAAGTAAAGACACGTGGGTATTAGCAAATGAACCTGATAAAACAGTCAGTTTATGGACTCAACCGACTCGTAATCAAAAAATAGATGCTGTCATAGAGCCCTTAACTAGCCGTGCAGCCGATAATCTTTTTTGGGTTGGGCGTCATCTTGAACGTTCTGAAGCGGTTACAAGGCTTTTACGAACAGTATCAATAAAATTTAGGGAAATCTTGGAGTTTAAAGATTCAATTGATAGTGAATGTTTAAGAGTATTACTTCCTACCTTAACTCAGGTTACTGGTACTTATCCAGGTTTTGTAAAATGTGATACAGAGCTTCTAAAAAATCCAGAGCTTGAGCTGATTTCTTTAGTAAAGGATAGTCACCGAAACGGATCACTCAGTTCTAATATTCATGCCTTTTTTCAAGCGGCTTTCAGTATTCGAGACTTTTGGTCACAAGATACTTGGCGTAGCGTTGACAACATCCAACGACGATGGCAACAGCGTGTCATCAATACAGATTTAAAAATTGAGCACTTACAGAAAAATCTGGATGATTTAATTACCGGTATTGTTGCCTTTACCGGTTTAACCAGTGAAAGTATGACTCGTGAAGCTGCTTGGCTAATGTTGGATAGTGGTCGAAGAATTGAACGTGCATTGGCTCTAATTGCTCTTTTACGCTCCACCTTGTCAATACGCCATGGAGATGCACTTCAGAATCAAGTGCTTGAAGCAGTTTTAATTTCAACAGATAGTTTAAGTATTTACCAACGTCGTTATCGTTCTTATATACAGCTACCATTGGTTTTAGAGTTGCTTTTATTGGATGAAAAACATCCTCGTTCTGTTGTATACCAATTAAAGCAGTTATCCATCCATATAAGTACGCTATCTAAAGGAAAAAGTAAAAATCATTTAAGTGAAGAAGACCGTTTGATTTTAGAAGCATATACTGATTTACGCTTGTGTAAATTAGTTGAATTAACACAAGTAAACGAGGATGAAGGAATTTATAAGGATCTTGAGACATTATTATCGAACACATCCGATCTTTTATGGCGACTTTCAGATGTTATTGCTGAAGCTTATTTTAGTCATTCACAAATTTCACAGTTAATGGTGCTTAATACAAAAGAGGACGAACTTTGAAATACCGTATCACCCATATTACCCTATACGATTACAGTCAATCTGTAGGGTTGTGTCAGAATGAAGCCAAATTACAACCTCGCAATTTCTGGCGTCAACATTGCCACACGAGTTATTTTGATATTGCGCCTGCACCGATAGATTTTCGTGAACGTATTGATTTTTTTGGTAATCGTGTTGCTTATTTTGCAATCCAGCAACCCCATTCCAAGCTGGTAGTTACATCAATCAGCGAAGTAACAATATTTCCAAGACAAAATAACCTAGATTTGCTTAATCGCATGGGATGGGAACAGGTGCGTAATCTTTTACAGGGACAGACTCTGCAAGGACAATCACAATCACAATCACAAGCCCAGCAAAACCAAGCTAAATTGCAACCTCAGGAATGCACTCTCGAACTGTTGGAAGCCAGGCAATATCTACTTGACTCACCCATGGTTATCGTTACCCCTGATTTGGAAAATTATGCACGAAAATCTTTCCATCCTGATAGGCCTTTGGTGGATGTCGTGTCCGATTTAATGGGGCGTATTCACAAAGACTTCACTTATGATCCGACTTTTACCACCATTGCAACGCCCTTGTCCGAAGTAATAAGTTTTCGTAGAGGCGTATGTCAGGATTTTGCACATTTAGCTATAGGATGCTTACGTGCTTATGGCATAGCGGCACGCTATATAAGTGGTTATGTTGTAACTTTACCTGAACCGGGTAAGCCTCGACTTGTTGGCGCTGATGCTTCTCATGCCTGGTTTTCAGTTTATATTCCAGGCACTGGCTGGTTGGATTTTGATCCTACAAACAACACAGTGCCATTGGATCAACATATCACTTTGGCTTGGGGCAGAGACTATTCAGATGTAACCCCCCTAAAAGGCATTGCTTTTGGAGGCGGTCAGCATACCCTCTCAGTCTCTGTAGATGTATTGAGATTGGAAAGTAACAAAGATCCAAATTAATCAATATGAGGACTATTTTTAGTCTTTATTTACGTATTTTCAATTTTTATTTAATGGGGATTATATGGCTACTATTCACCTTATTGGTGGCGAAAAAGGCGGTGTAGGTAAATCTGTTGTGGCTCGTTTGTTGGCGCAGTATATGATTGATCATGACTTACCATTTATTGGATTTGACACTGATAAATCACATGGTTCTTTGCTTAGATTTTATGCGGACTATGCTTCTCCAACGATCATTGATAATTATAAAAGCCTTGATGCCATTATGGAGGCTGCCTCAGAACAACCCGAACAACGCATATTAGTTGATTTGGCTGCGCAAACGCATCATCCATTGGCACAGTGGATTGAGGAATCGGGTGTTTTAGAACTGGCTAAAGAGTTGAGCATTACCATTTATTATTGGAATGTAATGGATTCTGGTAAGGATTCAGTTGATTTGCTCAATAAGTTGTTGAGTCAATTCGGCACCAAGCTCAATTATGTGTTAGTTCAAAATCAGCTGCGAGATGAACATTTTAATATCTTGGAGTTTTCGGGTGTCAAAGAACGTGCATTAGCTTTTGATGCAAAAGTTATGATATTAAAACGTCTTCATGCCCCAGTGATGACTAAAATTGATAGTAACAGTTACAGCTTTTGGGCGGCGAAAAATAAAGATAATGAAAGTCTCGATGCATTGGGATTATTAGAGAGACAGCGAGTCAAAATTTGGTTAAGTCATGCTTATAAAGAAATAGAGTCTTTAGGTATTTAATGTGACTTTATCTTTGAACGATCAGAAATTAAGCCCAATATTAAAATGAAACTAAGGGTTAGTTGCAGCCTTCGTTTTCAGATACTTGAGGCAAGTGTTTTAATTTTAATGCTACGTCCATTCAGAGGAGTTCAGCAATTGATAAACCGTGAGGTCTATATCATCAAGCCTGTAATTCCAATGATTGAGAGTACTGATAGTTTTGGTAATTTGTTACAACGAATAATGGTGCCAGTAGGACATTTTTTGATATATACCTCTACTGATGTAATCGTCTCTGACAGGGTTGAAGTGGCTCTAAGCAAAAATTTTGTTGAGATTCAGCATCTTCCTAATGATGTGTTGATTTTTTTACTGCCCAGTCGTTATTGTGAGTCTGATCGTTTTAGTGATCTTGCCAGAGAAATAACTAATGATCTTTTACCCGGCTATGATCAAGTTAATAAAATTAATGAGTGGGTCCGCGACTCTATTGAGTATATTTCAGGTTCAAGTGACTTTCCATTATCAGCAACTGAAATTCATCAACGTGGTTTCGGTGTATGTAGAGACCTGGCTCATGTATCAATAGCCTTGTGTCGAAGTATTAGCATCCCCACTCGATTGGTCGTTGGTTATTTATACAATCTCCAGCCAATGGATCTACACGCTTGGTATGAAGCCTATGTTGGTGATAGATGGTATACCTTTGATCCTACACAAGCTTACTTTCAAGCAGGTAGAGTGGTTATTGCATATGGACGCGATGCCGCAGATGTATCTATATTTCATCAATTTGGGTCCGGGTGTTTACTTAACAGCATGGACGTTCGAGTTGATTTGCTGGATAATTAACACATTATATTTTTATAACATAATTAAACATTTATGACTTATTGTATCGCAGCTTCTATAGACGAAGGACTTATACTTGTTTCTGATTCAAGAACCAATGCCGGTATTGATAATGTCAGTACACATGGAAAAATGCATGCATTTGACACCATAAGTGATCGCAGGATTGTGTTATTATGCGCTGGAAATCTCGCCACAACTCAAGC
This sequence comes from Methylococcaceae bacterium, assembly GCA_947505055.1. The sequence goes on along the minus strand of CANNLO010000240.1, from coordinate 1,609 downwards.
GGTTCTGGAGCAATTACACCGAGATAAACTCAAGAATACTCCAATAAATTTAAATACCGTAGAAAGCTTATTTGAGGCTGCAGAATATTTAGGGCATGTTAGTGTAGAAAAACAAAAACAGCATAACAATTCTCAAGGGCAATCGGCTTTTAACCCAACAGCCAGCTTCATTTTGGCGGGCCAAATTGGTTCTGATCCACACGGTGCATACATGGTTTATGCTGAAGGTAACAGCATAACCAGCTCAGCTAATACTCCTTTTTTACAAATCGGAGAAAGTAAATATGGCAAACCGATCTTAGATAGGTTTCTTAAATTAAATACCTCTATAGATGAGGCGGCTCGGTGTTGCTTGGTATCAATGGACTCAACCATCCGAAGTAATGCTAGTGTCGGATCACCGGTAGAAATGCTAATTTATCGCAAAAATAGCTTTAGCTTGGATGAATACTACTGCTTTGATGACGATGATAATTATATGTTGCAGTTAAGACGCAGTTGGGAAACTAAATTACGTGAAGCCATTGGTGCATTGCCTTGCTTAGACAAGGAATCAAAAAGACCTATCCGAATAGCTTTATAAAATTACATCAGCAATACTTCAGTTGACCCATTCAAATTCATCTTTTTTATGTTGCTGAAGTTAATAATGTTTGAGAATAAGTTACTTAATCTATGTACTCAAGAACCAATTATCAGCAATTTTATTATGAAAATCACCTAATTTATTTTGTAAAACATCAAGAATCCCTCGTAACTGTTTTTGAGTAGTATGACGAGTATCAATCGCTTTTACGTAAGCTTGTAGTTCAATAAGTATTTGAGGTAGATCGTCATTATTAGGAAGCTTATTAATACAGTCTGATAAGACAGAAATACAACAGCCTACAGAGCTAGGCAAATTATCATCCTTTAATAAAAAATTGAGCACATCATCGCTGTTAATTTTATTATGAGTTTGTTGGCGATACATCAGCAACGCATTAAGAGCCTTTAAAATATTCATCCATAATATTGCTTCATATTGACGGACCTCTTCACTTCGTGACTCTGAAAGCAATAAAGAAGCTAAATCGAGAATTCGGCTGGTCATATCTGCACGTTCGATATTTCTCCCCAAGCGAATAAATCGATAGGGATGATTATGACTCATATAACCTGATAACAATCCGGTAAAACGCTGGCAACTTCTAAGGATTTCTTTAAGAAACAAAACCCGTTGCCTTCGATTAGCAACAGTATCTAAATTATTTTTCGCGAACAAATACATTTCGTTCACTTGTTCCCAAGCCTCATCCGGCAATAATTCTCTGGAAGTTCTTATATTTTCTCTAGCAGCGCTTAGTGAACAAATCAATGAGCCCGAATAGGTCATATCTGTCAATAAAAAACGCGTTATATTACGTTCATTTGCAATAGTGTATCTTTGGAAAAACTCCTCCTGGGAAGCGTTTATCATAATTAATTGTCGCCAACCCATTTCCTGCGTATTCCGATTAATTTGAACACCAATTCTGGTTGAACTTGAACACCTAAAAGTTAACGCATCGATGGAAGTGAATTTTTACTCTAAGTGTTCAACTTGAGTCAAGGAATTCATTTTTTTTCG
>CANNLO010000239.1 GCA_947505055.1 Methylococcaceae bacterium | reverse complement strand
TCTGTTCTCGAGGAATTACAACAACGCCAATTGCTGGACGATCTCCCTCCGGGGGTTGTTTGCACCCCCGCCTCACAGTGGGAAGAACACGCGGAAACTTTCAAAATAAAGGAATACTTTTATATCAATAGTGTAAAACTATTCAACTCCATCGCAGCGCAGCAAGCCATTTTCGACGACTATCTTGAGCTAAGCTGGCATATCAGTGAAGCTCTGCACGTACTCCATTTTCAATACAGCACGTCCCTCGGTTGCGAAACCTTCATTATCCGTCAACTGGAAAATATTACCGAAAACATTTCACCTGTGACATTGCTGGCAAACGCCTATGAAGGCAAGACCGTCATCATCCTGGCCGGTGGACCATCGTTAACCACGGTATTTCCTTGGCTACTGGAAAATCAGCACAAATTGGTGATTTTTGCCGTTTCACGCATATCAAGACAACTCATTACCGCCGGTATTGAGCCGGATTTTGTATTCTCGGTTGACCCTCAGATTGACAACATAGATGTCAGCAGAGAAATGTTTTTATTTGGCGAGAAAACTATATTCATAAACTCTTACCATGTACAACCGGCGTTAATTAACCAATGGCAAGGGCAAAGCCTTTATTTAGGCACCCGATTACCGTGGAAATCCGATCTTAATATTGTCAACATGCATGGCACAGGCCCTACGGTATCCAACTCTGCCTTGGCAATGGCGCATTATTTTGGCTTCAGCAAAATATTATTAGCCGGCTTTGATGTGTGTTACACCAAGGAAGGAATTACTCATGCTACCGGCAGTGACGAGCAATTGGCAGGCCCTAAATACGATTTAATCCCTGTACAGGTTGAAACCTATTGCGGCGAATTTCGCCCCATGTGCCCTGGATTTTCCACATTACTGTTAATGCTGACGCGCCAGGCAGAGTCCATTACCGCTGATAACCGTGAAATCATCAATCTTGCACCCACTGCGGCAAAAGTCGAAAACATTATCCACATCCCCTGCTCAGAAATGATTCTACCTGAGTTAGAGAACGGCAACATAACCAGCGTAAAACAGTGTATCCCCCAACTTAGCCAGAGTGTGTTAAATAAACATTACCAAGTGGTGATTGATGAACTGGAAAAAGTCAATTTTCAAATGAAAGCCATAGCCAAACTGGCCAAGAAGGCACTAGAGATAAATAAGCGCATGTACAATTCGGAAGGCAGGATTGAAAATTACAAGGACAAACGCGATCTGGACAGCATTGAAAAACAGCTTAAAAGAAAATATCGACATCATAGCAAACTGGTAAAAATGTTTAGTGTGCGACATTTTATAAAGATCACTTCACCGCATGACGCCGATGAATGCGATGCAGAAAAAGCCAAAAAACTGGGCAACATCTATTATCAGGCTTACCGACTTGGAGCTAATAGTTTATCAAGCCTGATCAATACAGCCATAGTTCGCACTAAAGTCAGACAAGAGGAACTTAAAGAAGCTCCAGATTTTTCATTGCTACTTGAACAATGGGATAAAGACAAAAGCTATCGCAGGGCTGAATTATGGCAAAAAAAACACCCGACTGCACACTACCCTGATGAAACCCTACTGGCCATTCAAACTCTGCAAGATCAATTCGATCAGGTCATGACCAACCAAAATACCGGGTTCAAAGCTAGAATCGCCAAGCACTCCACCTTGCCATTATTAAAAAGTAAAATAAAATTATTATTTAAACACAAAAAAATCGATGAATTAAAAAACCTGCACACTGGCGTTATTAACGATCCCAATCACGACAACAAAGAGCCTTATCTGTTACTGATAGATGCCTATCTTGCTGAATTGAAAAATGACTTAGATGCCGCACTGACACATTACGACAGCATCATCCAACTGGATCAATCGCCGGTACTTGAAGAAGCATTACTTCGGGTCGCCTCAATCAGTCTTGATCAGCAAAACCAACAAGACGCGTTTTTGGCGATAGATTGCCTTGCCAATCTATCGCCAACTTACCTACCCTATAAGGCTGAACTGGCTCGAATTGTCGGAGATTATATGCTAGCTATTGATAGCTATAATGCATACATCAATTTTTTCCCTGATGATATGTTGAGCAAACTAAAATTAACCGCGCTCTATATCGACATAAAGGTTTATGAAGCAGCCGAATTGATGTTGGAACATATTTTACAAGTAACGCCAGACCTAGAGTCGGCTATCGACTTAAAAAATCAACTTTTCAAGCTGAAAAATCAAACTACTAAACCATGCGAAAATTCGTAACCCATTACATAACGGTTTACTTGTGGATTTACGCTCAAGAATTTCTCACCCAAGTGGTTGACTGTTCTATTTATCAAAACTCCCGTTCTTTCATTTTTTTAGGTGCATCATGAAAAATAAAGTCTTACTTATCATGCCGAAACTGGAGCCTATTAAGGATTACCACCACTTTCCGTTCGGATGCTTGGCGCTCGCGTCTGCACTGGAAACTATCGGAGTGGCCTACGACATTTTCGACGAACGCATCGCCAGCGAACAAAGCATCCTCGATCGACTTTCCGACTACGCCATCGTCGGCGTCACTATGTTTACCGGCTACCAAACACACAGGGGACATTATTGGCTAAAAATCGTCCGTGAACACAACCCTGATGCCATCACCATCGTCGGCGGCCCCCATGTCACGGCGTTGCCAAAAGAAACAGTCTCCTCACCGCTAGTCGATTATGCGGTGGCAGGTTATGCGGAAAACTCTTTTGGAAATCTAGTACTTAACATTCTGGAGACGGGGCAAAAGCAAAGCGCGCTCAAACTTGCCATTCCGGGTGTCTACTCTAAAGATCCAGCAGATAGCGAAGTAGTTTTTGGCACGGTCACGCCGAAAAAGTACACGAATATTCCTTGGGCAGCATTACCTTATGATCGATTGGATATAGATTCCTACATCAATCCTGAGACTCGCCTAGTAATGTACATATCCCAGTATGGTTGCCCGGCCCTTTGTACATTTTGTGCGACCCCGGAAACTCGCAAATGGACGTCAAAACCACTCAACATTGTTTATCAGGATTTGGATAAGCTAGATGAGCTAACCCGTTTTCGAAGATTATGTTTTTTTGACGCCACCTTGTTTACCAACCGCCCTCGCACCATGGAGCTAGTCGCGCATCTCGATGACAGCTTTCCCGGACGCGAATGGATTGCAGATGCCAGAGCGGCAGAATTAATACGTTACTCAGAAGATGACCTTAAGGCGCTTAGAAATTGCCGCATGAATCTGCTTAAAGTGGTCGTTGGCTTAGAGAGCGGTAGCGTTCGAATGACGGAAGGTCCAATTAAAAAAGGTCATGGCCATTTACGCAATTATTATGAAATCGCAAAACGCACCAATGCCGCAGGCATTGATTTACTATCAGGGGTTATTTTTGGCTTTCCTGGAGAGACTATTGACGATCTCAATGATACGATCAAATACGTCAGGGAAATCCGCAAAATCCACAAGAATTTCAGGATTAGCACAACTTTTTTTGGGCCACTACCTGGAACCGAGCTTTATGATCACATCCGAGAACAAGGCTATCTTAATATAAACTCATTCGAAGAGTGGGCGGACTATGGCGAGAAAAATCATTTCAGATACAACGAATGGTCTAGTCCACCCTGGTTTACCAATAGTGAGAGCAAAATTTACCTTGAGGGTTACCAGCGATTCATGGATGAACACAGCGATATTTGCGTCTAAGAGGATGAGCTATTCGGATTGATAAGCCTGAATAGCCTTTCTATCATGAAATAACGAAGTTGCCTGTTTTTGTAGGGCAGCTTTTTGGCTTTTTACTTCTGCCTCAAACTGCCTATCTGTCGTTTGCATCTCCGTCATCATAGCTACTGCCGCCTCACGCTCAAGGGGTGACCAGGATAAAGCGCATAGCCGCACCAACGCTTCCTGACGAATAACCAGTAACTCATCCAAGCCCTCCCAATCCTGATCCTCAATACCAACCGCGATAAGGCTAACAAAACCTTCAAGCTGCTGCAATAATTCAGGAAAGGTACCCATAGCCGCTTACCGGTACGCCTCAGGAATGGCATCCCAAGCTTGCTGAATTTCCCGCATCAACAATTGAACTTCATCAAGTATTTCAATGCTGTTTTGGGCGCTGGCTTGAAATAACCTAGAATCGATGTACTCATACAAACTCAATAGATTAAGTGCAATATCACCGCCATTCTCACTGTCGATGCCGTCTATCAACCCACCTACAATAGAGGAAGCCCTAGATATATGCTGGCTTTTTTCCTGAAAATCGCGCCGTTCTATGCCGCCTTTTGCTGCATTGACCCGCATCAAAAAGCCACTCATCAGCATCTGTATCAACTTATGCGCCGACGCATCTTCCATCAACGATTCGGTATGGACAACTGCATATTTATTCGCATTATTTCTATAGGCTACCGGTGTCATCTGCTATCTCACTTATAATTGCTTACTTAAAAACGCGCTCATTGATTGGAACTTACCCACCAACACATCCATAGCAATAAACTGCTTTTGCAAAACTTTTTGCATGTTATCCAAATGACGCTGAACCGTATCGCGTTTATCACTGATGCCCTTTAACTGTTTATTCAACGTAGTTTGGCGGGCATCCAAAGGACCGCCGGATTGCAAATATTGCCCAAGCTTAGTGTTCAATCGGTTAGCAACTCCATTGGCAGATGAAAATACATCACTTACCGACGACAGATTGCTGGCCAAAGCCGTATCAAGTTTGGCGCTATCCATGGTCATCACGCCAGTTTTATCTATATCAATACCAATGGCTTTTAAAGTATTAAACGAACTGGTTGCCGAACTGACCGGACTACTGGATAGTTGACGCATCTCATTTTTAACTGTACGTAGCGTCGAATCACCCAGTAACGCCCCATTCTTCCCACCCGTAGTGCCTGCAAAACTACCTAAGCCATTTACCGTGCTGGCCATTGAATTGTAGGCGGTTACAAAATCGGTAATAGTTTTTTTAATTCCCGCATTATCCAGCTTAATATTCACCGCTATATTGGTACCTACGGCTGCCGATTGCAAATTCAGGGTCACGCCCTGAAGTACGTCGGCAATGACATTACTGCTACGAGTAGCGGCCTGCCCATCAACAAGAATATTGGCATCCACTGCTGCCGTACCGGTATAATTTGCCGGTGTGGCAGTGTCTAGTTTACTCAAACCCACATCACCGACCACCCCCACGGTAAATCCATTAGCCAGACCAGTATCCTTGGCTGTCAATACCAATTTCGATACAGTGGTGCCGGGAGTGGTAGTTGAATTCACATTGATAATACTCGCAGTCACGCCATTATTGCCTGATGCACCGTTGATGGCATCCCGAATGCCCGACAGCGTATTATTAGTCGCATCAATATTCAAGGAAAACGGAGTTTTAGTACCCACTGTAAACGTCATCGTACCCGTGCCCACCACGGCGGTAGCTCCGGCATACTCTGTCGTCGTAATAGAATTTTGGGTCGTAGCTAAATTGGTCACTTGCAAAGTATGTGAACCCGCCACTGAACCTGCACCCGCAGTAACTTTTAAGAGGGTCTCATTGCCGGATGTCGCCAAATTAGTTTTGAACAGGTTCACATCATTAGCTTTTTGCACTGCCGTTTGAAAAGTCGATAATGCACTCTTAAGACTACCCAGAGCACTTAAGGTGTTAGTCGCAGAAGTTTGTTGCCGCGTAATTGCAGCAAACTGAGGCTGTCCTTCAGCAGTGATCAGTTGGCTAACAATGCCATTGATATCCATGCCACTGCCAACTCCTAAAGATGATGTAATCGCCATGACTTTCCCCTCTCTTTATTTGCTCTACACGTTAAGCACGATCCTGAAGCATAGTTCCTTGCTTACCATCAAGCTCATGCATTCTTTTGATAAACGCCAGCATGTCTTCCGAAGGAATTTGCTGAATCACCTCACCACTCTTGCTGTCAACAATTTTGACCACAACCTTTTTAGTCGAATCGTCCACCTGAAATTCTAGGGAGCGATTAGTCGCCTGAAATATAGTATTTCCTTTGATCGCAGCAGATTTCACCATTTCCACAGAAGTCTCTGCTGCTGGCTGCTTATTCTCACTCGCTACTGGCTCTGCCGTTTGCATTTTCAAACCATCCTCAGACGCAACCCCGACCTGGGGAGCTTTTACAGGATTTTCACTATCCGCCGTCACTTTCAGATCATTTTGCTTATTTTTCAGAACGGTCACGGGAACAAGCCTAGATACATTAGTAATCTCACTGTTCATGACACCAACCCTATTTTATTTATACATACCAAAAGGGAGGCAATGCCCCCCTTACTCTTTTCAAAAAGACTATCTGAGCAAACTAAGCACGGACTGCCCGGACTGATTGGCCTGCGCCAACATTGCCGTGCCCGCCTGCTGCAAGATCTGGCTACGACTCAAATTAGCTGTTTCTGCAGCAAAATCGGTATCGGTAATACGTGAACGAGCAGCCGATTGATTTTCAATGGAAGACTGCAAGTTGCCGATAGTCGTGGTGAACCGGTTTTGCACCGCACCCAATTTTGCTCTTGCAGTATCAATGCTTTGAATCGCCGCGTCAATTTGATTGATTGCTGACAAAACGTCAGTAATACTCGCGTTAGAGCCTATACTGGCAGCAACAACTTCCGATACTGCAATTGACATATTACCTATATCAATGGATATTTGGTTGTCAGCAGTGGTATTTGCGCCTACCTGAATAGCGATACCGCCAGACAAAGACCCATTAATGATTTTTTTACCGTTAAACTCGGTATTAGTAATGATTCGACTCAATTCATCATTAAGCTGCTTGAATTCGGTCTGCAGCTTATTTTTATCAGCCCCAGTCATACCGGCATCGTTAGCCGCTTGCACGGCCAAGTCACGCATCCGTTGCATGGTGTCGGTCATAGTTCCCATCGCCGATTCAGCCGTTTGCGCCAAAGAAATACCGTCATTGGCATTTCTGGTAGCCACTGTCATGCCACGTATCTGCGAGGACATTTTATTACTAATCGCCATACCCGCCGCATCATCTTTAGCAGAGTTAATCCGCAAACCTGATGATAAACGCTCCATTGACATCGCCAAACTATTACTGGTCTTACGTAAATTATTTTGACCGTTAAGTGCGGCTAAATTTGTGTTGATTGCCATTGACATGATCGTATCCTCTTGAAATACT
>CANNLO010000238.1 GCA_947505055.1 Methylococcaceae bacterium | reverse complement strand
TTTGTTGCCGATTTATTGGCTCTGAAAAGTGTCAACTACTTTTGAGGGGTTATGAAGGATGCCGCAAAATACACCGTTTATGACGACATTATTATTCTCGATACCCATAGTCACATCTTAGCCAGACTTGACCGCAGCACACCAAAAATTGTTCAAAATGTTTCCGGTCCGATTATCCAACAGACTTTGCACTCAACGAAGGACTATGTGGAAACCTTCGGGAAAACCAGTCTTCGACCCGGCATAGAGCGAGCCCTTATCTATTCAAAACGAATCGTAGATCCAGTTGATGACTCGGTGATTGGCGTTTTATGTCTATCATTTCGTTTTGATAACGAGATGGAGGGTATATTTCGCAGCCTGCAGAAGAAAGGCGACAAAGCGGTCATGTTATTGCTAAATGCTGATTCTGTAGTGATTGCCACAAGTGATTCTGATCATGTACCGATTGGTCGTATTATTGAAGCTGTTCCAGAAGATGATGATTACGGTGTGATCGACTTTGCCGGACGTGAATATCTATCCGTAACCCACCGGGGTCGACCCTATCAAGGATACGCCGGACAAGAATGGTATGGGCACGCGATGATTCCATTACAGTCAGCATTTGGTTCTTCAGCTTCTGATAAAGAGATCAATGCAGAAATACTGCGTCATAGCGACTCGCTAGTCCCTGAACTATCCAGCATCATTGCCGGCGCTGCCGACGACATTAACCTGTTTCTGCATCGAATTATCTGGAATGGCCAAGTTATGGCAACAAACGAGCATGGCAATCTGTTATCGCTTAAGGCAATTTTAAGACAGATTCGTTCGATGGGTACGCGCACGGCTCAGGCACTTGCTGATTCTAGCAATAAGCTGCATACCACAATGATTACCTCTGAACTTCGTAATGCTGAATCTATCGCCCGACTGATGATTGATATTATGGATCGAAACTTATATGAGCGCAGTAATGATTGTCGGTGGTGGGCATTAACTTCGGAAATACGACGCATTTTATCCACAGGCCCTCTAAGTCCTGCTGATAAAGCGAAAATAACAACTATTCTGACCTATATCAACACACTTTATACCGTCTACACCCGCCTTTTTATTTATGATATCAAGGGCACTATTGTAGCTGAGTCCAATCTGCATGGTGATCCGTTAGATACTTTAGGCAAGCAGGTGAACGCCAGTTACGCACAAGAAACATTTTCATTAAATTCACCTCAGGAATACCGTGTGTCTCTGTTCGAAGGATCTTGGCTATATGGGGGAAGCCCAACCTATGTTTACAATGCAGCCATTCGGCATGCAGATGACCAGAGCATCGTGGTTGGTGGTATTGGCATTGTTTTTGACTCAACTCCCGAATTTAAACATATGCTTGAGGATTGCTTGCCTGACAAAGCCGGATCTTTCGGGCTGTTTGTGGAACGACCCAGCGGACGAATTATTGCTTCAACCGATGGGGCCAATTACAAGAACGGTGAAATTCTATGGATTGATCCTGAGTTTTTTGAGCTACAAGAAGGTACGGGTAAATCTAAAATCGTACTCTATAACAAGAAGTACTATGCTGTCGGATGTTACTCTTCTCGCGGTTATCGAGAGTTTAAAACAACCGGAGATTATCATAATGATGTGGCCGCCTTCGTGTTTATTCCAATCGGCGATAAAGCCGAAGCTATTGGTTCAGAACAACGTGAAGTTATCGCTTATCCTCAAGAGCCTATAACTGGAGAAGCTATTGATCTCGCGACGTTTTATATAGGCTCTGATCTTTATGCATTTACTGCTGCCGATGTGTTGGAAGCTGTTGATGTAACCCAGATTAATACGTTGCCAGGGGTGAAATCCTATATTGTTGGCAGTATTATGTATTGTGATAATAGTCCCGATGGCATAAATGAAAATATCCCCATTCTTGTTATTGATGGCAGAATTTTGACCAATAAGACTATTGACTTGGATACGCAAGAAAAAACAACAGGCGCAATCATTATTGTCCGAACTGAACAAGGCCCGATTGGGCTTTTGGTTGATGGGCTTGATGCAATTCCTTCCTTTGAACGATCTCAAATATTGCCAGTTAATGACTTATTACGTGGTGACGGGGGCTACATAAAATCATTGGTCAATATTCCTGAAAGCAATACGTCCGGAAAAATGCTTATCGTATTAGATCAGGACCTGATTTTAGCCTCGGTTCGCAAATAATCAACCTACATCTAACCTGTAACAGTCTATATGAAAGTGTTATTTTTTCGATAGGCATTTGCTCATATTCAAGAAATGAAACAACCTCTAGATAATCCCTTTTTTTCTATTGATGCCAAGCAAATATATTCATCTTTGATCACAACAAACTTAAGCTCCAGTCTGAATAACTTGTTGCAGGATAGAGAGCGCATGTTGAGCACGCTCATGAGCAACCTTAAAGGGATGGTGTATTGCTGCTTGCTTGATGAGAACTGGACCATGGTATTTGTCAGCGATGGTTGTGTGGGGCTTACTGGCTATAATGCCGACGATCTACTTTTTAATCATCGAATCACTTATGAGGCATTGACCTTCAAAGATGACCGGGTTTGGGTTCGAGATAGCATTCACGGTGCCGTGAAGATTGGTGAACAGTTCGAACTTGAATATCGCATTCTACATGCTGATGGCAGTATTCGCTGGGTACAGGAGAACGGTGGTCCTCTTTTAAATGAAAGCGGTGAACTAGAAGCACTCGAAGGCTTTATTCAAGACATTACTTGCCGCAAGCAAAGCGAGCAACTGGTCAAATTAGAGTTATCGATGAATCTGGTGAAGACTATCTTTATCCTATAACTGCCTTTGATCGTATTAACTTACCGGACAATATTGTTGAGCGTGTTTTTCTTGCACATACTTAAGTTGTTTGCTAAAGAAATCGATCACGATCCGATTGATAACACACTATAGTTTTTAAAAGATTTTTGAGAGTCCAAAAGTCCCCTCGTCATTAGCGATCTTTGAATGATCGCTTTTCCCAATTTTTTAAACTTCATTCCGCCATATTCATTGCCATAAAGCTGCCAGTCGCCAATGTCAGATTTTGGCCGACTGCGGCCCGCCAACTTTTGATAAAAAAGTTAGTGGAGTTAGTTTTTTGTTCAACGTTCGGTTTTCGAGGCGCATCAACATTACAAGACCCGCGTTGCACAACTGCCCATGCCTAACTATGGCTATCTCAACAATATAATATCGCCTGCCCTGGCCTTTGCTAACGCTAATGTTTCCTCCTATATCCTGAAATTGCTGACTAGTGTATATTCCTAATGTATGAGGCTGTTGGACGGCATTATGAGAAAGGTTACCTTCTGAACCCATGAACATTAACGAAACACTCTATCAACTTGCCATCGACTCCGTGTTAGACGAGATTGTAGTGATCGACAGGGATGGCAAGATCATGATGGTCAATGAAGCATGGCGTAAATTTTCCAGAGAGAGTGGCCTCGAATCTGACAAGCCGACCCTCGGCACCGAAGTTGGCGATAATTACTTGCAAGCATGCCAACCCAACACCGGTATTGCAGCAAACCATAATATTAAAGCTCTCGATGGCATTGAGGCAGTACTGGAGGGTCGGTTACCTGCCTTCAGCATGGAATACCCCTGCCACAGCCCCGATCAGCGGCGCTGGTTCAAAATGCTGGTCTTGCCCTTGGGTAGCGATGGGTACGGGGTAGTCATTGCGCACACCAATATCACTGAATTCAAATTGACTGAAGAGGCACTGCGTTTAAGTAAGGAGCGCTGGAAATTTGCGTTGGAGGGTTCAGGAGATGGTGTTTGGGATTGGAACATCCAGACATCTGAAGCACTCTATTCCAAACGATGGAAGGAGATTCTTGGTTTTACCGAAAGTGAAATCGGTAATCAGTCAATGGAATGGTCAAGCCGAGTTCACCCGGACGATATTGCTGGTGTAATGGCTGCAATCCAGACACATATCGACGGCAAGACGCCATCCGTTACCCACGAATTTCGCATGCTTTGCAAAGATCAGAGTTACAACTGGATTCTTGGCCGCGGCATGGTCGTTAGTCGTGATGACAACAATCAACCGTTGCGCTTGGTTGGCACTAACACCGACATCACAGAACAAAAAAGGATGACGGCAACGTTGCGAGAAAGCGAAGAGCGCTTCCGAGGTCTTGCCAACGCGGCGCCAACTCTGATTTGGGTGGCAGGTACCGACAAGCTATGCAACTGGTTCAACGACACTTGGCTTGCATACACCGGTCGAAGCATGGAGCAGGAATTTGGCAATGGCTGGGCAGAAGGTGTCCACCCCAATGACTTTGATCACTCTATTGAAATCTATGTTTCTCATTTCGATGCACGCCAATCGTTCCAGATGGAATACCGTCTGCGCGGACATGATGGCGAGTATCACTGGTTCATTGATGTTGGACGCCCACGTTTTGATGGCCAAGGTGAATTCGTTGGTTACATCGGGATGTTGACTGATATTTCGGAAAGAAAAGCAATTGAAGATGAGTTGATTGAAAACAAAAAAAGGCTTACAGAGGCCCAGCAGATTGCTCATCTTGGCAGTTGGGACTGGAATGTTGTCGATGACCACGTTACTTGGTCAGATGAAGCGGCGGAAATTTATGTCCCTGACAATAAATCGGTCACCCCGAGTTTTGAAGGATTCAAAAGCTCTCTTCACCCGGATGACTTTGATAGGGTAATGGGAGCAATAAAAGCCACCCTTGATCAGGATGCCGCCTACGATATTCAGCACCGCGTTGTTTCAAAGTTGAAAGGCGTGAGATATGTTCATGCGCGGGGCAAAGTCTTCAGGAATGCTGATGAAAAAGCAATGCGACTAGTCGGCACAGCGCAGGACATTACCGAGCGCAAACACCTTGAAGATGAACTCAAACGTCAGGCGAGAACTGATTTCCTTACCGGGCTTAGTAGTCGTGGTTATTTTCTGGAACAGGGCGAACTGGAATTAAGCCGTGCAATTCGCTATGACAATGCGCTTTCCATTTTCATGATAGATATTGACTTCTTCAAACAAGTCAATGACAGCCACGGCCACAAGACGGGTGATACCGTGCTTAAAAAATTGGCTGAAGTCTGCGGTAATATGCTACGTGATGTCGATATTGTTGGGCGTATAGGTGGGGAAGAATTCGCCATTCTGCTCCCGGAAACGGACAAGAATGAAGCGGCAGAGGTTGCTGAGCGTTTGAGAAATGCTATTGCAAACGCTAAGGTGTCTTTGTCGACAGGGGATCAGTCGCTTCACTTTACTGTATCGATTGGTGTGGCTTCACTTGAGTCCAAAGGTGAAAACTTGGATGCGTTACTTAATCTGGCAGACACGGCTCTATATGAGGCAAAGAACTCAGGACGAAATAGAGTCTGTGTTGCGCAATAATTTTGGAACAAACCTAATACGATGCCTACTTTCTGTATCCTAAATGGCAGCAATGGCACATATTGCAGACGTCGGTTGGTGGTAACTGTCAGGCCGGTTTTGGCCGATTGCTGACCGTCATGTCATTAAGAATATTACCAATCTGAATGACCGGTATGAGGATTTTTTTGAAAGCGTTGCTTAACCTCGTTTATCTTGGCTTCTATACCAGAAGCTTTGGGGCTAAAGAGAGCGTCGCCCAAACCTTTCCACGTCCAACTGCCGATGATAGTCATGGTGATTGTTTCAATACTTAAGGTAGGTTAACGTCATTATATGCGTGCTAAAGACGCAGGCAATCACACTACTACCTAAAAAACATCAACTCACTTTAGAAACTATTGTTTATTTTTGTACCGTTGTGTTTTGAACTGACAGGATGGTTTTCGGCTTAGCACGATGATGCATCGAGGTATTAGTTCCAGCTTGGTTCATGATTGAACATGTTTTATGGATAGGCATTGCTTTAGATTAGTAAAAGAATGGCTATTTTTATATGTTTTACCCGGTTGGTTGAAAAATAAATTAATATTAGATTTTAGTCTTTAATGACTAGGAATCATCATACTATAAATTTAATACAAGGCTTATGGACTCATGATTTTTTGAATTTACAAGGCGTGTAAGTTTTGGCTGGCATACATTCAGCCTTTAGTGCCTCATGCTTACGCGTATTTAGGTAGATTTCAATCAAAGGCAATAATAAAATGATAATCCGACACAATACAATAATCATAAAATTAATTTTTTTGGCATTGATTCTGTTACTTGGAGGTTGCACCAAAAGTTTTAATATTAAACCTGTGTCGGCACCACAGATTGTCTATTCATTGGCGGTAAATCCTGAAACGAGTTCATTAGGACTTATTGATGCACGAACCAGCGCAGCCAAACCTTTAAATATTGGAACATTGCCAGTTGAGTTGCCTGGTATGGGTGATGAAATCAATTACCTCGGGGAAAATATTGCTCGTGTCCTGAATGCAGAGGGCATTAAGGTTGCCTATGGCAAAGGGACGGAATCTGACGTCAAACTTAAGGTACAAAACTATCGTATACGTAATTTACGGACAAGCGGGTTTTCTCAATATCATACTTTCACCACATTTAGCGCTGATTTGATA
This sequence comes from Methylococcaceae bacterium, assembly GCA_947505055.1. The sequence continues at coordinate 695 of CANNLO010000238.1, read as the reverse complement.
AATAACGGCACATCAACGCGCATTACCGCCTATTTCAAAAACAGCAAGGTTCCAGTTTGGTCCTTTGATGAGGTGGAACGCCCTTGTTACCAAATACCCCTTGAAGTGGTGGTAAAGGAAATCGCTGCAAAAATAAACGCACATGTTTTCAAACAAGTTGCTTCGAATGAAATGGTGGATAAAATATTAGCATCTATCACTCCTGGGTCGGCCGATGCCGGTAGCGAGCAGTACCTTAAAGTACTTGAACTCGGTTATACAAATAACCCCACGGCTATCGCACCGCTTGTTCGTATGACAAACCATGAAGAAACCATTATGCGTGAGGCGGCAATTTCTGCTCTCGGTATGCTTGGTGCAAAAGACCAGTACCCTTTGTTGAAAACCATTTACGAGACGAAAGAAAATATTGACAAGTCGATGGCACTGAAATCAATCGGTGACCTTAATACGCCAGAGACCCGTGAATTTATTCACCAGGTAAAAATATCTGAGGCCTACAAAGATGACGATACGATACGTGAAGTGGCAGACCTTTACCCTTAACGTAACCGTTCACCTACCATTTAAATATTTTCACAAAAAAATCATAAAATAATAGACAATAGCCGCATGATTTTTGACTTCACTACTCCAGCACCTAAACCTCATGATCTTGAAAGTGCATATTTGCTTATTGCCGCGTTATGGATTAG
>CANNLO010000237.1 GCA_947505055.1 Methylococcaceae bacterium | reverse complement strand
TAAAAGAAAAGGGATTAAACATATTGATAGTAGGCGGCAGCCAGGGAGCCCAGATTCTTAATCAGGTTGTGCCAGAAGCGGTTGCTGCATGGCTAAAGGATTATTCCAGCACAACTACATTGAAGCTTAAACACCAAACCGGTAGCGTAATGGTAAAAGAAGTTTCCAGTCGATATAACGCATTGAATATTGATGCCGAAGTCAGTGCTTTTATTGAAGATATGAAGTCGGCTTATGAATGGTCGGACTTGCTCATTTGCCGAGCGGGCGCCATGACAATTAGTGAAGTCGCCGCTACTGGAGTTCCTGCTATTTTTATACCCTTGCCAAATGCGATTGATGACCATCAAACAGCAAATGCCCGATATTTAGCTGATGCGGGTGCAGCACTTTTATTAATGCAAAAAGACTTGACTGAGCAAACGCTGGCAGTGCACATAAACAAAATAATCGAACAAATTGAAGTAATGAGTAACGAAGTAAAAAAATATGCACGATTGGATGCGACCGAAGTTGTTGCGACTATTTGTATGGAGGAAGCCACGGTATGAAAACCAGTCAGATATCAACTCAGGCATTAGGCAATATTGACCGAATACATTTTGTCGGTATTGGTGGCACGGGTATGAGTGGTATAGCTGAGGTTCTTTCAAACCTTGGTTATCAGGTTTCAGGTTCAGACATTAAAGCAAGCGCAGCTACGGAAAGACTGGCTGGCTTGGGTGTAAGCATCAACATCGGACATAAACGCGAAAATATAGCAGACGTTGATGTGGTTGTAGCCTCAAGTGCTATCGATCGAAGTAATGAAGAAATTGATGAAGCTTATCTACAAAGAATACCGGTAATTCCGCGCGCTGAAATGCTAGCTGAATTAATGCGTTTCAGATTTGGTATTGCAGTTGCCGGAACCCACGGCAAAACCACAACCACCAGTTTGACCGCAAGTATTCTGGCTGAAGGCGGGCTTGATCCTACCTTTGTAATCGGTGGCCGTTTAAATAGCTCAGGCAGTAATGCCAAATTGGGTTTGGGTAATTACCTGGTTGCAGAAGCGGATGAAAGCGATGCTTCCTTTCTATATTTACAACCCATGATGGCCATCGTCACCAATATTGACCAAGATCACATGGAAACCTATGAGGGCAGTTATCAGCGCTTAAAGGACACGTTTATTGAGTTCCTGCATCATCTTCCCTTTTATGGGCTGGCAGTCATGTGTATGGATGATGAAGGTGTAAGAGCAATACTGTCGAAAATCTCAAAACCGGTAACGACTTACGGAGTTCATGAAAGTGCAGATGTGCGTGCTGTAAACATTAAACAGGAAGGAATGCATACTACGTTTGATGTACTGCGCAGGGGCGACTTTCCGCCATTGCAGATTGTCCTGAATATGCCCGGCTGGCATAACATGCTAAATGCATTGGCTGCTATCAGTGTTGCAACCAAACTGGCAGTCGCTGATGAGGCCATTATCAAGAGCTTGGGAGCATTTAAAGGCATTGGCAGACGTTTCCAAATTAATGGTGATATACCAATGGGAGCGGGGAAATTGACCTTGGTTGATGACTATGGCCATCATCCACGTGAAATTGCCGCCACGCTTGAAGCCTTGCGACAAGCTTGGCCGACACGACGTTCTGTTGTGGTATTTCAACCCCACAGATATACCCGTACGCGTGACTTGTTTGAAGATTTTGTACAAGTCCTATCGACAGTAGATGTCTTGATATTAATGGATGTTTATTCAGCTGGAGAAGCTGTAATACCTGGCGCAGATGGCAGGGCATTAATCCGTGCAATACGAATAAGAGGACAGGTTGATCCGGTATTTGTTGAGAACCGCGAGGAAATAGCACAAATATTGGCCGGTATCGTAAAAGAAGAGGATGTCATATTAACCTTGGGTGCCGGTAATGTCGGACAGATTGCTGCAGAATTACCTGAGTTATTGGCAGAGACATTACAGTGCAAATTTTATACGGGAAACGATAGTTGAAAGGTCGTTTGCTAAAGCAGGAAAAACTGGCTAAATACACCAGTTGGCGCGTTGGAGGCCCTGCAGATCAGTTATATATTCCTGAAAATCGCCAGGATTTAATTGAATTTATAAAGACATTGACACTCTCTGAGCCAGTGTTCTGGATGGGACTGGGTAGCAATTTATTGGTCAGGGATGGCGGAATACGCGGTACTGTAATTAATACCAAGGGCCGACTAAAAGAAATGCATTTACTTGAAAACAAAGCCGTATATGTAGAAGTTGGCGTGCCCTGTGCACATGTGGCACGATTTTGTGGCGAACATGGATTAACCGGCGCAGAGTTTCTGGCTGGAATACCAGGAACGATGGGAGGAGCACTCAAAATGAACGCGGGTGCCTTTGATGGAGAAACCTGGGCCATTGTTAATAGTGTAGAAATGCTGAATACCTCGGGTATGGTTACCAATAGAAAACCAGAAGACTTTCAGGTAAGTTACCGTTCCGTAAAAGGTTTTGATAATGAGTGGTATTTATCTTGCCAGTTAAGCTTGCAACCTGGGGATACGAGAACCAGCCAACAGAAAATCAAAGGCTTATTGGAAAGACGAGGCGCGACACAACCAACCAATCAACCCAGTTGCGGCTCGGTATTTAAAAATCCCGATGGTGATTATGCAGCCAGATTGATAGAGAAAACAGGTTTAAAAGGTTATGCGATAGGTGGCGCTTGTGTATCTGAAAAACATGCGAATTTTATAGTCAATACTGGCAATGCAACTGCAGGAGAAATTGAAGCTCTCATTTATTATGTTCAGAAACAAGTTGAGAAACAACAGGGGATAATCTTGCATACTGAGGTTTGTATGGTAGGTGAAGAAATATGAAAACAATGTCAGTGAATAAACCTGAACAGTTCGGTCGTGTAGCAGTCATGATGGGCGGGTCGGCGGCGGAAAGAGAGATTTCATTAAGAAGCGGGACTGCTGTTTATGAAGCTTTAAAAGCAAAAGGCGTTGATGCTATCACCCTTGATGTGACTGAAAGTCCGATTGAAGCATTAGCCGGACTAAAAATTGATAGGGTCTTTAACATTATCCATGGGCGCGGTGGCGAAGATGGAGTTCTTCAAGGTGTATTGGAAGTACTGGGAATATCTTATACCGGTAGCGGTGTCATGGCATCGGCTTTGACCATGGATAAACTCCGAACCAAATTATGCTGGAAAGGTTACGGTTTAGTTACGCCTTTGTGGTGTTTGTTGAAAGATGAATCTGATCTAGATAGCTGTATTGAAAAACTGGGATTCCCGGTTATTGTCAAGCCAGCACAAGAAGGTTCAAGTATCGGCATGAGTAAAGCAGGCAATCGTGATGAGTTGCAAAAGGCATTAACCTTGGCGGAGAAGTATCGTTGTGATGTCTACGCTGAAGCTTGGGTCAACGGTAAAGAATATACCGTGGCAGTATTGGACGGAGAGGCTTTACCCGTAATCCGGCTGGAAACTCCTAATGCTTTTTATGATTATGAAGCGAAGTATCAGGCTACGACAACACAATACCATTGTCCTTGTGGTCTAAATCAGGAGCAGGAACAATTTATAAAAAACTTGGCAGTAACCGCCTGTGAAGTTGTTGGTATTGAAGGCTGGGCAAGAGTGGATGTATTTATTGATGACTTGGGGCAATATCAGTTGATTGAGGTTAATACCGTTCCGGGCATGACTGATCACAGTCTAGTGCCAATGGCGGCCAAAAAGGCAGGTATAGATTTTGAAGAATTGGTCTGGCGCATTCTAGAAACAAGCCTCAGGAAATAACGGTGGCAAGAATTATAATGACCGTATTGGTCCTGACTAGCTTAGGTTGGATCGCAAATTACGGCATTAAGAAGATACCAATAAAATATGTGCGTACCGAGGGCGTTTTTCAGTACCTGAGTAAAGATGAAATAAAAAGCGCATTGAAACCCTGGGTAAGTACCGGTTTTTTTGATGCTGATATGCAAGCAATTCATCAAGTTGTAACGGAATTGACTTGGGTAGATACAGTTACTGTCAAGCGCGTCTGGCCAGATGCGATTGATATAAAAATACGTGAAAAAAAACCTTATGTAAGGTGGGGACAAAACAGGTTGGTTAGCGCTAAAGGTGAAATAATTACGCCGAAGAACATGGATGCATTTATGACGTTGCCGCTATTACAAGGACCCGAGTTGCAACAAATCAAGACACTCGAAATAATGAAGGGTGTTAACACGGCCCTGGCAGATCAGTCTATGAAAATGGCAGAGTTTACAATTAACGATCGATGGGCATGGAAGATTAAATTAACAACGGGATTGGAAATACTGTTGGGACGAAATGAACAATTAAAAAAATTACAGCGTTTTTTAAAAACACTGGAAGTACTGGGACAAGAACAGGTTGATCGTATAGCAATAGTTGATTTGAGATATCCCAATGGATATGCAGTTTCATGGAAACCTGGAACGGAAGAAATCGACTGGAAGAAAATTGCCAATCCGCAACGTGAAATAGATGGTTAATTTAAAGGTGATACAGAGTAAACGACATGGCGAAAAAAACAGAGCGTAATTTAATAGTCGGGCTTGACATAGGTACGTCAAAGGTCGCGGCTATAGTTGGTGAACTCACCAATGATGGCAATATAGAAATCATAGGTATTGGATCAACACCATCGCGCGGTCTGAAAAAAGGAGTTGTGGTAAATCTGGAATCGACCGTGCAATCCATACAGCGAGCAATTGAAGAAGCTGAGTTAATGGCAGGATGCCAAATTAAATCAGTCTATGCCGGGATTGCAGGAAGTCATATCAGAAGCCTTAACTCCCATGGCATAGTGGCGATCAAAGACAAGGAAGTGACTCAGTACGATATTGACAGGGTAATAGATTCGGCTCGTGCAGTGGCTATTCCCGCCGATCAGAAAATCCTGCATATTTTACCGCAGGAGTTTGTGATTGATCTTCAGGAAGGCATCAAAGAACCTATTGGAATGTCTGGGATTCGTCTGGAGGCAAAGGTTCACATGGTTACTGGCAGTGTCAGCGCCTCACAAAATATCGTCAAATGTATTCGACGTTGTGGCCTTGAAGTTGATGATATTGTCCTGGAACAATTGGCCTCCTGTAACTCAGTACTGACTGACGATGAAAAAGAACTTGGCGTATGCCTGATTGATATTGGTGGCGGCACTACCGATATTGCGATTTTTGTTGAAGGTGCAATAAAACATACGGCTGTGATTCCTATAGCTGGTGATCAGGTGACTAATGATATTGCTGTCGCACTGCGAACCCCCACATTAAATGCAGAAGATATTAAAAGAAAATATGCCTGTGCATTAACACAGTTGGCGAATGTAGATGAGTTTATCGAAGTGCCCAGTATTGGTGACCGGGCACCTCGCAAGATTTCAACACAAAATCTGGCTGAAATTATTGAGCCTCGTTATGAAGAGCTGATGCTGCTGGTTCAATCAGAACTTAGACGCAGTGGATTTGAAGAATTAATTGCCGCCGGGATTGTATTAACAGGTGGCAGTTCAAAGGTAATGGGATTGATTGATTTGGCTGAAGAGATTTTCCATATGCCGGTACGTATGGGTGGGCCGCAAAATGTGACCGGATTGACAGAGGTGGTAAAGAATCCGATTCACTCAACAGGTGTTGGATTATTAATGTATGGAAAAGAACACCAGGGCATTGGCAGAGGCATAGACTCCGACGGTCCCAGCGTGTTTGCGAGAATGAAGAATTGGTTTCAGGGTAATTTTTAACATTTATTAAATAACAAGGTGCAGCGGCAATGGCTATGAAATATGAATTAATGGATATGAGTAACGAACATGCGATCATCAAGGTTATTGGAGTCGGTGGCGGTGGTGGTAATGCAGTCAGCCATATGGTTGGCAGTCTTGTGGAAGGCGTTGAGTTCATCTGTGCAAATACTGATGCCCAGGCACTCAGTAAGTTAAATATCGATACGATTATTCAGTTGGGCGTTGAATTAACCAAAGGTTTGGGCGCAGGTACCAACCCTGAAGTTGGTCGATTGGCCGCTGACGAAAACAAAGAGCGTATCCGCGAAGTATTGGACGGCGCAGACATGGTCTTTTTGACTGCAGGTATGGGTGGCGGTACCGGTACTGGCGCGATTCCGGTAATTGCTGAAATTGCAAGAAGTATGGGAATCTTAACGGTTGCTGTTGTAACCAAACCTTTCTCGTTTGAAGGTAAAAAGAAACTGGCAACGGCTGAACAAGGCATAGCCGAACTTGAAAAATTCGTAGACTCCTTAATCATCATTCCAAATCAAAAGTTATTGCCGGTACTGGGTAACGATGTATCTTTGGTCAATGCCTTTAAAGCGGCTAACGATGTCTTGCTGGATGCGGTTCAAGGTATTACCGAGCTGATTGTTCATCCCGGCATGATTAACGTCGACTTTGCTGATGTCAGAACTGTAATGTCTGGCATGGGGGCAGCAATTATGGGTACAGGTTCGGCCAAAGGCGAATATCGTGCTCGTGAGGCTGCTGAACAAGCCATCGCCTGTCCTTTACTGGAAGATATTAATCTGCAAGGTGCGCGCGGTATTTTGGTTAATATTTCGGCTGCGGATATGGGTATTGCAGAATTTGATGAAGTGGGAAATATTGTCCATGAATTTGCCTCAGAAGATGCAGTTATCAAAATAGGCATGTCGATTAATCCTGAATTGGGTGACGAAATCAAAGTAACCGTTGTTGCTACAGGAATGGGCTTGCCTGCTCGCGTAGTCAAGTTGGCGCCAAAAGCAACCGTTGGCTACGTTAACCAAAGTGTAGCCGGTGAAGTCAGTTATGAAGGTTTAGATAAACCTACAATTATTCGTCAAAATAAAGCCGAAGGCAGAGAAACTCGCTTTGGCGCTCAACCCAAAAAAGATGTCGATTTGGATTATCTTGATATCCCGGCTTTTTTAAGACGTCAAGCTGACTAGGTGGTGTGGTCAACAATGGATTTGGTCACCAATTTCGGATCTTATTGTGATAAAATCTGCACCTTTTGCTCTCTTTACTAAGTGTTATTTATTTTATGATTAAACAGCGAACTTTAAAAAACACGATCAGGGCAACAGGCGTAGGCCTGCACACAGGCGATAAAATCTATCTGACTTTACGTCCGGCCGAAGCAAATACAGGTATCAGATTTCGAAGAGTCGATCTTGAAACTCCGGTTACTATTGAAGCCACACCTGAAAATGTAGGCGAAACTATACTTTCAACTACCCTCGTTG
>CANNLO010000236.1 GCA_947505055.1 Methylococcaceae bacterium | reverse complement strand
GACACTATCGAATTAAAAAAAGTCGTCTATAAACTCAGATACGATGTTTATTTTACAGAATTAGGTTATGAAAAAAGTTGTCCTGTAGACTGCGAGAAAGATGTCTTTGATGAGTACTCGACCCATGTACTGATAAAACATAAAGCCACCAACTTATATGCTGGCAGTGTCCGCTTGGTTACACCGCCAATCAGCCAACCAAAGGCTCCATTACCCTTTGAAATTAATTGCTCGCACTCTTTTGACCCCAAAAAAACTGCTTTTTTACGAGAAGGAGACAATATAACAGTAGGCGAGGTTTCCCGCTTGGCTGTACCTGCAACGTTTAGATTAAGAACGAGCGATGCAAAAACGCCCGATGGTATTAACCCGGAGCGTGTATCACTAAACATTAGCAAAGAAGAAATGCGTTATTTTCCCTTTATTGCCGTGGCACTGTATTTTGCCGCCACTTCAATCGTTAGATATCAACATCTGAAATACGCCGTTGTTATGATGGAAACCAGATTAGCAAGGTTGTTAAAAATCTCAGGCATCCGCTTTATACAACTCGGTGAACCCATTGAATATCACGGACAAAGAGCCTTGTTTTATATTGAACCCACATTTATAGAGACTTTAAAGCCAGATTTAAAAGAGTTTTATCTCAGTATTGATGACCAACTTTCTTACGATTGCAATTAACCGTATTGTAGCGTTGTAACTCAAGACAGATATGATTCGATTAGCTAAATTTTGAATTATAAAACGTTAGGATTGGATCTGGTGGGAATATGAAAAGCTGTAAAAAATGCCTGATTTCTGAATCCGTGGCAGGGATCAAACTAAATGCTCAAGGCATCTGTAATTTATGCCAAAATTACAGCTACGATCAAGATTTCGAAGAAAACCTTAGAAAAGCGCGGGAAGTAGACCTTGAGCAAGCACTTAAAGATTGTAGACATAAAGGCGAGTACGATTGTTTAGTTCCCGTGAGCGGCGGAAAAGATAGTATTTATCTCCTCTATAAATTAAAGGTAGAATATGGCTTAAGAGTATTAGCCTTTACCACCGATATCAATATTCCTTCTATTGCTTGGGACAATATCATCCGCACCTTGGATAAACTGGAAATTGATCATGCGATTTATCGACCGTCCAAAAAATTCTATCAAAAAATTTTTAGATTTTTACTTAAAAACCAAGAACAAAGAGGCGCTGTTTATACTGTTTCTTATGTATACGCACCTTTGTTTGAAGGAGATGCCATTAAGTTGGCTATCGAAAAAAATATCCCTTTGGTGCTTGCAGGTTACTCACCTGGGCAGCCAGAACCAGAGAGAATGCTTTACGAGTTTTCTAAAAAACTGATTTCTGAAATAGACTGGACCCCCCCTGCATTAAAAGCCTGTACTGATTTTGACGCCCAAGAACTATCACGTTTTTTTAATCCTCATAATTATCCTCAAGGAACTCAATTTCCACGCTATTTAGCGCCCTATCATGCTTGGCAATACAACCAAGAAGAAATTATGCAAAAAGTCGTTGAATTAGGTCTGGTTAAATCCAAAAAACATGCAAGCCCTATTTTCAGTAATTATCCGATCAACTGGTTATTAATGTATTCAGATTTAAAACATTTTGACTATAACCCTTATCTTCCAGAATTTTCTTCTTTGATCCGCGAAGGTAAAGCCAACCTTCGCCAGTGGAAAATAATGTTCCCTATTGTTGACTTTATGATCAGACATAAAATTTTCTTGGGTAAAGAAGTTAAAACAAGCCTCCAGTGGCTTGACATGTCGGAAGATGAGCTGACCATTAACCAACCGAAAGGGGCGTATGACCCCCCCTTTAAAAATATAGAGAAGAACATATGAGTAAACGGCAAACACTACCAGGACTGTTAAAAATAAGAACAAAAAAAACACCACAAGCGATTGCGCACTGGGTTCTCAATACTAAAGGTTGTTGGTCATCAATAAGCTTCAATTACTTCTACCAAGAACTCGTTGATTTAGCCTGGAAATTTAAAGACCAAGGAATCCATAAGGGCAATGTCGTGGGAATTATGGTAGCAACTAGCCGCAACTGGGAATTGATTCATCATGCCGTTTTATCATTGGGCGGCATAGTCGTTGGTATTGATCCTGGAGAAGCATCTAATCAATTAGAAGAGATAGTAAAAATAGCCGGTATTCAAACCTTAGTAATTGATCGTACAGAACGACTCGACAAATTTCGCGAAGAAATAAAACAGCAGTTTGAATTAATTATTTCTTTTGAAGAGAAGTTTATCGATAGTAAAAAAAAAGAAGCGAAAGTAATCAATATATCTAAAAGCCAGACTGGAGAACTAAAAAATACCCCATTACCTGATATTGTAAACCCTGAAGATATTGCAACCATCATCTTTACCTCTGGAACAACAGGTGCGCCAAAAGCCATTGCCTATCGGCATAACCAAATCATAACCGCTATAGAGGCCATTTTACAAACCTATCCAGAACTCACTCAATCACCCTGCCATTTGGTATGTTGGCTGCCCCTTTCAAACCTGTTTCAACGAATGGTTAATTTATGTGCCATAACCAGTGGCGCCGAAGTTTACTTTGTTAATGACCCACACAAAATTATCGATTATCTCCCCCAAATTAACCCACATATATTTATTTCTGCCCCACGTTTTTATGAAAAACTTTACCAAGGCTTCGAAATTAAACTTCGTCAACGACCCGATATACTTATCCGGTTGCTTCATTATTTTTTGGCTGCAGGTGAAAGCAACTCTCTCATAGGGAAGCTTTTCAAGAAAATTAATTATCGTCTTTTCAAGTCATTCACTGGGCTATTTGGCAGTAATATTCGCTACATGATTAGTGGTTCTGCACCCATGCCTTTATGGTTGTTAAAACGTTTTGATGCGATGGGGTTGTTAATACTGGAAGCTTATGGACTAAGCGAAAACGTAGTGCCAATTGCAGCCAACCGACCTACTGATTACCGACTAGGCACAGTTGGCAAAGCGTTACACGGCAATAGCATATTACTGGCTGAAGATGGTGAACTACTAGTAAGGGGGCTAGGTGTTTGTAATGGCTATTTGACAGATCAGTTACATTATCAATGTCTAAATGAGGATGGTTATTTAGCGAGCGGTGATTTTGCGGAAATTGATTCACAAGGTTTTATCCGTCTAACTGGACGTAAATCAGAAGTGTTTAAAACATCGACAGGGCGAAAAATAGCGCCTTTTGAAATTGAAGCGCAGCTTCAACACAATCCTATGATTGAACACGCAGTCGTTTTCGGTGCAAGCAGAAAGTTTCTGGTCGCCCTAATTACTGCTGGTAATACACCGTCTAATGTTGAAGCTATGACTATTGTGTTTGCACAAAAACTAGCTACAAATTTAGCCCAATGTGTATCAAATTTACCAAAATACAAAAGGCCTGTAGGGGTGGTTTTATGCTTTAAAAATTTTTCTGTTGAACAGCAAGAGCTGACCGCTAACCTAAAGATCCGGCGCAAGGCTATTCAGCAGCGTTATGGGATATGGATAGAGAAACTGTATAACGAATTGAATGACCCACAATCAATTATTCATCGCCAACATCTATTAGTTGATCCAGGTATTGTGTTATTTAAACTTTAATTTTAATCTAAAAATTACATCGTAAATAAGGTGCTTCTAATGGCAAAAAAATATTTCGTGACGGGTGCAACTGGTACTATCGGGAGCGCACTGATTCCCCTGTTGCTAGAAGATCCAAGTAGTCAGGTTTGGGCGCTCATGCGTGCAGATTCCAGTGAGCATCTGAAGAAACGATTGGAAGAGCTAATCGCTTTCTGGGAAATGGACGAATCGCAGGCGCAAGATGCGCGGCGGCGAATCATCCCTTTACTTGGGGACACTGATCAACGCAAGTTTGCTTTATCTGGGGATGTCTATACAGAAATCTCAAATCAATGCACCAATATTATTCATTGTGCTGGCATCGTGCGAATGAATTTATCACTAGCAGAGGCGCGACAGCATGCGCTTGGTTCAGCGCAAAACATTGTTGAACTGGCGTTGGCCTGTCAGGCATCGGGACCATTGCAAAAAATCGAATACGTTAGCACAGTTGGAGTGGCTGGCAGGATGCCCGGTATAGTTCCGGAAACCTGGATTACCCAGTCCAGGAAGTTTCATAATACCTATGAGCAATCCAAGGCAGAAGCAGAAGATTACTTAAGGTTGAAAATCAAAAAGTATAATCTGCCTGTAACCGTGCATCGTCCTAGTATGGTCGTAGGGGATAGCAAAACTGGGAAAATTATCCATTACCAGATTTTTTATTACATCTGTGAATTTTTATCGGGTCGGAAAACGGTTGGGTTGATGCCGTGTTTAGGTGATGCGGTTCTAGATACCGTCCCAGTGGATTATGTGGTCAGTATGATCCATTGCAGTTCAAGCCGGCAAGATGTCATTGGCAAAATTTTTCATTTGTGTTCCGGGCCTGATGAGGCTATCAGGCTCGTCGACCTACAATGCTTGGTGCGGCAAGTAATTCGGACTTACGGGGTGAAATTACCACCGCTAATCAGTGTTCCATTACCAGTGTTTAATTGGGTTATAAAAATCATGGCGCCATTATTAAATGAAAAGCTACGGCGAGCAGTGAACACATTCCCGTTTTTTTTGGATTATTTGAGGGAAGATCAAAGATTTCGGAGTCGAGAAACTCTACAATTGTTGCAGACTGACTTAAAACTGGAAGATGTTTCAAGTTATCTTGAAAGGAGTTTGAAAAAATACTTGGAACAGGAGGGAATCCTAAATTGAGCCTAGAAGGCTGTCAGGCATTGATTTATAAAAACAGGGAACGCGCTACTGGCTGAAGTTTACTGTAATATTATTTGTAACAGGCTTATCGCAAACACGCAAAAGCCACCTCATCAGAGGTGGCTTTTTTAATACTCTAAGTTAATGATTTCAGAGTTAGCTGAGAAGTCCGCTGATAGTTTTGACTATGCACGAGCCGCTTTTCTACGCACAAACCCCAAACCGACTAAGCCTAGGCCCATTAACGCAAGATTTGTTGGCTCTGGTACGTTGGTGTTTTTTCCGTTCATTGTAAGAACGCTCGTAAAATTGTAAAAGCTGGAAACGGAACCGTTAGCGGCCAATTGTCCATGAAGGCCCGCGGCGCTGAAGGTGGGGCCAGCTATGCCAGCTAAACTTTTGACATCTATGCTTTCACTGAGATTTTTATAGTTAGTTACATCGCACACTGAATTATCACCTATGTGCGCAAAAATCGAATCTCCCGCACAGAGTCCGTTGACACCTACCGCACCATTTTTGAGATTCTGAAAATCTATGTTGCTACTAGTTTCATTTCCTGTTAACCAATTATCAAATGTAACATTAGTATGAAGTGCAGCGAAGGCAGTTGATTGAGTTGTGTACAACGTATCTTGGCCAGTTAAAAAAGTTCCATAGTTGTTTGTGCTCGTCTGAAACATTTTCAGAGTACCATTTGAATCTATTAGAGACAGGTTGGCGAAGGGGGAATTTAAGAAACCAAATGCCGAGATTTGCTGTGTACCACTATTCGCTATTGTGAAATCTAAATATTGGTTTGATCCGCCAATTGTCCAAACCTGAACGCCATTTGTTTTGATCTCAGTAACCTCGCCAACAACATACGTACCGTCGGTAGCGATGGATAAGTTAACGGAAAAATCTGTTAAGCCGGAAGCCAGTGTAATTAATGCGGCTTGCGAGTGCCCTGCTAACAGCATCAAGCTTGCTGCAACAGGTAATAAAGTTAATTTTTTTAATTTTTTCATTTTAATCTCCATAATTAAGTGTTTGCTTTTAAATATAAGCTAGTTTCATGCCAATTGCTTAATGAGCGTTGTATTTAATGGTGGTAGACTTAATTAATTGAACTGACTGCCTATCGCCACGTCTGACAGTTGGCTCAATATAACCCGCAACCTGTAAACCTGTAAGGCGCATTCGCGCTAGCAATCTGCAATAAATACAGTGGACAGTTACAAAGCCCGCTATGAGTTTTCCAAGCGAGATTTATTGCCATTTTATTTCAATGGGAACATAGCATCTAAATATGACATTGGCGATTTTCTATCGCAGAACTTACATTTCTACGGTCTATTTTATTTTCTTTTTCAGAAACTGTAAAAATTCCTGACACCTAGTTCGAAGGTTGGGTCAGATGACCCCTACCAACTACCTGTAAATTCACTGTATTTGTTATGGCTAAGACTTTCTCCAGCCCACGGTATACTAAGTTATTAAAGGTTTGAGAGGTTTTTATGCACGCCGAACTCAATTTAAATGACATTTAATTGACTGCAATATCTATAAATTTAAAAACTGGAAAAATTCCTGACAGCCCAGTTTAGGCTTTGGATTAGGTAACCTCCGGCTAACACATGCCACTCCAGTATGCTGATTACGTCAGGCGTCTGGCGCAACCCAAGGCACTGCTTGTTTCTTAAGGGGTTGCGCGGTTTTATACCTCTTAAGTTTTATTTTAATGCTACACTCAACTAACTTCCGATTTAACCTCACAGCCCTATCCGATACAAACTGCTCAACTCTGTTGATTAAACAATTTTTATACCCGCAGATTTCGTTCAACTACCAATTTACAGACTATATATCTGCTTTACTTATTAGGGTGTAAAAAATATTGACACTTCATTTTTACGCGTTTACTAAAATAAGCTCACAAAGTGAAGTCTCCACAAAGTACCCCCCCCCTTATTTAACCCTACTAGCTATTTTTATGTCTGTGTTGAACTAATTTTATAGGGAATACTATGACAGTCACAACAAGTACATTTGATACGTTAAAATTTGTTGAAAAGCTTAAAGTTGCCAGCGTGTCTGAATCACAGGCCAAAGCAGAATCTGAGGCGCCTCAAGAATCTTCCGATACGGCAGAAGTGGCCACCAAGCCAGATATCTAACATATTGAAGATCAGTTACGTGAAATGAAAGTTGAAATAAATGGACTGTTGACGCTTGTTCAGTGGATGCTGGCGATAGTTGTAGCGGCAGAACACTTTGCACTAACGGCTTGACACTCAACCACTTATATTTTGCGCCATGATCTCACTGTTATAGGGAGGTCATGGCGCATAAACCTTATTCACTTAAATCCGACTCATCAATATGAAACGCATGCAACATGCGATGCGTTACGGGAGCCAGAATAATGCCCATGATGGCAATAAAAATGAGGCCACTGAAAAGCGCATAGCCGGAAGCGAATAATTTTGCTGTTTCATTAGGCAGCGCACTGACAG
>CANNLO010000235.1 GCA_947505055.1 Methylococcaceae bacterium | reverse complement strand
TTGCTTTTTAGAGGGGTCAATCGGGGAATTAAGATTACCAAGGGATTAGGCGTTGGCCAAATTGCTAGAATCTATAAGCGTCTAGTTCGTACCGCCGGCTTAGATGAAAAGTTAGCCCAGCACATCAGCGGCCATTCGATGCGGGTTGGCGCAGCTCAAGACCTATTATTATCCGGGGCGAGCTTACCCATTATTATGGCGCGTGGGCGATGGACTAAACCCGATACGGTAATGAGGTATGTGGAACATACGGCATTACCTTTTTAATACTTCTAGAAATGTAAATTAGCCAACAGTATTAGTTATAACCAAACAACACCAAATTAACCTACAACCTTTTCAAGAAGGTATAGAGAGCGTTTTGCCTGCTGCAGCTTTACTTTATTTATGATTTTAAAATTAGTTGTTACTGATGACTCAAAATAACTCGAACTTAAAAAACTATATAGATCCTCTTCATATGAAGATATCTCCTTAAATTTTTGATCATCTGGTTCAATCCACTCAATCAATAAAAATTTATTGGTGCAACTTGCCAAAGTGTCAACAATTAGAGAAAGTGGAATACGCTCAGTAACAAGCATATGATGTATCAGCCCTAAACAAAGGACTATTTCAAAATGATTTTTTGCTTTTTCTAAAAAGCTAATATGCTCTCGGTTATCCCATCCTATCGAAGGAGTTGGCTGGCATATATTAAGCAGAGATACCGATATATTGGTGTTGTTATTTTTTGATTCTAGTTTAATAAGTGAGTTTTCATCAAAATCCGTAGCAACTACCTTTAACCCTAAACTTGATGCTAATTGAGAGTACTGCCCTTGATTGCATCCTAAATCCAATACGGGTCCATTACAGAGCTTTAGTGATTCTTTAATAAAATTAAATTTAGCTTCAAGGTCTTCTGTTGAATAATGATGTCTATCCGACTCGTATTCAGACCAAGTAGACTTCTGAGCAATCTTAGATGGCTGCAATGTTCGGATATACTTTTCAAGCCTATTAAAAGTATTCAAGAGAATTGTCTTATTTAGCTCAGTGTTCTCTTTATTAGACTTTAATAAACCTCCATCTGATTTGCCAGAATCTGATACAAGTGATGGCAATAATACTGCCTCAAACGCAGCCAAACTTGTTATAGCGCTCCACCGAAGTAAATGCTTTGCATCTTTTGGTTTCACGCCATCCCTAGAAGTTAAGAATAGCTTCGCCGGTGACATCTTAAGGTATTTGTGCAATAACAGCGGAATAATAAAATGTCTGCAAAATTGACCGTATGCCACCCATAAAGAGCCGCCACAATAAGTCTCAAAAGAGGTTACATCACAAAATATTGTCTGCCCCTCATCAAGAACAACATTCCATGCCGATGCATCCTTGAGTATAAAATTATTATCTAATGCATTTTTTGCAATTTCAATCGTAAGGAGCGCAGACTTATATAGCTGTTCTGCTGTGATTTCATGGGGGGATAATGGAAAATTAAATTTATGGTGTTTAACCCAAAGATATGTGTCATCTAAACCATTAGACACATGCCAGGCACTTGATTGGACTTTATTGTTACGAACAAGATTTTCGTACCAATCTGAAGAAAATAAATCTTTGTAAAAACCTTCTTTACTTTTATGAATTCCTCGAAATATTTGCCGATTAGATTCAATTATAAATCCCGATGGATCTCTAAATGATTTTTTTTGATATGGTTCAATCACTCTGAACTACTCCAGCACCAAGGTACGTTTTATGAAACGACTTATCAGAGAGGTAATTTTGAATATCACCATGAGAAGAAATTTTATTATTTAAGAATTTGCTGACCATTTCCTCAATATAAATAGAACTAGTTGATTTAGTTAAACTAATTTTTTGGTTATCGTCATTAATTTTAGCTATAAATAACGCCGGGGAAGAAACCACCTTTCCAACGTCTTTAGCCCTAAACCAATGATCAGAACTTAATACAAGTAAAACTTTTTTATCTTTAATTTGATCGATATCCCTTAATATCAGACCTAGAGAATGGTCTGCAAGCCGTAAATTTAACTTGTAGTTAACAAGATTATTAGAAAACTGATTACTACTAGTTACATTAAAAAACTCTTGTGCATAGTTAGATGGTAAGTGAGGTACATTTAAATGAATAAATGAAAAATCTACGTTTTCGTCTAAAACAAATCCTGATAAAAGTGATAATTGTTTCTCTGTAATATATGCCATCAAATCAACACTGCTGCTTGAAAAATAATGAACATTAAATAATTTATCAAAAAGCTTTAGTGCTCCTCGACTAGCGTAAGCATTAACAATACCAGAGTACCATTTAAAGTCCTGAAACATTGGAAAAGCCTGGCATTTCGTTTGTTGAAATAGTTCGCAATATGGATGATAATATCCAAGAATTGATGCGTTAAATCCACCCTCTGCAAGACGCTGGAAAATGGTATTTTTATAATTAAAAGGTAGTAACGTTTTTTCAGAAGTTTTCACATCCAAAATACCAACACCTTTATAGTTATTGCCATAAGTAGGGACCCCCATTAGCATCGAAGGTATGCTCATAATTGTTGCATTTGAAGGAGCATACATTTTCGAGTGATTAATGGCACCATCCATTAAAAACTTAAAATTAGGTAAATCATCTAAGTTTTTTTTTGAAAAAGCCACCTCCGGATCAAACTCATCAAATACAATCCAAATTACTTTTCTTGCATTAGCCTGCGTCGGAGCATATTTAACATCACTCTTCCATGCGGCAACATGGAAAGCTTCATTTGAATCAACTACTCGATAACTGACAATTAATAAAAATGCTATTCCTAACGCACCTAGAAATCGCTCCAAGTTATCAAGTTTATCTTTCAAAGTAATCAGAAGAATAAACACAATAAAAAAAGGTATTAGCAACCAGATGGCTTTAAATATGTATGACGGGTCTTTAAAAAAAGTTAATAAAATCAGACTATCCCAAGGATAATTACTGATAATTAGTAGGGTTTTAATTGCAAGACTAGAAACCCATGCAATAAACGCAACAACACCTAGTCTAACTAATTTTTGTTTCGTTTCAGTTGTTTTTAAAGCTAAAGATGCTATTAAGAACGTGATTAATAACAAAAAGATAGTTGCATTGAGTAAAGATTGAAAATACGGTGTTAATCCAAAATATATAGAATCACTATGAATTTCCTTGCTTGGAATTTCTTGAATAAAGAAAAAAATCGTCGGGATTAGCGAAACTCCAAAAATCGTAAGCCATGATGTTTTTCTTATAGCCATCTCTTAAAAATACTTTTAAATAATTTTTTAATTGATTCAATTGGATGTCGCAAATAAAACACACCCGCACTAAGTAAAGCTATCAAAGCTTGAATGAAATAAGATGCAGCTCCGGGATCAATATAGGCAAATGCAAGTGAGGGGAAGGTAATCAGCCAAAACCCATAGACCAGTTTCTTAATCATCAAAAAACTTCCGCTTTCGACAACACCAAACCTTGCTGATCTTTACCTGACAAAATAGGCGCCTGCGCAATCGGCCACTCAATACCAATAGCAGGATCATCCCAACGAATGCAACGCTCGTGTTGCGGTGCGTAATAGTCAGTAGTTTTGTATAAAAACTCCGTATTGTCTTTTAATACAACAAAACCATGGGCAAAGCCTGGTGGTATCCATAACTGGCGTTTATTCTCAGCCGATAACAACACCCCTAACCATTTGCCAAAGGTAGCAGATTGGCGACGAATATCCACCGCCACATCAAACACTTCGCCCGCGGTGACGCGCACCAATTTACCTTGCGCTTGTTCTATTTGGTAATGCAAGCCACGTAATACATTGGCAGAAGATTTAGAATGGTTATCTTGCACAAAGTTGGCTTTAACACCGGTTAGGTTTTGGAAAGTCTGTTGATTAAAACTCTCGAAGAAAAAGCCCCTGTCATCACCAAAAACCTTAGGCTCCAGTATTAGAAGGTCTGAAATGGCAGTTTGTACTACCCGCATCAAAACACCGGCTCAGTTAACAGTTGTTTCAAGTATTGCCCATAGTTACTCTTTATGTATTTGTCTGCCAGCTTGTCTAACGCTGCCGCATCAATGAATTGCATACGGTAGGCAATCTCTTCAGGACAAGCAATCTTTAAGCCCTGGCGCTTCTCTATAGTCTGAATAAATGATGAGGCTTCCAATAGTGATTCATGGGTGCCCGTATCCAGCCAAGCAATTCCACGCCCCATCACTTCTACCTTCAACTCACCACGCTTTAAATACTCACAGTTAACGTCGGTGATTTCTAGCTCACCTCGTGGTGAGGGCTTGAGGTTTTTAGCAATCTCAATCACCTGATTGTCGTAAAAATACAGGCCTGTAACGGCGTATCTTGATTTAGGGATTTTAGGTTTTTCTTCTAAGCTAATGGCTTGACCTTGCGCATTAAATTCAACAACGCCGTAACGCTCTGGGTCACTGACTGGGTATGCAAATACGGTAGCACCTTGGGTCATTTTTGCAGCCAGTTGGATTTTATGCGCCAAGTCATGGCCGTAAAAGATATTGTCACCCAACACCAATGCGCAGCTGTCATCTCCAATAAAATCCTCACCGATAATAAAGGCTTGTGCCAAACCATCTGGTGAAGGTTGTATCGCATATTGAATATCCATACCCCACAAACTGCCATCGCCTAACAATTGCTTAAAGCGTGGCAGGTCTTCAGGCGTGGAAATAACTAACACTTCGCGGATCCCTGCCAGCATGAGCGTACTTAGCGGATAGTAAATCATCGGCTTATCGTACACAGGCAGGAGCTGCTTAGAGATCACCTGAGTGACAGGGTATAAACGTGTACCAGAACCACCAGCTAGAATAATGCCTTTCATGCTAATTCGCCCCTACATTTATAATTATTTTAATAATAGCCACTAGTCACGATAATTCCAATCATGCTATTGAAGGATGTTCCATATGCGGCATTAGTCAGTCTAATTCACGCCAATTGTTATTCAGTCAAGCTAGAAATTTATTGGGCTAGGAAGCAAACGGGTCTTTGATATAACTTAAATTCTGAATTTTTGGATGCTGAAGGATTGTCTCAATAAGGCTAAGCATATCATCCAGTAAGGATAATTTCAAATCCCAGTAAACAAAGTCTAGGCATTTTCCATGACTAAACTCATATACCCTGCCCCTATATAGGACATTGGCATTATTAGCTGTTGCGTGAAAATACACCCCATTATTATGAAGTGAGTTCCGAATAATCCTAAAAAGATCAAGCAAATTGATCCAATCCTGCGATTCATCCAAATTTAGTTCAGCGCGTATAAGACATTCATAAATCGATTTAAATGACGACGTACCTTTTCCACATGCTTCAGGATTAATTGCCCTTAGTATCAGCCGCATTGAACTCTCAACTGCTGAGAAAATAAACTGCACAAATGAAAGTCGTAAATAATTATTGAACTCAAACTCCACATCTTTAGAAATTGGTGGATATAACTTACCATCCAAACATTGCCGAGGTTGACATAGGAATTCAGTTAATGATTCTAAACCAAGGGCAGTTGAACCAACCACATTTTCAATCTTTGTTAATGCCGTTAAGCGAATATCAGTAACCGGCCAACCATAAAGCCTTACCAAATCACTCCTTAAATCTGCAAGCTTTTCTCGCCTGTTCCAAAGAGCTTGAAATAACTGCTCATTTGTTAGCCTTGTCATAGATTGATGAAATATAAAAAATATTGATTCGACATCATCAAATGTCTACTGAAATAAGGGAAGTCCACTGTTCCTTAAGAAACATTAAGTACTCAGTAGCCTCTGGTGTATTTTCTGCCGGGGCCCATGCCGCCAATTCTTTAGCTTGCTCTGGGTTAAAAGGTCCTGACTTTACTTCAAACAATATAGAACCTGGCACTTCTGCAATGACTGTATGCCATGCCCCCGCCGGCAAATTAACTCCTACGCTAATAAGTGACTTAACATCAGTAGCTTGAGCACCAAATCGAATAACTTGAATCACTTGCCCAATATCATCAAATACCAGCAACGCCATGCTTCCTCTCACGGCTATTAAGCACTCATCCTTAGGATCTACAGAGTGACGATGCGGCCTAATGTAACTATTCATACCAATTGCATTAAATAAACGCTGGCATGGATCATTATAATGCTGGTGGATATTTTTATGCTGACGTTGGCGAATTGCCTGCTCAGCCTGCTGCGAAAGTACATCTAAAAACCCTGAAGAAAAGTTTTCAATATCCATAAAAACCTAGCGGCGTGTGCCTTATATATTTCTTAAGAAGCTAATGCAGATACAATCTGTTTCACTGCCACCTCTGGTGAAAACAGTTTTGCTGACAGCGCCTTACAGCGTGCTGACACAGCCTGATTATTTGTAGTATTGCCTGTCACCTCATCTAATAAATCAATTGCCAATCGCTGCAAGGTGGCGGCAGAATAATCAGTACACACCCGCCCTACTCCCTCACAGTTAATCATTTCTTCAAGATCATTACCGGGATTAATACTTGCCAACACTGGCAATCCTGCCTGCATATAAGACAAAAACTTACCAGGAATATTATGGGTTTTGTGGCGCGGATCTAAGGCAACAATTCCAACATGGCATTGAGCATACAACCCAGGAATTTCAGTCGGATCGATTTCATCAAAGAAAATGACATTATCCAACCCACGGCTTTCAGCATCTAGCCGCAAGCGCTGAGCATCGCTACCCCGACCAACAAACACGAATCCAATATCTTTTCTACTATGCAACCGTTCAGTCAATTCAAGCAAAACTCCCATACCCTGTGCCACACCCATATTACCGGCATAAACAAAAATTGTTCTCCCTGCAAGGACTGTACTAGCCACAGAAATACTACACCCCACGTTCGGAGCATCCGTTAACCAGTTTTGTAGTACTTCAATTTGGCAATCTTTTCTATCTCTAAAGTAAATTTGATTACCCTGTGCTTGTATGCCAACCACATCAGCCACAGAATACTGGTAGTTAGCAACCCCTTTAAAAAACCAATAAGGCAAACCACGACTCATCAACCCCATATCGACAGCCCACTCGGGAAAAATATCACGAATGATCAGATAACTTTTACAATGACTGGCGTACTTCAAAGCACTAACAATTGGTCCGAAAAAAATACTAGGGGCATACCAAACTACACCATCCCAACGTTCATCTGCCAACGGACTCTTGCGCAAATTTCTCAACATCGCAAAAGGCATTAAGAATTCATTAATGGTACGGCGCACATAGCCGATATCTTTTGTCTTCGGTGCGCGTAAGCGA
>CANNLO010000234.1 GCA_947505055.1 Methylococcaceae bacterium | reverse complement strand
ATTCAACTCAGCAAAAGTTTTCTAGGCTTAAAATATTTTTTTTAAGTTCAGAAAAAATTTCCTAGACTTAAAAAATTTTTATTCAGCGCAGCAAAAATTTTATAAGCTTGAAATGTTTTTAATCGGCGTAGAAAAGATTTTCTAGGCTTAAAAATCTTTTTATCAGTTCAGAAAACATTTCCTAGGCTTAAAGTATTTTTATTCAGTCCAGAAAAAATTTCCTAAGCTTGAAAATTTTTTAATCAACCTAGCAAAAATTTGCTAGGTTTTAAAAAAAATTTAAGCATAATCAAAGATATAATCACACCCAATCAAGTATAAGTAGTATGGTATATGATAAAAATAGAACATTCCCTTAACTTACTTGGTAGTTTGACGCTAAAAAATGAAATTTAACGAAGACTCGCGTGTAAAAATCCCCTGTTTATTACATTTAGTCAGTTTAGGTTATGAATATTTATCACTAAAAAACGCTTTGTGGGATGAAGATACTAATATTTTCCCCAATATCTTCAAAGAAGCTATCGCTGCCATTAATCCTGATGCTGATCAAAGTGATATCAGTCGTCGATATGAAGACATCAAGCTGACTTTAGACAACGAAGATTTAGGCAAAGCCTTCTATGACAAGCTCTTAGACCAGTCCGGCATTAAACTCATTGATTTTAGCCATTTCAAAAACAACCGCTTTCATGTCGTTACCGAATTAACCTATAAAAATGGCGAAGAAGAATTTAGACCTGACATCACCCTGCTAATTAATGGCTTGCCCCTAGTTTTTATCGAAGTCAAAAAACCCAACAATCAAGATGGAGTCTTGGCAGAACGTGAGCGCATTAATAAACGTTTTCAAAACCCAAAATTTCGGCGCTTTGTAAATATCACTCAATTAATGCTGTTCTCTAATAATATGGACTATGAAGATGGCTCGCCAGAACCCATACAAGGTGCTTTTTATGCTAGTAGCTCCTATTACCAGCCGGTGTTTAATTACTTTCGAGAAGAAGAAACACTTAATCTTAGCAATTTATTAAAAGCACACGATGACGCTGTAGAAAATAGCCTACTCAAAGATAATAATCTTGAAGTCATCAAGAATAACCCAGAATTTCTAAGCAATAAATCCCCCGATAAACCCACTAATAGGCTGTGAACCTCTTTACTTAGCCATGATCGTTTAGCCTTCGTTTTACGATATGCCTTAGCCTATGTACAAGAAGCCGACGGCGTGCAAAAGCATGTCATGCGCTATCCTCAGCTATTTGCAACTAAGGCGATTGAAAAGAAATTGGAGGCGGGTGTTAAAAAGGACATTATTTGGCATACCCAAGGCAGCGGAAAAACGGCGCTGGCTTACTATAACGTCCGCTTTTTACAAGATTATTATCAACGCAAAAACATCATTCCAAAGTTCTATTTCATCGTTGATCGCTTAGATTTATTAACCCAAGCCCAACGAGAATTTACCAGTCGTGGCTTAATTGTGCATAGCATTAGCTCACGCGAAGCCTTTTCTACCGCCATTAAAGCCACCAAAGTGCTACATAACAACACTGGCAAGCCTGAAATCACCGTCGTTAATATCCAAAAATTTAAAGATGATCCGGATGTCTTGCAAACCTTAGATTATGATGTCGCCATTCAACGGGTGTATTTTCTCGATGAAGTACATCGTAGTTATAATCCAAAAGGCAGTTTTTTAGCCAATTTAGATCAATCAGATAGGAATGCCATCAAGATCGGCTTAACCGGTACACCTTTATTAGGCGAAGATTACAATTCACGGGTGTTATTTGGCGATTATATTCACAAATATTATTACAACGCCTCCATAGCTGATGGTTACACATTGCGTTTAATTCGTGAGGAAATTGCCAGCCATTACAAAATAGCACTACAGCAAGCCTTAAAAGAAGTCGAAGTGGCGCAAGGCGACATCGATAAAAAACAGCTTTATGCCCATGCTCGTTTTGTTGAACCCATGTTAGCCTAAATTATCACGGACTTTGAAAAGAGTCGGGGCGCCATGAATGATGCCAGTATTGGCGGCATGGTTAGTTGCGATAGCTCAGAACAAGCCAAGCAAATGTTTACTATTTTTAACGAGGTTTATGCGACTCATAAGGTAGAAGATGCCAAGGTGAGTGAGCCTACGCCAAGTTATAAAGTAAAGCGGCAACAAGACAATAAAGTTAAAAGCGCCCAATTGATCTTGCATGATATTGGCACAAAACAAGAGCGCAATGAATGGGTTGAAGATTTTAAAGTCGGTAAGATTGATATTCTATTCGTCTATAACATGCTGCTCACAGGTTTTGATGCCAAGCGTTTAAAGAAATTGTATCTAGGGCGAGTGATTCGTAAACACAATTTGTTGCAAGCCTTGACCCGCGTCAATCGAACTTACAAAAACTTTCGCTATGGTTATATTGTTGATTTTGCCGATATACAAAAAGAATTCGATGTCACCAATAAAGCCTATTTTGATGAGTTACAAGCAGAATTAGGTGATGAATTAGAGCATTACTCACATCTTTTTAAGTCGCAAGATGAAATCAAAGCAGAGATTAATGCCATTAAAGATGCGTTATTTCGCTTTGATACAAAAAATGCAGAAAACTTTTCTCAGCAAATTAATGAAATACAAGACCGTGATGCAGTACTGGCCATTAAAAAAGCCCTAGCGGATGCGAGAAGTTTATACAACATTATCCGCTTACAAGTTGATGATGAATTTTTAGCGCAGCTGGACTTTCAAAAGCTAAATGTCTTGTATCGAGAAGCCAGCAATCATCTGGATTTACTTAATCAAATAGCCGCGATAGAAAAAGGCACAGACACCACAAATTTGCTTAATGTCGCTTTAGAAGACGTCATTTTTAAGTTTGTTAAAATTGGCGAAGCAGAGTTAGTTTTAGCCGACAAGTTAAAAGATACTTTAAGACGCACGCGTGAAGCTTTAGCCAGTAATTTTGATCAACAAGATCCTAAGTTTGTATCGCTCAAAGCAGAATTAGAACGCTTATTTAAAAAGAAAAACTTAAGCGAAGTCACGCAAGAAGAAATGAACACTAATATTGGCGCTCTCGATAAAATCCATGAGCAAGTTAAAGAACTCAATCGTCAAAATAACCAGCTTAAACAAAAATATCAAGGCGATCCTAAATACACCCGACTTCATAAGCGCTTGCTAGAGCAGGGTGGTTTTTCTAACCATGAGCGGCATATCTTTGAAGCCTTATCAGGCGTTAAGCACGATATAGATGAGCAGGTTTTGGAAAACAGCCAAATAATGGATAATGAAAGCTACTTTGAACGCCTGATGATGCCTTTAGTAATACGTCAGTTTAATACTCAACAAGACCTCAAGCTTAATCCAGACACGGCACGATCTATTAATCACTTAATCGTCGCTGAATATTTGCATGAATATAATACGGGAGCGCGGGCGTGGTAGGTGGTGTGTCTGCCATTAAGTTAAGCATTCTATAATGGTTGGAGTAAAACAGCTTTAGGCTCGTTCCCAAGCTCTGCTTGGGAACGCGGCCTTGGAAGCTTTAGCTTCCCAAAATAAAGCAAGCTAGAGCTTGCAGCATCTGGATTCCCAAGCGGAGCTTGGGAATCAGCATCAATAAATTTAATACAGGATTCCCCTACGTGGTAGAAATTGAGTTTCAACAAAAAACCAAAGAGTAATTGATAGTTTAAAGGGTATTTGCGCCAATTACGGTTTAGGTAATGATGGTAATGAGTTCAAGATCATCACTCAGGTGTTTTTGTATAAATTTAGGCGCGTTCCCAAGCTCAGCTTGGGAATCAGCATCAATAAATTTAATACAGGATTCCCCTACGTGGTAGAACTTGAGTTTCAACAAAAAACCAAAGAGTTAATTGATAGTTTAAAGGGTATTTGCGCTAATTACGGTTTAGGTAATGATGGCAATGAGTTCAAGATCATCACTCAGGTGTTTTTCGGCGCGTTCCCAAGCTAGCCTCGTTCCAAAGCTCTGCTTGGGAACGCGACCATGGAAGCTCTAGCTTCCCAAAATAAAGCAAGCTTGAGCTTGTAGCATATGAATTCCCAAGCGGAGCTTGGGAATCAGCATCAATAAATTTAATACAGGATTCCCCTACGTGGTAGAAATTGAGTTTCAACAAAAAACCAAAGAGTTAATTGATAGTTTAAAAGGTATTTGCGCCAATTATGGTTTAGGCAATGATGGTAACGAGTTCAAGATCATCACCCAGGTGTTTTTGTATAAATTCTTAAACGATAAATTCGCTTTTGAAGCTAAAAAGCTAGATACAACCATCGCTAACGCCGAGCAATGGGAAGCCGCACTTTCAGCAATGACTAGCGATGAGCTGGAAATGTTACAGATGACCATGCCGGCCAATACCGCGCGTTTAAAACCTGTGCATTTTATCGGCTATCTATTTAGCCAACAAAACGCTGCTGATTTTGCCAAGTTATTTGACGATACCTTAATGGATATTGCCGTGACCAATAACGAGGTGTTCTCGGTGATGACCGATGGCGGTGAGAAAATTCGCTTGTTTGATCGGGTCAGTGAGTTTATTTCGGATGGCTCTAAGCGTGATAGTTTCTGCAAGGCCATCATTAATAAATTAGTCGAGTTTAGTTTTGAGCGTATCTTTAACCAAAAATACGATTTTTACGCGACCATCTTTGAATACTTAATCAAAGACTACAACAGTAATAGCGGTGGTAAATATGCCGAATATTACACGCCTCATGCCGTAGCACGCATTATGGCGGAAATTTTGGTGCCCATAGCCCTACAAGGCCAGATTAAAAATGTCAGTTGTTATGATCCTTCCGCCGGTTCCGGCACTTTATTAATGAACGTGGCCCATGCCATCGGTGAAAATCGTTGCAGTATTTATACCCAAGATATTTCCCAAAAATCCTCTAATTTGCTGCGTTTAAATTTAATCTTGAATAACTTGGTGCATTTTATTCCCAATGTCATTCAGGGTAATACCATCTTGCATCCTGCCCATAAAGACGGCAAAGCCTTAAAGCAGTTTGATTACATCGTCTCTAATCCGCCTTTTAATTTAGATTTTAGTGATTTTCGAGATGAGCTAGACAGTAAAGAAAACAAACTGCGTTTTTTTTGCCGGCCTTCCCAAAGTGCCGGTTAAAGATGTCGATAAAATGTCGATTTATCAGTTATTTTTGCAACACATCATTTATTCGCTTAAAGCCGCAGGTAAAGCCGCCGTGGTCGTGCCCACCGGTTTTATTACCGCTCAAGCGGGTATTGATCGTAAAATTCGTGAAAAACTCATTGATGACCGGCTATTAGCCGGTGTGGTGTCTATGCCCAGCAATATCTTTGCCACCACTGGTACCAATGTCTCCATTCTATTTATGGATGCCAGTAATAAAGACACGGTGGTGTTAATCGATGCCTCAAATCTTGGCCAAAAAGTTAAAGACGGTAAAAACCAGCGTACCGTGCTTTCAGCAGACGAAGAACAACGGATTATTGAGGTCTTTAATAGCAAAACTGCTGAAGAAGATTTTTCGGTGGTAGTGAGTTACGACGACATCGCCGCCAAGAATTACTCGCTGAGTGCAGGACAATATTTTGATGTAAAGATTGAGTATAGCGATATTACGCCGGAACAGTTTGCCGCCAAGATGCAGGGCTTTAGTGAACATTTGGAAAGCTTGTTTGGGCAGTCTAGGAACTTGGAAGTTGAGATTAAGCAGCAGTTGGCTGGATTGAAGTTAAATGAAAAATAACTATACAACTATTGGTGCAATTACTGAAATTTACGATGGCCCTCATGCAACA
Organism: Methylococcaceae bacterium; assembly: GCA_947505055.1. The sequence goes on along the minus strand of CANNLO010000234.1, from coordinate 1,501 downwards.
CCAAAAAAAACTGAGTTCGGGCCTTACTTTTTGAGTATTTCTAGTTTGGAAAAAGGACGCTTTGATCTTTCCAAATCAGCATTTCTAAATGAAGCTGATTTCAAAAAATGGACGAAGCGAGTTACACCCCAAAAAGGAGATCTACTTTTCTCTTATGAAACCAGATTAGGGGAAGCGGCATTAATGCCCGATGGTATTCGTGCGTGCCTCGGTCGCAGAATGGGATTATTAAGACTTAAATCGAACAAAGTTATTCCTGAGTATTTACTATATGCCTATTTATCGCCTGAATTTCAACAAACAATAATTTCTAATACCGTAAGAGGGGCCACTGTTGATCGAATAGCTTTAAATGAGATGGCAGGTTTCAATATTCGAATTCCTAATATTGATGAGCAGAACAAGGTAGCTAAATTACTTACTTCAATTGATGCAAAAATCGAACTCAACAACCGCATCAATACAGAATTAGAAGCAATGGCGAAGACTTTGTACGACTATTGGTTTGTGCAGTTTGATTTCCCTGATGCCAACGGCAAGCCCTATAAAACATCAGGTGGCAAGATGGTTTATAACTCAGCGCTGAAAAGAGAAATACCGGAGGGGTGGAGTGCTGATATTGTTGGAAATGTTTTAGGTAAAACACCAGCGTCAAACAAAGTTTTAAATCAAGAAATATTGTTAACTGGCTCCATTCCCGTTATCGATCAAAGCAAAGATTATATTTGTGGCTTTACTGACGATAAATCAGCATTAATAAAGCCAACACAGCCTCATATTGTTTTTGGAGACCACACGCGCATAGTCAAATTAGTTAACTTTGAATATGCAAGAGGCGCTGATGGTACTCAAGTATTAATTTCAAATAACAAAAGAATGCCAGGTTATTTGCTATATCAAACTGTTGCAGGTATTGATCTATCAAACAATGGTTATGCTAGACATTTCAAATTTTTAAAGGATTCAATGATTGTCATACCTAATGATGCAATTGCCGCCAGATATCATGGTGCTGTGACCCCATGGTTTGAAAAAATAAAAGAGGGGGTATTTGAAAATCAACAGCTTATGTTGTTTAGAGACTGGCTACTACCCATGCTAATGAACGGCCAAGTGACTGTGGTAAATAAGGATGATATATGATCCATGCTGAATATCAGCGTTTTTTACAAACCCTCGATAATGAAACAGTTTCAGAGGGTGTTTGTAAAGCAAGTAGCTTCGATGAAACGCAGAGGAATCGAGGCAATCGGCTGTGAATTCAGATAGAACCAATATTTATCACACGCTCAAGTAAAACCCGTTAAATGATAATGTGTTGATTGATTAAATTAGTAAAATTACCAAGGAATAGATTATGCAAGCCTATTTTGAAACAGAAGTTTTTTTACCTGTAAATCATCATTTAAATCTTAAGTTACCCGATGAAATTCCGGCAGGGCGAGTTCGGATCGCAGTTATTTATGAGAAAGAAGAAAACATGACTGAGAAAGGGAATCTT
>CANNLO010000233.1 GCA_947505055.1 Methylococcaceae bacterium | reverse complement strand
GTGTTGGCTGGACTGAATCGCCAGCACGTTGAGCTTGATGTCGCGGGTAAAGATGCGGCGGTCGTCTTCGCGGGCTTTCATCATCAGTGCAAAACCGGCCAGTTGCGCGGCGCGGTCGTCGATGTCCAGACCGTACAGGTTCTTTTCCAGAATCAGTTTGGGAATGTCGCGGACGCGGTAACCGCGTTCTTCGTAAATGGCTTTGAGGATGTCGTAGGCTTCGACCAAGATATGGCCGGAACCGCAGGCGGGATCGAGGACTTTGAGGGTTTCGGGGTCGATGCTGGTCGGGGTGATGGCGGCCAAAGCCTCGACCACCGACGGTTCCTGCTCGGCGGGTTCGATGTAGTATTCCATCTGTGCCTTCAGGCCGGAATCGGGATAGGTCATCAACCATTGCCGACCGACCGAGTTTTGCACCAAGTATTTGACGATCCAGTTGGGGGTGAATAGCTGGGTGGCGGCGGGAATATCTTCGCTTTTGACCACGCTGCCAATGACTTGGTCTTTCTTTTCGGAGATATAAAACTGGTACAGCCAGCCGATGATCTCGACGGGTTGCCAGTCGTTTTCGGGGATGTTGTCCACCAAGCCGCGCAGTATCGAATCGGTGCGGGTCAGGTTGTCGGGCAGCAGCAGTTCGGTTTCATCGTCCAGAGCTTCGAACAGAAACGGCATAGCTTGATGCAGTTGGTGGCATTGTCCCAGCAACAACAGGCGATACAGGGCTTCGTCTTGGTTGCCTGCCAGTTTCAGTTCGACGATGTGGTTGCGATCCAGACCTAAGCCTTCCGCCACATCTTGGGCGTGGTCGAGGATTTCAAAGCCGCTGGCTTTTTCTGGATGCGACAATACCCGCAGACCATGTTCCAGATAGTCGCCCTTTAACTCCATAAAGCGTATGGCGCAAAGCCGGTTAAACCAAGTGTAGGCGATGTGCTCTACGAAATTAACAAAGCCAAACTGTTGCACTTTATGGATTAAACGCTCGCGCCGCTGTTTAATGGCGATATCAACACTGCGCCCTTCAATGATGAGCAATTCGCCTTGTATTGAAGCCTCAGCGATTTGCTGATCGCTATAAATGCCTAATTCGTTTAATCGCTTCATGACCGCACTGATAAAGGCACGGCGGGCTTGCGGGGCGTATTTTTTGATGTTGTTGGTGTTCATTGTGTATATCTATAAAGAGTAGGGTTACCAGATTGGCTGCATAGTTAAAGACTACGTATGTAGCCAATTCTTGCAATAATCTGTCATGACTCCGAGAAAAAGTTAATATGCTTCAAATATCCAAGTGTTTTTAATTTTTCTACGCCTTTTCTGCTTACTTTATGCTGAATTATCCCAGGTGCTATAACGAATCCACCATTCAATCTTTTCATTACTTCGTTAATTTCAGCTGTTGTCATTTTGTATCTTGAAAATCCGTATTGAACAGATCCTGGGTTCGGAAAGTACGCTCCGTCTAAATCTTTGCACCACAGTTTAGAAAACGGCCTATTTAAGCCAAGCCTCGATAAATTTATTTCATCAAAACCAAAACCAATAAAACAAATTTTATTTGCCCAAGAGATGATCTCCTTTGCTCTTGTAAACTCCGTTTCATCCTCTTTTCTAGCTTCAGGTATTACTTTAATGCATTCAGAGGCTTTGGAAAGATCATCTATTTTTCCGTAGGGCCGATCTTCCAATTTTTGCAAAACCCCATATACATGAATTATTTCAATATGCTTTCTCAGATCTATTGCTTCATCCAGACCTACGCCATAATATTTCATTAAGACAGTTTGAAAATATTGCTCTACGACTCGATCATAATTGAACGTGATAATTTTGATGTTATTATTTTTGAATTCCGACTTTGGAAGGTCGTTTCGTGTAAGACAGCTCCATAAGTACATGAGCCAATGATCGTTTGCGTCAATGGGATTTTCTAAGTTGATTGGACTTTCGCATTTAAGCAATTGACTTGCAATTGCTAATTTACCTAATTTTCCAAATGTAAATTGCGATTGATTTTCGCCATCTAATATTATGTATTCATCCGCTCTGTGCGAAAGAAATGAATCAATTGAATATCTCTGTGCGGATGAAAATTCTTCACAGAATTTTTTAATTAAGCTCTTATCTACAAATTCGGCAAGGTCTTGCAAATTATCAGGATTGCATAGTTTGTTTCTTAACTGAAAGCCAACAGGATACCCATAGGGTACACTTGCACCGGCTCCAACTATTAATAAGGTGTTTGTTGTAATCATTAGTGCATAGGGCGTTTTGGCGCTAGAGACTGTGAAAGTATTCAGAATTATTTATTCATATTTCAATATATAGTGTAAATTTCTATTTTAAATACAACATATTGTGTTTACAGTTTCAAAAACCGAATACTTTCACAGTCACGCTAGCAAACCGCCATCGGTGTAATACCAAAAGGGTGGATTGCTAGCGAAAATCCACTTTACGGGTTTTGATGTTGTTGGTGTTCATTCTATTGTTTCACCATTACCATTAGTAGGTGAATACAAATAACGTTTAGCATATACACTCTTGACGTTTACCAACGATGGTGCACTGTCTGTTTCTTTATCAAATATCCAAACTTGTAGATTTTTTCCACAGCGAGTTTCGGGCGTAGAAAACTGTTTTAGGTAAAATTTCGGAACCCAGTGTTAATTTTTTTGAATATTCATAATTTCTCTGAGTGTCTAATTATAGATTGGCAAAAACCTGTCCACACTGCTACTTTAGCCGAACTCTATCACCGTCTCTGACGGCATTCAGTAATTTATCCCGTAACCGGTTGATATAGTGTTCCACTTGGGCTTCCGTTTCAATAAAGCTGTGGTCGGTTTGACCTGCCATGAGGTCGGCGTGGCTAATGGTGACGGTACGTTTAGGGGGCGACAAAACGACTGTGGGTTCTGCTATTTTGTCGATAGTGTCTTTTTGGCGTTGGGATTCAATATGGCGATTGATTAGCTCGTAGGCATCGTCTTCATAACTGAGTATTTCAGTTTGTTCACTGGTCAGTTGAGCAATGGAGTCGGTATTATCAATGCGCTTTTTACACAGTTGTAAGGGATGCAGGGCTTTATTTTGTAAATCAGGTGGCGCACTGGCTTCGGTCAGGGCGGTTTGCACCCGTTCAATACAGCCGTTGAGTTGTTGATGGGCGACTTGGCGTTTAGCCTGCATCAACTGGCTGTTGATTTTCTGTACTTGCTCAATTAACGGATTGATAGACTTAAGCTGGTCATACGGTGTCGTTAATTGATAAATACGTTGTAATTCGTCTAAGGCTTTTTTGGCAGACGGGTCTTTTTCCAGCGTTGGACGATTGGCTTTAAATTGGTCATTCAGGGCTTTGCTGAGGGCTTGCCAGGTCTGGAATTGGCTGTTGTAAAAGTCGTCGAGGTCTTCAAACTGTTCGGAAAAGTCTTCCAGTGCTTTGGCTTCTTCAAGCAGGCGTTGAATTCGGTTAAAGCTATTGCTTTGTTCAAGCAGTCCAGCCACTAAAGCCAAGCCCAATTCAATGGCTTGTTTACCCGGAAAATGACCTGTCTGCGCTTTGTTATGGAAAGTGTTTAATTGTTCTTGCCATTTTTTCAGTTCTTGGTGGATTAGCTCGGCAAGCTCTTTTTCGCCTGAGCCGGTGAAAACTTTGTTGAAGAGCTTTTTAACCAGACTCGCGGCTTTTTTGAGCTGCTGTTCGTCGTGTTGACGGATTTTTTGGACTCTAATTTCTCCGCGTTTACGGACGCTGGTAAAGGGTTCGTAGGCTTTTTTAAGCGGTAAATCACCGTTTAAGGTAAAGCTTATTTTACCTGCCAAGCCCAAGCGGGCTATTAATAGCAGAATTTCATTATCTTGCCAGCCGTAGGGACGATGACTAAAGCGGTTAATGAGGTCGCGTAAGTACACTGGCTCATTGCGTTCTATTTTAAGTGAGATAACCAGTTCAATTTCACGGGTCGCTTCGGGATTACAGACGACATCAGAAAGATCTAGGCTGAGTTGCGCCATGTCATCTGCCGTTAATACGGCTTGTAATTCTCGCAAGACATCACCGGGTGTGGGTTTTAATAGTGTTAATTTGGCAAAAGTATTTTCGATGACATATTGGTAAGCCTCGTCAAGCATGGCGGCAGGTGTCGAAGACTTGGGCTGTAATTTGGCTCCGATGGCATAGATAGTCGCTTCGGTAAAAAGCTGCTCCAGATCATGACGCAGACGTTTATCGCGTTCGATATTTTCCATCTGCTTTTCACGCAAGAGGTATTCTTGCTCGGGTCGCTGCCCCGCATTTTGCTTAAGGAAACGATCGGTTTTAACGAAGCGGGCAAGGTCTCCGTCTAAGCCTTTGTAGCCGAAAAGTCGCAGATTATCGGGTAATTTCACTAAGACACACCCGTCACCTTCTAAGCTGTAGTTAAGACAGGCTTGGTCATGGATAAAGCTATCGTAATGCACATCCATCGGTGAAATGACTTTAATCACCAAATCTTCTAGGGTTGTGCCATCGCGAGGATGACCATTGCAAAAGCGGCTGATGGCAAAATCTTGTTTATTGACGGGATAACGGTAGACATTTTGTCTGGGTAACAGACCATCAAAAATGCTATTGGCGAGCTTGGTGGTCAGTTCTGAGGGATCAATATCGGTGTGTTGAATTTCATTTTCTATTTCTTTTTCTTCATTGGTTAAGAAGATAAATTCATCACCGTTACGGGCAATCAATAATTCTCGCTCTAGGCGATTCAGGCTGTCTTCAAGCTGTTTTTTTAGGGCGATTTTATCGGTATCAATTTGCTCGATGCTGAGTGTAACCAAGTTGTCTAAGGTGCTTTTGAGGACATCAACATAACGAATGAGAAACAGGGTTTTGAGTAACTTGCAATCCCCTTCGGTTAAGGTTTTAAGCTCACAGGCTTGGTCGATGGTGCGTTTGACCGCCGGTTCAAGAAAGCTCTCAATGGGTGAATAAAAGCAGAAAAAAGGTATCAGTACGCCAATGTCCTGATCTTTAACTTGCTTGGCCGCCGACTGAAAAGCATCGAGTAATGAGCGCTCACCCATTGCCAAGTTTATACCGGTAGCCCCTTTTGTGCGAATAGACTCGAAGACCTTTTGCACTAAGGAGTAGTGATAAGGCACAAACGGATAGTTATCAACAAAGGATGGTGCATCAGTGTAGCTATTCAGTGCGGCGGTGGTGGTTTTGTCGAAGCTGAGTTGATTACGCAGGATGTCGCCATTTTCTGCAAACACCGTGGCAAGTGCTTCGGCTGCCGTGGTGGTTTTTTCCAGCAGACGCTTTTGGATCACTTCTGAGGTATTCGAGCTGGACAGTTGTAAGCGCGTGTAAAAGCGTCCCTGAATTTTTGAGAAATCATCACCCTCCCGTTTTTCAAATTGACCAATAGCAACATCAATATCCGCTTGCGAGGTAACAATGACCCATGCACGACCGCCGCAAATCGCCCCTAAGTCTTCGGTAATGGTCTGCAATTTCAACATCATTTGGGTGTTTTTACCGATAAATTGTCCTACTTCGTCCACCATGAAGAGAATATTTCTATCGCCATTGCGATCTAGGTAATCATTGACCCATTTACAGAAGTTACTAATGTCCAGTGGCAAGTTGGCTTCTAATTTCTCGACCCATTGCTGCGTTGATGCAAGGGTTTGTTGCGTGGCGGCGGCTAAGCTTTCTGCCAGTTCATCCCGATAAAAATCATAGGCATCGCGTTGTTCCTCCCAGCTTGAGCCGGTTAGCTCGGCAAATTTAGTTTTGAATGCCTGATAGTGATGACGTTTATCCAGCTCCCGTTCCATGTGGGCAATGTGAGGAAAATCGGCGCAGTATCCAACCCGTTCATTGAAGACTTTAAGAAAGACTTTAAGAATGGCGTTATCGCCATCATCAGTGTTAGCTCGGGAATCGATATTGAACAAAATCACATCGGCTGGCTTTGACACTGCACTGTGTATATCACCAAACAGCAGGGCATCGTTAATTTTATTTTTGAAGAAATCGAGGGCATGATAGTTTTCACCGTCTTTTTCGACACCACGATTTTCCAGTAAGTAAGCCAGTATTTTAATGAAATGTGATTTGCCTGAGCCAAAAAAGCCTGAGACCCATACGCCAATTTTACTGGCTACGGCAGGATTACGAGGGTTAACTGAAGGATTATAGATTTCAAAAAAACGTCGGAAATGCCGGTCTAACTCTTGCGTGATGACGTATTCATCCAGCTCAACGTAGACATTGTTGTTATCGACTTGCTCGGCTTTAACAACGCCGTTGATGTCGCGTGTCAGTGGTTTGGAAAAAAGCTGTTCAATGTTCATGATAGTCCCTGCGTTACGTGTTTGCCGTCTTCTGGCACCAGTTTAAATGCTCTGTAGTAGTTTTTAGAGTCAATCAGTCCGAAAGGATGCAGATCACGACCGCTGTATTCGCCGGGATAAAACAAGACTAACGGCGTTTTTCCCATCACATCTTGCAAGGCACTTAACAACTCATGTCCTCGCACCAACGGCCAAGCGTTGCCCAATCCCGATAACAGCACAAAATCCAAACTGTCTGGCTGGGTCTTTTCGATGATGAAGTCAGCAATTTTTTTCTGGCTAAGTGGACCCGCCAAGGTGTTTTTCAGTGCCTCAACACCGGCTTGTTTCTCACGGATAAACGTTCGCTCTAGCAGTCCTCTTGACGCTAACATCTCAATGAGTAGCGCGTAGATATTGATGTTGATGAAGTGGTAGCCGCGTTTGTTCAGTTTGTCGCTTAGATGCGTAAGGTAGTCCCTAACCAGCAGCTCGTGTTTAGCGGGGTAGTCAAAAATCCAAAAGCCAATTTCATTACCCAAACCATCATTGTTAAGAAAACGAGGGTTTTCTATCCTTTCCAGAATTAAATCGAGTCGGCTTTGTAGTGCTTTCATAACGTGCATTCCATAACGGGTTCTAGGTCTTCTCTGTTTAGCGTGTGTAACCAACGGCGGGTTTCTGGTAGTACATAAACGGGCTGTAAACGGCGCTGTTTATTGTTATTAAGGTAATCAGCCTCCACCAAGGTGCGAATAATATTATTGCCGCTTTTCTTAAGTGTTGAGGCGGATAAATCATTCAAGCCAGGTAAGATTCGAGAGCGATCCAGTAAAAAAGACTCCCAAGCATCTGCTGCCAAATTGAGTTGGTAAATCCGTTTGGTTTCAGCAACGACCTGCCGCATAAAATCCGGCAATACAGGAGTAGTGAGCATGACGCTAAGCATCAGCAACTGTGTGTAAGAAGATTCAGATTCATGAATAACGGCTTCAAT
>CANNLO010000232.1 GCA_947505055.1 Methylococcaceae bacterium | reverse complement strand
GTTTTGAATCATGCAAAAATTGTCCTAATTCTGCAGATGATACAAAGCGGGTGCCAGTCAGTGTTGCGGTGATTTTTTGTAATAAGTCGTTAAGCCCTTGTAAGGATGAATCAAAGGCTTCTTCACTACGAGTAAAATTATAGCGATGTGTGGAGATGGTGAGGGGCAATGCTTGTCTGTGGGCAATTAAAGCATCCTGAAAGGCTGATTCGGTAGTGTTTCGGCCATCGACCGGTTCATACATAATGTTTCTGACCAGATAAATCTGGTTGAAGTTGTTTTTATCGCCGACGCGAAGTAAGGGCTTGTCTTGATAATATTTTCCTGTTTCATTGCGGGACGTGCATCGATAGCCGGCTGTTTGGATAACCGATATCTGATTTTCAGACCATTTTTGTTCTATGGTATCGTTCCATAAGTAACAGGGTGCAACTGTACTTAGACTTGGGCAGCCAAAAAGTTGTTCAAAAAGGCGGCTGGCGTCAGTGATGATTTCTGTGGCTTCCAGTTCAGTAATTGGCGTTGTTGGTAAGGTGCTACCATCAACATAGTGTCCTTGCAGGGGAGGATCAAGTGTTTCCCAGTCCCACCAGTTGTTTGTAGTTTTGGCTTGTGTCAGGCGATGTTCATTTTGTTGCGAGAGCAGGGCAAAAGCTTTGCCATTCAGGTGTTCAAGTCCATGTAGCTGTGGCACAAAAACGCCTGCTTTAATGCCCGCTTGCATGGTCTTATAAATTTCAGGGAAGCTTTCGAGTGTTTTTCTATGGTAACTGCCATCATTGGCCAAAGTGATTTTTTGCATGTCCGGTATGCTCAACACCATGTCTGCGGTCAAAATAGCGGGTCTGTTTATACTATCTTTATGCTGATTAAGTGCTGTGAGCAGATTTTGCAATCGTATGGCGTGAAAGTCTCCGCCCGGCCCCCAGTCATCACTTTCAATAAGTACCGGCGTCTCTGCAAAGTAGGGTTCTAGCCATGTTTTTTTAAATAAGGATGCCTTCCATAGCCAAAGTAGCAGCAAACAAAGCGACCAGAAGAAAATGATATATATGATCCAGTTCATTAGGGGTAATGATTGATAGTTTATAAATTAAGTTAAATTTTTAGAATGACTAAAAACATAAGACTTTATGTGAATTACAGAGGCAATCAATAATGCATTTTCTTTATTTATTGGCCAAACGTCTAATTAAACTCTTTAATCAACTCCGACAATAACATGATTTTTTGTTCATGATTATCATTTGAGGCTTGACTAAACACTGTCATGTAAATCTCTGGTTCTGTGTTAAAAGTCAATCGTTTTAATAACTGATAGAGTTTGGCGATGTAGTCGTTATTTGTAGTATAAGGGCCAACTTTGTACCAGGATAAGATAATGATATCTTTTTCTTCATTGGCACGATTTCTAAGGATGGTTAAATTGACCTTGGCCGGGACGCCCTGGCCAGTTAGGCTGTTTGGTAGAGTCAGGGGTTCTTGTTTAAAGGTTCGCCAGGTTTTATCTTTTTGTCGAATAAATAAATTCTGGCTGCTGACCAGTTTGGCTTCTGGCGTTTCTTCACCAAAATTAGCCTGGTAAACGCCTGTGATGTTTTCATTTTTATCATTGAAATAGTTCAGTGATTCGGTAACTGTTCCTGCAAAGTGAGGTTGCCATTCCCAGTTTGGTGCGGCGGTGGTTTGCCAGTTTTGATCGTCTTTTAATAATTCCTGGATTTGAGTTTGCCGTTGATGATAAGTGGTCATCCAATTGGCTGTTGAGGGCCATATCAGGTTACAAACCAGAATGACACCAATGATCGAACACAGTTGGCCGTTGTTGTAAGTGTGCTCTGAAATTTGGATGGCTTGTTGATTATGTTCCGGTAAGGGATCTCTCCAGAAAGAACCTATATAGAACATAGTAAAAATTACTATACCAAAGAAAACGGCACCGTAGATTATGTGATCTACACCGGTTGCCAGTTTCATACTGCTAAAATGACCGATCATGACGATCATATAGGCTCTTAAGCCATTAGCGAGGACGGGAGTGAAAATAGCAAAAAAGGTAAATATGATGCGTTTATAGAGCTTGGTATAAGTGATGTAAGCGTAAATAACGCCCAGGGTAATTGAGGCAATCAGATAGCGCAAACCGCTACAGCCTTCGACAACAGACCACTGCCCGGATATTAAAGTAAACTGGAAGCCTTCACGATAGACAGGAATGCCGGTAAGTCTGAGCATAACAATGACAAAGTCAGCGGTAAATCCCATCAGAGGCGTTATAAGCGCTTCTCCGACCGGCACCATAAAATATAAAAATGCCAGTGGAAACAAAATGGCTTTACTGGGTTTGTTGCCCAGAAAAAACCAGTAAGCGCCAATCAGCATACCAATTATGGCGTATTGCTCGACAACCAATATATTCGCCAAAGAAGCTAGGAGCCAGAGAAAGCCATTAGCCAAGGCAAACGCAAAACCCAACCAGCTGGTCTTGTCAGGATTAAGCAAAAAGCCGTGAATGGCTTTGTTTTTCCAGATTAACCAGAGACTGGTTGGTAAAACGATAAATCCGTGGGCAAAGGTCTCAGATCTTATCCATATATCGACTATAGATTGCCAGGTATCAAAAAAAATAATAACTGACAATAGGGTAATTGCAGCAAGTCCCATCATTGATACATAGCGTTTGGTCATCATAATTTTGGGGCGCGTTATTTAAAAAGCAATTTGAATGGATAGGTATTTTAATGTTGAAGCCGATTAATACAACGCTTTAACTTTATCAGATTATAGAGTTAATTTCAGATTGTTCGGTAATTTATCATTTAAGGCTAAGATTATAAAAACTCATTTGGATGAGCACGATAGGATGCGCCTTTTTGCGTTGGCAGCATCCTATAGGCTATCGCAACTTGTCGTGTGTAACAGATAATAGAAAACCGGCGATACTGATTTAAGCGGATTGAAAAGAAAAAAAGGTAGGTTTTTTTGTAAAAAATCTGTGTAAATCCGTCCGATCCGTGTCATACGTGTTCCATTTTTGAATGTGTTTAATGGATGACGTTATTTTTCATCCTATCCTTGCGCCCAGATTCGCGGTGTCCGCATCAGGGCAAAAAATAGCAATAAAAAAAACAACAAGGTCAGTCGCGGCGCATCAAAAGGGCTGTCGACAAAGCCAACCACCATGAAGCCGCTAAAAGAGGCTAACAAAACGGGCGCAAAGATGCTCTGTCTTGGCAGTTTCCGGCAAAGTTTGTACAGGGCATTGGCAAATAACATAAAAAATACGCTTGCGCCCAGCCAACCTAGATCGAACAACAGATGCACCCAAAAATTAAAAATATGCCAAGGATTATGTTTTTCGGTTGCAAAAAACCAAAAATCGCTGCCCTCGGTAAAATCACCGTTCCTAAGCAGCTTAGTGCCGCTTGCATTGATTAGCTGCACATTGTCCACGTCCAGCAATTTACCTGAGCCGTTACCATTATAAAAAGCCAGTTGTACAGGTCGCTTTAACAAGCCGCCTGCTACGCGCTCACCCACTTCATTGCTGTTTATAAGCTGTTCGACATGTTGCCAGACTGGCTTTGCTGGGGTAACTACCGCACTGCAACGCAAGGAATACTGCACGGATTTTTCACATAAGGAAGTGGACAAAGCCAGTTTATCGGTTTCGCCGCGAACATCCAGCACTAAACGATAATTGGTATGAGGTTCGATACTGAGGTATTGCCCCATGAAGAAAGAATCGCCGCCACGTAAACGCAAATAATGATTGCCGCTTTCATTAGCTATTTCATAAGTGGCCGGATGGGTGTCTTCGGTGTTTAACCAAAAAAAAGTACGCGGGTAACTGCCCAGACCCATACCCAATAAGGTAGTTGATAGTCCACCATCTCTCATGGCAAGGGCATCCTGCCAGTGCTGGGTGCGGCTGTCGCGATCCTGGTCTGCCACGTTAAAACGTTGCTGAATCAAACTGCCTTTTAAGACCGGCATAGCCATGAGCAAACTAATTGCTAACAAGGGCAAAATCAATAACGCTGTTTTGGTAATACGCAGCTGTTTTATAAAGCAAACCATTAAAGCCAGCAATAACACTATACCGCTGATAACAAAACCGATATATCCGCCACGTGAAAAGGTCATCAGCAGTGCGTAAAGACTGATAATGAATAAACAGATTCCCAATACGCTATAAAGCAGGCGGTGCTTTGATGTTACAAACAACAAGGTGATAAACGGTAAGCTCAACATTAAATACGATTCAATATGTCCACCACCGGCATGCATGGTCGAGAACAAGGCGTTTATGCGGTAGTCGCTGCTAAAATCAAATAAACTCGTAAAAACAAGGCGTTCGATAATGGCGAATAATGCTACACCTGTTAAACCCAATAAAACACCGTAAGCAAAATAGTGTTTGGCATAACGATAACGCCGTACCGTAATCTGTAGCCAAGGCAGTAGCAGTAAACTCCAGAGAAAACCTTTGCCAACGCGTAAGCTGTTGTAGTTGCTATAATAATTATTGAAGGCGTTGGCATTGAGCTCAGGTAAAGGTAGCAAGCCTTTGAACAAACTTACGGCATAAAGCACACTGAAAATAGACAGTAATAAAAGCGTAGGTATTGATAACAGCGAGCGATTACTTGTTTTTGGTTTTTGCCAATTACAAACCGCCAAAGTGGTCAAAAGCAGTAAATCAAATTCATCGAAGAAAAAGCGCCCCGTCCATGGCGCAAAATCCATCAGCGGCAATAAGGCAGGAATAACAATTAACCAAGCGTAAGGAAAATACGCCAACAACACGCTGTAGCTTATTAAAAAAAGTCCTAGCCACAATGATGCTAGCGGATAATAAAACACCCCTACAGCAGTCAAAACCGCTAATAAAAAGGTTACGCCGCGCCAGCGTTTATCAATTTTATCAACAGACATTTCAGACTGAACTGGATTAAGCGTTTGTGCTTTATTTTCTAGCTTTGACGGCTCGCTTGCGGATTTGTCGCTATTAATCCATTGCAACAAGCTGTTCATAAACGCATAGCACCCGGCAGCAGCAAAAAAAGCAAACCAAACATCGCTAGGATCAGCATGTTTATTAATCAAAAATAATTTGCCGGTTTCGACTATCAGTGCAAATACTGCGGCTAGCAATCCAACATAAAACCAATGGGGGGCTTGTTGTTTGCGCTTAAAAAAAATTGACCAACACAGTAATCCGACTGGAAAATACGTGCCTATAATGCTTAGCAAGCTGACTAAAGCCACGGTTTCAGTGGTGTAGTAAAAATAATACAGCGGTAAAAAATGGGTATCAGCCAGCTTTATCAGGGCTTGATCGGGTGTTATCCAGGCAGCTGAAAACCAGCCGTTTATCGATAAAACCAATACTACGTAAGGTAAAGCAGCAAATCCTGTGACACGTTTTAATAATCGGGCCAGATCGGCAAAAGCATGTTGTTTCGCCCAGATGAATAAGCCCGCTCCGGCTCCCATGCCTATCATGCGGGTCAGCACCGAAATACCTTGCCCCGAGCCAGACAACAAAAACACTTGGGTGACCTCAAGAGTAAGACCTAGGAAAAAACCAAACAACACCGTCACTGTTATACGGGCTTGTAAATAGGGCAAATAACAAAACAACAGTCCCAAGGGTAGAAACACCAATATTTCAACACCTAATTTAACGCCGCAACGCAAAGGTTCCGCGCTGCACATAGTCGAAGACAGAAAAAATGCATCGTTGCTTTGAGATAATTTTGTATTTAATTCCTCCGCAGAGGTGACAAAATCGAAAGGAAATAAGCTTAGAGCAACGTAAATCAATACATAAAAAACAATTGCCGCTTGCGCCGAAAACAAGTTTCCCCGGATTATACGGCGATACAAATCAAAAAAGTACGCTCCAAAAAATTGCCAACCTAGAATGCCGATTACCGTGCCCATGGCTTCAGCAATTAAATCATTGATTGAGACGGTGCGCGGCGGGAAAAACAGCTGCGTAAATTCAATAGCGACGGCTAAAATAAGGCAAAAAGCTAAAATAAAAACGGATAGCAAGCCGCGAAGTAGCGGATGTCGCACCTTGCCAAGCGAGGCTGAGAGTCCGAAAGCTAAGGGGATATACAGTAGAATATTGGCTATCCAATCCGCCCGGTGCTCAGTGCCTATCTGAAGAAGTCGAATGTTTTTAAATTGGTTTAATGCTGTTTCCAGTGGTAGTTCTTTAAATTCAAGCGGTACCAGGCTGCCATAGATGACAAAGAAAAAATATAGGGTGGTGGCGACCAAAAGGGTGGGGTTCATTGATGGTTTTGTAGTGCGTTATTGTATGTGGTGGTTTTTTTGTGGTGAAGACAAATAAGGTATAAAAAACCCCTTGTTACGGTGAATGGTAGGCAAGGGGCTTTGGGGGTAATAAAAATGAATAAAGCTAAGGGCAAGCACTAAGTACTTTTCCAGCTGTGAGTGTTCCTGTAAATCGTATTGATCCAGTTCCACAAAGCTCGACTTCATCGCTACCATTTGAATATACATTGGTATAATTATAAGGGCTGGATGCATCGCCAGTATAGGTATAGCTAATAGTGTTGGCGGTAGTGTTCCAACTACCAACTGGAACGTTAGGGTCGACGCCGGTAGCAGTACCGTTGCCGATTTTTTCAAGAATATTGCTGGCTGCATGATATTCATGCCATTGATCAACATTTCCCGTAGCACAAATCGTTTTGTTGCTGAACAATGTAGCTGTATCTGTAACAATTGTTGTATATGGGGCTGATCCATCGCAAAGCGCTAAGGCTTGGCCAGATACTACACTAGCTAATAGTAGTGTTCCTGTTAAAATAATGGTTTTATTTATCATACGTCCTCTCTCACCTAGTAATTAGAAACAACAAGATTCTAACAAAAAAAACTGTTGGGCATCAGTAATTCTCCTCAGGTAATATTTAATAAAATCAATGTAATGATAATGATTTGATATTTTTATTGTTTTTAGCCTGACAATGCTGACTTTTTGACCCAAAAAAGCCAAAATTCACACCTAAAAAAATTTTGCTGAGGATTGAAGGAAATTCAAAAATGAAAGCATTTATATATAGCTTTTGTTTATTATAAGGTAGTTGTACTAATGCGTTGTTATCCGACTCCATTATACTTTTAAATGTAATATGTTTTTATTATGTTTTCTTCGTCCGTTTTAAGGTTAAAACCACCGCCTTTCAGACGGTTAGATTTATCTATGATTCTTGAGTTATGATAATCCAAAAGTAAGAAAAGAGGGCTAACTTATGGATTATCGTTATGGAAGCCAGACGGTTTTTAAAATCCAATACCATTTTGTGTCTGTTACAAAATATCGTTACAAGGTGTTGAAGGGTGATGTTGGCTTGAAAGTTCGAGAATTG
>CANNLO010000231.1 GCA_947505055.1 Methylococcaceae bacterium | reverse complement strand
CGCTGTTCGTCTAATGTATGAGGTAATGGAATTAATAAATCTAATACCTTGTCATTTCTGATTGCTTTTTGTGTTGCTCCTGAACACAAATTGTCTTTTTTCCTCTGAGTACTTACTAAACCCAAGAAATGTCTTAAATATGCACTATCGAGCTTTCCTTGTTTTGGTCGTAGCGCACAAAATCCAGTTGAAAACAATCTGTTCTCAAGATCTCTATTTGCAATTAGAATTTTCCTTGTACCCTGCATACGGGCAAAAAGAACATCCCCAGATTTCACCTGCAAATCTGCTCTTGATGGGCGCTCATTGAAGTTAACTAATTCCCCATCTACATTTCCATTGTCATCTACATCACCAGTTGCAGAATAAAATCTGTCACCAGAAAACGTCAAAACTCCTGGAGATACAATATCTAAAACTTCGGATAATGGTAGGAATTTCACAGCATTTCCTCTAATTCAACTATCGCGTCCAAAATCATAGTCTCCATTTTTCGCATTTCCGCCAAAATTAACTTGGGAGGATCAAAATGTATTATTTCGTACATTTTTTCTTTGTATTGATTTATTGATAAATCATATTTATTCGCGCGGATTTCATCTGCAGACACTTTAAATGCTTTATTAGTGCGATCATCGAACCCTGCTGCGCCTTTTTTCCATCGTTGATACTGTTCCAGCACGTCAGGCAAATCATTGCTGCTCACAACTAACCGTTTATCATCTAGCGATAAGCCATCAGATTGCACATCGTAAAAAAGTATATCCTTAGTACTACCTCCCTTAGTGAATAGCAAAATTGCGGTTGAAACTCCAGCATATGGTTTAAACACTCCTGAAGGTAATGATATAACGGCTTCCAATTGGTTGTTTTCTAAAAGATGTTGACGAAGAGCTACATGTGCGTTGCTCGCACCAAATAGCACGCCATCTGGAACAATAGTGGCAGAACGTCCACCAATTTTAAGCATCCGCAGAATTAGCGCCATAAACAACAACTCAGTTTTTTTTGTTTTGACTAGCTTTAACAGCGACGGATGAACATCCTCTTCCGCTAAAGTACCTTTGAATGGTGGGTTTGCCAAAATTACATCCAAACCGCTTCCCATTCTAGAATCGGCATCAGCTACCATCGGGAATTTTTCAGGGAACGCTTTAGAGAGGGTATCCATATAGTGAATGCTGGGGTTTTCTACGCCATGCAGCATGAGATTCATAGCAGAAATACGCAGCATGGTGACATCAAAGTCAAAACCGTTAAACATACCGTTCTGCAAATGATCGCGATATGGCTCTAGCTGATCACCAGGATAACTTTTACTGCCATCCTCCAGTGTTTCGACAAGCTCAGGGCTGGAATATTTATGACGCAGGTATTCCATTACATTAACCAGAAAACCCGCCGTACCACAGGATGGGTCGCCCACAGATTCTGTTGGTTTAGGATCTAATAACTCCACCATTAGCTTGATTATATGACGTGGGGTGCGAAACTGACCATTGATGCCTGCGGTGGTGAGTTTTCCGAGCATATACTCATACAAATCACCTTTAATGTCACTGTTACCCAACGGCAGCTTTTCAATCTGTTCAATGGCAGATACAAGAAGGCTTGGCTTCTGAATGAAAAGCGTGGCATCTTTCATGTATTCAGCAAACGTTGTGCCTGTACCGCCAATATCTCGCAGATGTGGTAGCACATCGTCACGCACGAATTTAAGCATGTCGTCGCCACTCTTATGACTCCAGTTCTTCCAACGTAAATTTTGTTGATCAACACGGAACATCTTATGCGTTGATTCGCCAGTGCGGGCAGCCATTTTTTCGTGACGAGTTTCTTCAATATCCAGCAGTCGTGCAAACATAAGGAAGGATATCTGCTCAATTACAGTTAGCGGGTTTGTGATGCCTCCAGTATGGAAGTCCAACCAAAGGCGGTCGATGTCAGATTTAATTTGGTTGGTAATCATATTTGTTCCAGTGGTTCTGTAGGTTGTGAAATATCTTGTAATGGTAGGATCAGCGGCTCATCCAACGCTGAATCAATCAATTTTTGCGATAGTTGTTTTGTGGGCTTTACACCTAGCCCTTTTAGCATTTCTGCCTGACGAATGACGTTGCCACGACCCGCCGTAAATTTTCCATAGGCTTTATCATAGGTATCTTTGGCTTGGTTAAGACGACTACCCAGCTGATCAAGGTCTTCTACAAAACCAACAAGTTTGTCATAAAGCTCTGCGCCACGATTAGCAATTTCTTGTGCATTACGGTTCTGCTGCTCTTGCCGCCAAAGATTAGCAACTGTACGTACTACAAATAGTAGTGTAGTCGGACTCACCAGCAATACGTTTTTCTTATATGCCTCTTGCCATAAATCACTATCGTGAGAGATAGCAATCATAAACGCGGGCTCGATTGGAATGAACATCAAAACGAAGTCTAGCGACTGAATCCCGTATATTGTTTGATAGTTTTTTTCTGAAAGCCCTTTAATATGACCACGTACAGACTCAATATGGCGCTTAATAGCCACATCGCGTTCCGCATCTGTTTCTGCATTAGCATAAGTCTCATAAGCGTTCAGTGACACTTTTGCATCCGCCACTAAATGCCTGTTCTCAGGTAGATGAATTACAACATCTGGCTGCACACGCTTTCCGTCATCAAGTGAATGGCTTTCTTGCATGTCATACTCAAAACCTTTACGTAAACCAGAGGCTTCTAGCACACGCTCCAGTATCATCTCACCCCAGTTACCTCGGGTCTTTGACTGTCCTTTAAGTGCACTTGTTAAATTATGCGCATCTTGCGATAGCTGTTGATTAAGTGTCATCAAACTTTTGACTTGCTCAGCTAAGGCCGTGCGGTCTTTGCCTTCCTGCACATACACCTCTTCGACTTTACCCTGAAACTCCTGCAACCTAACCTTTAGCGGTTCTAGCAATTGACCAATATTGGTCTGGTTCTGCTCAGTAAACCGCTTAGATTTTTCTTCAAGAATTTCGCTTGCAAGCGCCTTAAACTGATTACTGAGATCTTCCTTAGCATTAATGAGTAATGCAAGTTTCTCTTCTGCTTGATTGCGCTCTGCGCCCAAGTTAGTGGTAAGTTCCGTGACCTGATTACTTAAAGATTGCTGTTCAGTTTGGAGTGTATCGCGAAGTTGTTTTAATTCGACGCCTTCTTGATTTAAACGATTAATTTGTTGACGCTGGCTTTCTAGGTTGGATTCTGCCGACCCAACCTTCTCGCGAAGATCTGCTATTTCTTGCCTTAGAGACTCAGCCTCTAAGACGCTGGATTCAACCGCTTGTTCTAGCGTAGGTACACGACTGGATCGCTCAGTCATCTGCGCAAGTTCATTACTTGCTTGATCCAACTGTTCACGCCAATTGTTAGCTTTACCTTCCCATTCATTACTCAATGTCTGTATGCGGCTGATTTCATCAGCGCTACCACTAAGCCGTTCACTTAAGCGGGCAATCTCAATCTGACTTTCGTTCTTAGCTTGTAACGCAGCAGATTCAATACGACCACGCATGAACAGCCATAAACCTACCACCCCGATGATCAGGCCAATTAAAAATAATACTATCGGTGAAAATTGTTGAAGCATATGTTCCTTAGTTTTTTAAAATTTATGCCGTCGCAGGACTTTGTGGGCGGAAACGCTGTATCAAGCCAATTAAAGCTTCGGCATCCTGACTCTCAAACACACCATCAAGTCCGTCAGCATCGACTTGAATGAATGGCGCTTCATATAGTTTTTCAATGCTAATTGCGCCATATTTAGCAATATGGTTTTGCAGCAAAGCCAGAAAACGCTGTTGCTTTGCGTTAAGGATTGGATGCCTTGCCACGAAACCGCTGAAAGCGGTAGCTACGACTTCAGCCTCTAATCCTACGATACTCCGCAATGCAGCAGCCAAATCGCCTGCAGAATCTGGATAAAACTCAGTCAACACGCTTAGATTGATGTCAGGATGATCAGTGAGCACCAAGCTGACCAATGAATCCAGATCAGTTTTACTGACAGGCTCAGCACGGCGTATTTTACGAATAACATGATTAGTGTCGAACAACTGCTTGAGTGCTTCTTCTACTCGCTGACGGTAAGCGGCGAGCTCAAGGCCTGCAAGTTTTGGAACATGTCGATTTGTTTCTATTTTGCTGGCATCTTCTTTCACATCAATCAAGCGTGGTTCAAACCCACCAATTAAAGGGCGAACCCGATAGCGCATAATACCGCGCAGTTCAGTCCGAGCATGCTCAAGTGATGCAACGCTGAGTCCACTCCAGAATTCGCCACCTTTAACGGCATTGATTGTGTCAATCTTGTCACGCACTGCATTGACGTTGATCGGCAACTCACTAACCACTTGCAATAACTGCATTTTTAGATCATCAAAATAACTAGATCCTTCTATAAAAGCTGACTGTATCTGTGCGAGAAGCAAATCAAATGAATAAGCATCTTCTTGGCCGCGAGTGTCGCGCCATTGCATCAACAACGCCATATCATTAACTAACACTGCACGCGTTGCAGGCGCATAATTTTGCAACAAGCCCTCACGCTGACATTCACGCACAGCCTTCCACTTTTCACGCACAGCGATGGTATTTTCTGGCAGCTCAGCAAGATCTTGCTTCAATAGTTTTATTGCGATATCAAATGCATCTACATGCTGCTTGCTGTAGGCAATGTCAGCCAAGTCGATTCGCATCTCAAATAAACGTTGTAATAAGGATTTTGAAACCGCAGGTTCAGCCTCTACGTATGTCTGTTCAAAGAATTCAAAATTGCCCCAATGATCGAAAATACTGAATGAAGTCTTATCTTTGCCTGGTCCAAACAGATTTTGGCAGAGCCGAGTTCCACGTCCAATCATCTGCCAGAATTTGACAAAAGATTTTACTGGCTTTGCGAACACAAGATTGACAACTTCTGGCACATCAATGCCCGTGTCGAGCATATCTACTGAAACCGCGATTGTGAGCGGATGTTTGGGATCTTTGAAATTATCTATTAATTGCTCAGCACGTGGATCGTAGTTATCAATCACGCGACAGAACTCACCCCCGTACTGTGGGTACATTTCATCAAATAACTCACCTAACAAAATGGCGTGGCGATGATTGCGTGCAAAAATAATAGTTTTACCAGGATGAGCCCCAGTAGCTTCACGTATGCCATTTTCCATAAGGTTA
Source organism: Methylococcaceae bacterium (assembly GCA_947505055.1). Next base: position 2,215 of record CANNLO010000231.1, on the reverse strand, counting down.
CGTAAAATAATACGATTGGTATCCTTATTGAACACTACTTTATCCACCTCTGGGGCTTCAAAATCAATATCTTCGGCATCCGGTTGATCTTCTTCCAGTTGCTGGCGCTGCTCTGCGGAGAGCTCCTGATATTTAATGCCTCGTCTCAGAAACTCAGTCGTATGGGTAACCACCTCAAACGGAACCAAATATGGCGGTGTATGTGCAATCGCATCTTCATAGGTATATGCGGCAGTCGGATCACCGTTCTCACAATTGAAAAGACTAAAAGTATTCCGCGCAATAAAATGCACTGGTGTAGCAGTCAAACCAACCTGAAGTGCATCGAAATATAAGAAAATATCGCGGTATCTGTTGTAAATGCTGCGATGCGACTCATCTGCAATAATCAGGTCGAAGAATCCCGTATCGAAGTGCTCATACTGCCGTAGCATTGCGGGATATGTCGCAAGGTAAATACGCGCAGTGTCTTCACCTGCAGTTTTACCCTCAAGAATAATACGTGGAGATCCAGATAAATGCTCTTTAAATACGTCATTAGCTTGTTTACGTAACTCACGGCGATCACAAAGAAACAAAATTCGCTTGGCCCATTGTCCACGTTGCAAGACATCACATAATGATGCTGCTACGCGCGTTTTACCTGTACCTGTCGCTAAGACTATGAGAGCCTTACGGTGGCCCGTTGAAAATCTTTCGCAGACACGCTTTACTGTCTCTAGCTGGTACATACGATCAGCGATTTCAAGCTTAGGTGGTATGTTGCCAAGAGCTAACTTTCCCGCTCGTTGATAGATCAGATATTGCAGGCTTTTCTTTGAATAGAATCCAAATAGGCGACGCGGAGTTTGCTTCTGAGCATCATCCCAAATAAATAGATCAAAGCCATTGGTATAAAAAATTACTGGGCGCTGTCCGTAATCTTTCTCAAGGCCATCAGCATATAATTTAGCTTGCTGACGCCCGACTTGCGCATCTTTCGCGGTCTTTTTAGCCTCAACAACCGCCAAAGGCTTGCCATCTTCACCCCAAAGTACATAATCGGCCCAACCTTTCCCGCCATCAAGAAACATTTGGGTAACCTCAACTTCCTGACCAACCTCGTCGTTAGACTTTGTATTGTCCTCAACCTTCCAACCTGCAGCCACTAACTGTGTATCAATAAGACGGCGCCGGGTTGTAGTTTCGTTAAACTTAAGCTCATCAGCAACAGTTTGTGAGTGGCTAGTAAGTTGCTGCAACTCTTCTGTCGTTCGCTCGGCCTGTATTTTTGCACCTTTAGTAAGCTCAAGCTCTTCGAGGAGACTTTGAACTAAGGCTTCTTGTTCAGCAATTTGCTTAAATAAACGAGTTTGATCAGCCTCAAGTTTTTTTGCATCAACTGGTGGCTTTGGATCTGAATATGTTAATAATTCATCTCGCTTGCCATTACAGAACGCCAACCATACCCAACAGGAAATATCGAAAGCTTCTCGCACCATTGCCAACGCCATTTGCGTTGAACCTTGACTCGAATGGGCCGCTTTATTTCCTTGTATACGCAGCGTATGCAACTTTGCCAAAATCACATCCGGAATCTGCTCACGTAAACATGTTTCATTAAGTAAATCGATAAGATTTGCTTGATAAGGTTTTGGCAACCGATAAACTTCATAAACCAAATCTACGACCCGCTCCGTAAACTGGCGTAACTTTATTAAAGCTCCTGATGGATCATTAAATGCATAGTGCTCGGCAAAGCCACCAAGTGCAGCTAGATCAGCACGTAATTCTCGTAAAAACTCAAAGTTCATCGAATTCAAATCAGCCCCTTTCACAGGACTGCTTAGTCCGGTTATAGAAGTTGAAATGTTGTTTCGCAGATGCACCATATTTTCGCTGGTGGAATTTAAATTCTATTATGTTCAGCAGCATGAGTGGCATTATTTATGTGTATTGTCCAGTTTCAATATTACAGTGTAGATTCAGCATGACCAACTGCAGATATTTTATCGATATCCAGCAATGAAGGTTGAATGTCATCACTAGGTACCAGTTACAGCAGAGAAAATTCAACCTTTCCATAATTGTTAGCAAGGTAAATCCAACCTCTACTACTAATAGCATATTCAATACCAGCAACACAATGCCCCCCATTTTTTGTTGAATTAGCCAGAACAATAATTGTTTTTGTTTCCATGATGTCGCCCTCGTATTGAATGACGACATCTTATGG
>CANNLO010000230.1 GCA_947505055.1 Methylococcaceae bacterium | reverse complement strand
TTCCCGATATTGAAGTTATCGTGCTCGACAGTAAAAAAGTGGCAGTGATCAGTGTAGATGAATATCCAATTAAAACTGTGGCGTGCAAAGGTCGATACTTTAAACGCTTTGGCAATGCCAATCATCAAATGTCGCCAACGGAAATCTCCGATGCGCACATCAAGCTGACCAACTCAAGTTGGGATTACCACCCTGATCCTGTTCATGGAATCGACAGCATCTCTCAGGTTAAGGTACAAGCCTTTGCTGCTGCGCTTTCCCTTAAAGCCTCTTATTCGACGGTGCTCGAAAAGTTTGAACTCATCAAGGATGGTCATCCCACTTTCGGTTGTCATTTGTTATTTTCAAAAAATGATGTGTTGCTCAGCACCATTGAAGCGGGGCGGTTTGCAACGCAAACTGTGATCAAAGATAGCATAACCAGTAAAGATTCATTGATCGAACAAGTTACGCGGATTATGGATTTTATCCTCAAGCACACAAACAAAGCCTATATCATTACCGGCAATCCAAAAAGAGAAGAGCGTTGGGATTACCCCATGGATGCCATCCGTGAAATCGTGATCAATATGATCGTCCATCGTGATTATCGCAGTGCCAACGACTCCACGATTAAAGTGTTTGATGACCGCATCGAATTCTTCAATCCCGGCGCGCTACTTGAAGACCTGACGGTTGAAAAAATTAAGACGGGGAATTATAAATCTCACCTGCGTAACAAGCAGATCGCCTCAATCTTTAAAGAGTTGGATCTTATCGAGAAATACGGCAGTGGCGTGCGCCGGGCAATCGAAACTTTTCTTGCTTATGGCTTGCCAGAACCGGAGTACGAAGCCACCCAAGGCGGGATGGCCGTAACCGTTTTTAAAAAACCATTCAATAATGTTCAAGATAATCTTATTAAAGAAAATGGCGGTGTAAATGGCGGTGTAAATGGCGGTGTAACCGATTTACTCATTTATATACAATTACACCCCGGTCAACGAGCTAGTGACATTTCTAAAGGGCTTAATTTACCCCTACGAACTATTGAACGCTGGCTTAAGAAACTTAAAGAAGCTAAAACCATTGAGTTTTGTGGCGCTTCAAAAACGGGCGGCTATTTTTCGATGACAAATGTAGAGATACCAAAATAATGCATATAGCCATCCTCGGTGCTACCAGCCAAATCGCCAAAGATTTGGTCTTAGCCTTTTCCAAACAAGATAGTCATGAATTAGTCATGTTTGCCCGCAGTCCAGAGATCGTGATGCAGTGGCTAGCAAGTGTGGGGTTGTTGGGAAGATACGTTATTTCTGATTTCGCAGCTTTTAGCGCTGACGAGCACTTCGATGCAATTATTAATTTCGTGGGCGTAGGTGATCCGGCCCAAGCAGCGGCAATGGGCGCATCAATTTTTGACGTGACGCTGAAATACGATGAAATTGCGTTGAATTATGTGCGGCAATATCCGCAATGCCGTTACCTATTCCTGAGCAGCGGAGCTGCCTACGGCTCAAGTTTTGATACACCGGTAGATGAAAACACAAAAGCAGTTGTAGCAATAAATAATCTCCAGCCGCAAGAGTGGTACGCCGTCGCCAAATTACATGCAGAATGTCGACACCGTTCGCATCCTGAATGGCCCATTATCGATATTCGAGTGTTTAATTATTTCAGTCGCACCCAAGATATTTCCGCACGGTTTTTAATTACAGATATACTACGTGATATGATCAACAATTTTGGTAGCTTACATTTCAGCATCAGCCAATATCTAAAACCCACTGAGCTAAAGCGATGCGATTAACGCCATCACAAGCACAAATCACTAAAAATACAGTAGACCGCGTATTGGGCATACCTTGCAGAGTATGGCTTTTTGGCTCACGGACTGACGATAATGCTCGTGGTGGTGATATTGACTTAATGGTTGAAGCCGATGTGATTCTACCTAATCGTGCTGACGCCATTTGTCGACTGTATGGTGCACTGATCATGGCACTGGGTGATCGTAAACTGGATATTGTGCTTAAAGATGCACATACCTTAGACGCGCCCATTTTTGAAATAGCACGTCGCACAGGTGTCCAGTTATGAGCGTGGACTATTTGCCTGAATACGCCAAAAATGCCCAGCTAGCCCTGGCATTGGCTAAAAAAGAAATGGCACACCTTGCCTATACCCATAGCACCTTATTTGCCCAAACCATCAATCTTCAATGGGTGCAATCCTTGGCAGAGCGAGAAGACTTGTCTGAAAAGATTGATGCCTTTGTAGGGCGGTTTGGCCGTCTGCAAGATCACATTGGTGAGAAGCTTATTCCGTGTTTTGCCGCATTGCTAGGCGAGTCGCCAAAATCATTGCTGGATGTTTTGGCTTTTGCCGAGAAATGCAACTGGATTACGAATGCGGAAGCATTTATTGGTGCAAGAAAAATCAGAAACTTGCTGCTACATGAATATATGACCGATCCTGAGTTGTTTTTGGACTCGCTCCGTTCGGCTGACGGCGCAACACACTTACTTATGGACGTGGTGAATGCTATTGTGCGACATGCGGAGGCCATCGGTTTATCAGATAAACCTGACAGTAAAAGTTCTGGAGAAATCTCATTTTGAAACCTCGAATCCACTACACCAAGCCATCCATAACAGAATTAGATGTTCGCAATTTACACAAAGTTAATAAAAAATGGTTGTAAATGCGTTATACAATAAGACTAACAGTTCTATTTTTTAAGACTAGGGCAAAATAATGCTGCAAACCATACAAGTAGAAATCGATGCCACAGGTCATATTCACCCAATGGAAGCACTGTCTTTTAAACCTGTTGGTAGAGCATTGCTAACTTTATTGGACGCCACCATCGAAACAATGCCTTTGCAGATAAACGAAGGGCGAGGCAGTGTGACGCGAGCATTAACACTACTTTCATCACCACGTTTTGCTCATCGACCGACTGCCAGTACCAGCGAGGTAATACAGCGTATTGCCGCCATGCATGATGACTGGGACACCAGTCAATGATACGAAAGGTTTATCTCGATACCTGCTGTCTTATTTATTTACTGGAGGATGTTCCAGTTTTTAGCGAACAGATTCGTAAATACATGGCTTGCAATACTGATGCGATCTTATGTGTGTCGCCGCTGGTTCGCTTGGAAGCCTTGGTTAAACCGACTATCGATGGCAACGTAGCGTTAATAGCCGATTACGAAATATTTTTGGCCGATCAACAATGGCTAACAATAGGTGATGCTGAATTTGACCGTGCGCTTGCATTGCGCACATGCCATAAAATAAAAACTCCGGATGCGCTACATTTAGCGACGGCTATGCAGCACGATTGCATCGAATTCTGGACAAATGATGAACGCTTGAGACAATCAGCTACTGGCATGGCCGTTAATATATTTAACCCGCAGGAACAAAATTGAACATTTGTAATTGTGTCATTAGATTTGCTATCAATCCCTGCGAATGGATAGCAGCTGATTTATTAGTGCCTTACCTCATTGATATTACAAGACTTGATGAAAAAAACACTGTCATTACTGCCAAAAAAGAGCTGAACAACTAAACATAAAAATTTGAAAAACATGGTTAACAGCAATTTATGCAAATCAATCGAGTCTGACCCTATTGATTCCTATTGATTCCAGACATCCATCACCGAGCAGTTGCTACGGCACGAGTCGATGGGTGGGCGTGAATATGTAAACCCCGACTACATCGCTCGCTATACACGTTCGTTGGCAAATTGCTTGGTGGCAACACGCATCGCCGACCGCGGCTACAATTACGACAACTCAGAGGACAATGCTTCTGCTAGGCTTTTGTTTCGCACCAGTGGCGGGAAATTGATCAAGCATTCCGGCGGCATCAATCCGTGGGCGTTGGAAATCATGCGCGAGATTGAACCAGAATCCCATGCTTAAACATAACCCACGCGAGACGGGGGGGGTTATAACCCCGTCCCGCTTCGTGATAAACTGTACGACATTTTTGAGCTTCATTTGACTGAATTGTCAGGTTAAAAAACGAAGCAGCCCCCTATTTTATTTGCATATCAATTAATACTTAGAGCACTAAAACATGAAAGCCATAATTCTTGCCGGCGGCTTAGGCACACGCATCAGCGAAGAGACCTCAACCCGGCCAAAGCCTATGGTTGAAATTGGTGGTAAGCCCATACTCTGGCATATCATGAAAACCTATTCCGCCCATGGCATACATGACTTTATTATTTGCTGCGGTTACAAAGGCTATGTCATTAAAGAATATTTTGCCAATTACTTTTTACATATGTCCGATGTGACATTTGACATGCAAAGTAATCAAATGGAAGTACATCAACGTAATGCCGAGCCGTGGCGCGTCACGCTGGTAGATACCGGCGAAGAAACATTGACTGGGGGACGCTTAAAGCGTGTGGAAAACCACGTCCTGAATGAAGAGGCCTTCTGCTTCACCTATGGCGATGGCGTCTCAAATGTTGATATATCAGCACAAGTAATTTTTCATAAACAACATGGAAAACTTACCACTGTGACTGCCGTTCAACCGCCTGGAAGATATGGAGCTCTCGATATGAATGGAAAATCCGTTCGCGGCTTTATTGAAAAACCGCAAGGAGATGGTGGATGGATTAACGGTGGATTCTTCGTGTTATCGCCAAAATGCATAGATTTGATAACTGATGATAATTCCTCATGGGAAGGTTCACCATTGACTAATCTGGCCGCTCAAGGCGAATTAATGGCTTATGAGCACAGCGGCTTCTGGCAACCTATGGATACCCTTCGCGACAAAATTCATCTTGAAGAACTTTGGGCCAAAGGAAAAGCACCGTGGAAAATATGGTAACCCCTTCATTTTGGTCTGGCAAAGTTGTCTTGCTAACCGGCCATACAGGCTTTAAAGGCAGCTGGCTCGCTTTGTGGTTGCAGTCGATGGGAGCAAAAGTCATCGGCTATGCATTAGCCCCCCCCACAAACCCAAGCTTATTTGTTGCCGCAAATGTTACAGAAGGTATGATTAGTATTGAGTCTGATATACGCGACTTTGCATTACTTTTGGACGTATTTAAAAAATACGAACCTGAGATCGTCATACACATGGCTGCTCAACCTTTGGTACGTTACTCTTACGCCAATCCTATCGAAACCTATTCCACTAACGTAATGGGCACCGTGCATTTACTGGAAGCGGCAAGAATGACGAATAGTGTAAAAGCCATCGTTAATGTGACCAGCGACAAATGCTATGAAAACCGCGAATGGGCCTGGGGCTATCGGGAGAATGAACCGATGGGTGGCTTCGATCCTTATAGTAACAGCAAAGGCTGCGCTGAACTGGTGGCATCCGCATATCGGAGCTCTTACTTCAATCCCGGTAACTTTAGCGATCATGGCGTGGCATTAGCCTCTGCCAGAGCGGGCAATGTAATAGGCGGAGGCGACTGGGCAGAAGACAGGCTAATACCTGATATTATGCGTGCCATCATACAAGGCAAACCGGTAAATATTCGAAACCCTCATGCCATTCGACCTTGGCAGCATGTGTTAGAGCCTTTATCAGGATATTTAATATTGGCTCAAATGTTATTCGAACAGGGCTCGGATTACGGTGAAGGCTGGAACTTTGGACCTAATGATGAAGACGCCAAACCGGTATCTTGGATAGTTAACCAGTTAACTTCGACTTGGGGGAATGACGCTAGCTGGATTCAGGATGATGGCAATCACCCACATGAAGCGCATTATTTAAAACTAGATTGTTCAAAAGCCAAAATGCGCTTGAATTGGCAACCGCGCTGGCATCTTGACGAAACCCTGACAGCAATTGTTGACTGGCATCGCGCCCACCAAGCAGGTAAAAATATGCACAATTTTTCGTTAGATCAAATACAGCAATTTATTCTCGTCAAGGACGGAGAGTGATTTGGATATTCCGGTTGCTACTAAGCAAGAGGTGACTTTGAATGCCGACTTTTCAAAGCTTGCCATAGTAGATACTTTTGAGATTTGAAAAATGACCGTAAACCTCGGCAACAAGAAAAACGAAGGACTTGCTTATGCCTCGTTTTGACTTTATCAAGACGCCCTTGGCTGGACTGACCTTGGTGCAGCGCAAAGCTATTGAAGATAGCCGTGGCTTTTTGTCGCGTTTTTATTGCGCCGAAGAATTTCGCGCAGCTAATTTCAACAAACCCATTACCCAGATCAACCATACACTAACCAGAAATAAAGGTGCAGTTCGCGGTTTGCATTTTCAAAATCCCCCGCATGCTGAAATCAAACTGGTCAGTTGCTTGCTGGGCGAAGTATTCGATGTGGCTGTTGATCTGCGACAGGACTCCCCCACTTTTTTGCAATGGCACGGTGTGGTATTATCTGCACATAATCGGCAAAGCCTGCTCATTCCGGAAGGGTTTGCACATGGTTTCCAGGCGCTAACAGAAGATTGCGAGTTAATTTATTTGCATACTGCAGCTTATCACCCCGAAGCAGAAGGTGCGTTAAATGTCGTCGATCCAAAGTTAAACATTATCTGGCCACTTGCCATCACCGAGATTTCCGAAAGAGATCGCAACCACCAATTGATTGAACAGGACTTTCAGGGAATGATTTTATGAAGTGTCGTCATTGTCAAGCAGAACTAACCATACCTTTGGTAGATTTGGGCTCAGCTCCTCCATCCAATGCGTATCTAACCCGGCAAACACTCCACACTCCAGAGAAATACTTTCCTTTACGAGTGCTGGTTTGTACCCATTGCTGGTTAGTTCAAACCGAAGATTACGCCCAGGCCGACGAACTGTTCAGCTCCGATTACGCCTATTTTTCCAGTACTTCAACCGGCTGGTTGGCTCATGCGGCAAAGTATGCAGCAAAAATGACCCGGCAATTACACCTCACTCAAGGCAGCCTAGTTATTGAGATTGCCTCCAATGATGGTTATCTTCTCAAAAATTTTGTGGCCGCCGAAATTCCTTGTTTAGGTATCGAACCAACTGACAGTACCGCATCGGCTTCTGAAAAACTCGGCATTCCTGTTATCCGCGAGTTTTTTGGCGAACAACTTGGCAAACGACTCGCTGCCACAGGCAAACAGGCCGACCTTATCGCCGGCAACAATGTTTATGCCCATGTGCCAGATATTAACGACTTTACCATAGGTCTAAAAGCGGCACTAAAACCTGACGGAACTATCACGCTTGAATTTCCTCATTTGATGCGATTACTTGAGCACACACAGTTCGACACTATCTATCACGAACATTTTTCTTATCTGTCGCTTTATACAGTTGAACGCATTTTTAAGTCTGCTGGCTTACGCGTTTGGGATGTCGAAGAATTGCCTACTCATGGTGGAAGTTTACGAATTTATGGCTGTCATGATCAAGACCCTCGTCAGAATTCCCCTAGTGTTAAGGCATTACTGACAGAAGAAGAAATAAAT
>CANNLO010000229.1 GCA_947505055.1 Methylococcaceae bacterium | reverse complement strand
TAGATGGGATTCTGGTAACTTGAACAGTCATTCTGGCAACTTGAACACCGATTCTGGAAAAAGCCAGAAAAGTGTTCAGCTTGAAACCAGAATCGGTGTTCAACTTGAATCAGAATAGGTGTTCAGATTGATCCAGAATGGGTGTTCAGATTGGGTCAGAATATGCACCAATAATGGCAGTTGTGGTTCTTGCCTGAAATGATAAAGTTAAATTATGTAAGATAGGTTTCTCACGTTCTTTGTAACTCACATAAACTTGTTTAAAGCTAATAGAGTTAGTAATCGGCCATTTCTCTTTGCTTTCTGTGTGTGGTGGTTCAGCAAAATTCTGACAGTCTGTTAAGAGTAATTGGGTTTCTTGTAGGGCAGGCAAGGCATGAAGCAAATGATGGAATTGCTGCTGCCCAGCCATAAATTGTGGAATAAGGCGGCTAAAGATTAAGATTAAGATTAAAAGCTCAGGTACTGGTATATGCCAAATAGACAAGCCTAAATACAAATAGCATGCGAGTAAGGCCGCGCCACCAAATTGAAAAAAAGCCTTCGACAAGCTAGTGCTGGCACCAAAAGCTAATTGCTGTTGTCGGAGTGTGTGGGTCACATGAGTAAAGAAATCTAGGTGACGCTGTTCATTAACGAGGATTTTAGCCAGCTTAATGCCAGCAAGACTTTCTTGCACATTGGCTTGTAAAGATCGACTTGCACGCGTTTGATTATAACCTAGAGAGAACGCCTTATTCCGTTGACCTGACAATAACAAAAACCCGATGCTACCTGTTAGTAAAGCCAGACTGGTCATACTCCAAGACAAGGCAAATGCCGCAAATAAATAGGCCACGATAGTGATCGACGAAGCCATTAAACTGATGCCAAAATTAAGCCCCATCCCCACTCGACTAACGTCACTCATTAAAAGATTGGCATGGTCTGATTGGCGCCTGCCTACTAACCAACGCCACTCCGCCTCCAATAATGCACGAAAACATTTTAGGCGTAGTTGATCGACAAGCTCATGTTGAAGCTTGGCCCCCATTTGCTCGCGACCGTATTGAATGGCACTCCGGCAGGCAACCAATAAGACAAATACGCTCAATAAGCCATTCATGGTAGGTGGAATGCCCAATAAAGTTAGTACGTGAAGTAAGTGTTCAATAAACGGATTGAGGCTACTGCCGCCGTCAATAACACTTAGCAAGGGGACTAATAGCAACAGACCAATACCATCGGTCAAGCTTGCAAGAATCATGAGTAAAAACAGGCTGGTGACTTTTCCTTTAGGGGCATCGGCTAGCAACTGCCAAAAACTGGTTACATTAGTAAGCTTCACGGTCATTGAGGATTGACAAAACAACCTACAACAGTAAATTGATTAAAGCTAAGTCCGCCGGTTACTCTAACTCGGCTAGTGACTACCCAAGCATGGGCTTTCATTTCAGCCGTCAGAGGATCTCGTTGGAGGCCAAAATAAAGCGCGTAGGGGATGTTATAAAGTCCAAGTAACCAACGAGCAGCTATTGCTTGTGGAAAACAATTGGAATCCCATAGAGTATAGTGAGCTGTTAGGCGCACGGCACGACCAATTTGCAAGGCGCGGTACTCCTGTGTAGAGTCTAACAAAGGTATATAGGGTGTCGCACTCATTGTAGAGCCAAGGTAACCGGCTAGTTTTTGAAATTTGATGACATAAATGAGGAGTTTGCAAATGCCCAATACACACCATAAAGGGATAACCCATAGTTGAATAAAAAGGGGTTGACGAAAAAAACTTACTATCTTTCGTTTGAGAATGACAAACATTAGACAACGTCTGAAATGAGACCATGCTCCAAAAATTCTTGTAAAAAAAGGGTCACATCAAGCTTACAGGTCTCATTATTCACTTCATATTCGTGATGGACAGCATCAATAATCTGGGTAATGCTTATAGGTTGCTTCATAAGCTCCCATATAAAGGGCCCTGTGCCGCTTAAGCCAATGTATTCGCCTTTTTCAATACTCATCATTACTGTCTCACCATCCATATCAGCCGAAACTATCTCAGGATTACGAATCAGAAAAGTGTCATTATTAAAATTTCTCATATAATTTTAGTTTTAAAATTAAAAAAATGTATTTATTATTTAACATAATAACAAATTAAATATTAAAATAATTAAATATTCTTGTAGACTGTTGAGTTATTGAATAAATCAAACCTCATTTTTCATGATCATATTTATATTATGCGTTTTTATGCTTACAACCTCAGTATTGAAAGTGATTTAACCTTACCAGAGCTGTTCCCTTGTTTGAGCACAAATTCTGCAGATGTTAATATTCGTATAGGGTCGGTAAGAGTTGATGGTATCCCTGATGGCGAACAATTAGGTCCTTTTCTTTGGGCAACGACTTCTGCGTTGTGGCTTAAGGTGCCGCATATTGCGCGTTTTCTGATAACCGATGGTAATGCCATCACCATTGACCCTGAGCAAGGCATTGATGAAGACAGCATCCGTGTTTTCCTCTTGGGTTCTGCGCTAGGTGCACTGTTATTTCAACGAGGCTATTTGGTACTGCATGGTAATGCTATAAGAATTGGCGATCAGTGCATGGTGTGCGTCGGTCACTCAGGCGCTGGCAAGTCAACATTAGCAGCAGGCTTTATGCAACGAGGCCATGAGATTTTGGCTGATGATGTTGTGCCCGTCGATAAGGATTGTCATGCTTTGCCTGGTTTTCCGCGGATAAAACTTTGGCAAGATGTCGCTGACAAATTAAATATCGATACAACAGGGCTAAAACGGATCAGACCCAATACTGAAAAATTCAACTATCCTCTTGGTGAGTTGTTTAGTCAGACCACGCTACCTATCCGTTGGATTTATATTTTAAGTACTGATCATGTCGAAGCGATTGAATTTCATCACATTCAAGGCATGCAACGGTTTTTGCCTTTGCGTAATAACACCTATCGCTTGAGCTTTCTCAATGGCTTGGGGCTTAAAGCCGATCACCTTAAACTATGTGGTCAACTAGCGGGACAGATCCGTCTGTCTCGTCTTGTTCGCCCTAAAACAGGCTTTAAATTAGACGAATTAATTGATCATTTAATTGCCGATATGGCTGCTAACCCTTGAACACTATGAGTGGTATCTATTGGCTAGCCTCTTATCCAAAGTCAGGTAACACATGGTTCCGTTCGTTTTTGTACAATCTGCAGCAGGATGGTGATGTCCCCGCAGATATTAACGAATTATTTACTGGCAGTATTGCAAGTGCCCGTGGTTGGTTGGATGAAGTATTAGGTTTTGATACAGCCGAGCTTCATCCAGATGAGGTTGAAAGATTACGCCCTACTGTGTATCGCTGGGCGCTGCATAATACAGAGATTGGTTATCACAAGATCCATGACGCCTATACACTGACCACGGACAATGTACCTTTAGTGAGTCGCGAAGCTACATTGGGCGCATTATATATCTTACGTAACCCACTCGATGTCGCCTCTTCGGCGGCCAGTCATTGGGGAATGACAATTGATCAGGCGATTGCCAGCATGGGCAATAACAATATGGCACTGGCTAGAAGCAAAAAAAGCCTTCCCGATCAGGTCAGACAAAAGCTATTGGCATGGTCTGAGCACGTGTTAAGTTGGGTTAATGCTTCAGAACTTAATTGTCACGTGATTCGCTATGAAGACATGCTGCATAAGCCTATAGAGACCTTTACACAAGCCTGTCATTTTCTCCAATTACCCACAGAAGCCGAACGTATTGAAAAAGCAATTCGGTTCAGTGAGTTCAAAGTGCTCTCCGAGCAAGAAGCCATTAAAGGCTTTCAAGAACGTTCGCCCAAAGCGGAGCGTTTTTTTCGGCAAGGCAAAACCGGTGGATGGCGTGATAACTTAACCGACGAACAGATAAAAAAAATTATTGATGATCATCATCAAGTGATGCTTCGCTTTGGGTATCTGGACGAATATGGCAATCCCCTTTAAGTTATAAACTTAAAGCATAAAATCGACTGCTTATGAATCAAACACTGACAAAAATAAAACGTCGGGGATTAAAACTGCTCAATATAATGTTGTTTGGTGAAATACCTATGGGTCTAATGTCCTGGCGTTATCTGGTACCTTCACAAGATCATCGTTTAAAACTACACAGACAGTTTTGGTGGCATTCGGCATGGCGATTGGCAGGTCCCTTGGGCATCCTGCTGCAGGCTTGGCTATATAGCAGATGGCTGTTGGGTTCAGGTTGGTATCGATGTTTTCAAGTAACTAAACGCTTAGCACCCGAAATTACTCAACGAGAAGGCATTACATTTAAAAGTCAACTCATCATCACCTTAAAACTTTGCCTTGGTTACTGTATTCATCCACGCGATGTCTATCGGTTTGAATTATACAAACACCCTGAGCAGGCACTGGATTATATTTACGATCGAGAAACGCAATCTTTCCACACCTGGAAAAGTCTGGCGCAGGGAACTTCTCCCCAAAAATCCTTGCAAGTGATTCAAGATAAAATTGCCCTTGAAAACCAATTGAGAGAATTAAATATTCCTGTTCTTAATACTGCGCAGTGTGTCACCGCTAAGAATAAAACGCCACTACTGTCTTTAATGACTCGTATCCATCAAGATAAGCTATTTTGTAAAACCCGTTCGGGAAATCAGGGCTTAGGTGCGTTTGCCGCATGGAAAACCGAAGTAGGCTTAGTGGGTAGAACTTTTCAAGGCCATGACTTGGAGAACACAGCCGCAGTTGAGAAAGCCTGGCAATTACTCTTAAAACGTGATGAAGCCCTGGTTCAGCCCTTATTAACCAATCATCCCCTCCTGGCACCTATGGCATTTGGTGATGAGGTGATTACCGTGCGTTATATCAGTCAAGTGCAGACTGGTATCATTAACGTTTTATCGGCCACAATCGAAGTGCCGGCTGAACGAAACGCTGCCACGCAACTCATTCAGTACATTATTCTGCCAATTGATCCAGATACAGGTATCATTCAGAATTTGCCAGACCATAGAGTGCAGTCGGAACACATTATCAGGCTTTATAATCACGTTAAAGCCAGTGGACCACAACACAGCCCGATACCTTATTGGCAGAATTTGGTTAAGCATACCCATGCTGGCCATCAGCAATTTCTGGATATAGCAACCTTGGCTTGGGATTGGGTCATAACACCAATAGGCCCGGTGTTATTGGAAAGCAATTCGGGTTGGGGGACTGCAACACCGCAATTATTAACAGGTGGTTTTTTAGCCAATCTCACTAATCCCGAATAATGAGGGATTGAAGGGATGTATAGTAGTGATGTCACAGTATCATGATAGCGTAATAAATTTTTGTTGCCACCAACCCGAATTAATCGGGCATTTTTCCCCCATAAAGCCAGAGATTAAGCCAGCTAATCGCAGACAAACTTCTGGCAAAGCTAAAGAAGAAAGTCTCATCCCATTTGCCATTTTTAGCCTGTTCAATCTGTTTTTTAAATTTAGTTCGATCGATAATCGATACTAGCGCAGGATGCAAGTAACGTTCATGACGTTCCGCGCTGGTTACTAGCTTAGTCATCCCGTGGCTTTCTCGTTTTTGTCGCAATTGCCCATAGCCCATATCTTTACTTGGTTTCCAAGCGACCCGTTTGGGCACGACCTGATCAATTGCTCGGCGATGTAAATAGCGTCCTACCCCGTTAGGCCCAACTTTCTCAATACTGGGTGTCGATAAATATTGTTGCACCAAGCGTACATCCCATAAAGGCCAACGGTAATCAACCCCATATGCTGCAGCAGTTAACGTGCAACTTTCGAAGCGGGCTGAAACATACGGAGCCTCAATCAAAAACTTTAAGATAAAATCATTAATCTTACGATAGGGCGCATCAAATCGAGCTGTTTCCATGTATTGATGATGGAGATTAAGTCGCTCAACAACCGCTTGATTAACTAATTGATGGGGCCATCTCAAATTCCATGCGGCTAAAAAAGTAGGTCGATATGCCGGGGATTTTCGTCCTATTGTTATCGCTTTGCCAAGCCGGAGAGTTTTACGGACAGGGTCGCCCGGCATAATATCCCAAAGTGCTCGGTAATCGCCTTGATCAATCAATTCATACCGCAGTAGATGCCCCGGATTAGTCACTACTTCATCACCACCAAATCCGGAAAATAATGTTGAAATTCCTCTTAACTGACATTCTTCATAAAAAGGCGTGTGCCCGGTACCGTTACCATGTTCTTCAGGATAACCAATAGCAGCAAGCCCACGCTTGATGATTTCATCACTATTATCACCTTGATATCGACTGGTCATAATATAGTTATGTACTATGCCCCTGGCCTGACTGGTTTCAAGAATAAAAGCCGGCTCCTGTTCACACATTGCAAAACCGAAACTGTGTAATTGATTGCCAGGACATCCGAGGAAATGAGCCAAATAAGCAGTAATTGTTGCCGAATCAATACCGCCACTGTTTTCGGTGCCCATAGGTGTATCTACCATTCGACAACGGATGGCTTCTTCCAACACAGCTTGATAATCCGTAACCCAACGATGCTCGCGCTTCGTTGCCGGAGGCGCATCATCCCGCCAAAAATGATAACGACGTTTTTGAATGCCCCCCTGGTTATCAATGGTAAGACTGTAACCGGGAGGCACTTTAAAAACTTCGTTATAGGCGGTCAGGTGATTGTCTTTGGACATACCCAAAAGATACAAAGCCATCCACTCAATGCTGGGTGTAAATTCCAAAGGGCATTTATTCTTAAGCTCAGGGACACTAAAGGCCCATGTTAACTTGCCGCTATCAATACGATAATAAAAAGGTTTGACCCCTAATGGATCACGAGCTAAAAAAGTAACACCGGAGTTAGTATCTTCAATGACTAATGCAAAATCACCTAATAGATACTCTGGAAGACGAGTACCCCATTTCTGCCATGCGGCTTTGATAATTGCTATAGTCACTTCAGAAGCCTCTAAGAGAGCCTTTTCAACTAATAAATCCCTCAATAATTCAGGTTCGTTATCCAAGCGCCCGGACATATATATTTTTATCATCACATTCTATCTTTTAATCTAAGTTTTAATGAAACCAGCGTTATTAGACTTAGAATACCCGACAACGCAACGGAAGAACATATAAACAAAAAACCTTATAATTTACATGTAACTTATACACACAAACAAGGCAATAAAGTAACTCTTTCTAATCAAGCAATAAATAAACCCCATGCTGACACTGCAAAATAGCTGGTATGAAGACGGACATCACTTCGTTCGTTGGCGTCCCGTCAGTCAAGGGCTGCTGCGAGCGACTAAGCTAAGCTTGGGTAAACAGTTAAAATCCTACTTAAGTTTGCGTTGCACGCATGTGAAAGGGCGCGGTGGTGCTAAGGCTACCGTAAGGTTTGCGCAGGTGATGGGGAGTCAATATCGCTATGTGGCGCGTTTTG
>CANNLO010000228.1 GCA_947505055.1 Methylococcaceae bacterium | reverse complement strand
ACCGCTGCTCTGCCAGGTTTCAATATGTTTTTTCCAGTTTGCTGATAACACCATGACTCATCCTCATTCAAAATGATAAGGATGACTGATTTTGCTATGGGAAAATAGATGGCTGGACTGGGCGCTTACCCTATACATAGATCTCAACTATGAATAAAAACGACTTATATGAATATCTTTGGTTAATAAATGACAACTATCAGGCCTAATCCATATCATTACACACAAGTCACACCGCCTGAATTTCCCGAGCATAACTAAGGCCAGCGGCAAGTCGATGGCACGCTGCAAAACCAGCCAGATGGTTTTACACCCCTGACTCACCATCTCCTTTACGGGCAAGGAATCCGCCAAGCACGCAACCAATTTGACGACTTCATTAAGATTAGGGACAACTGTGGAGGCTTCTTTTTGTTGAGAATGAACGCAGCCTGCCACTCATACCGATCAAATAAAAGCTCAGTATTTAGCTCATGGCAAGTTATGCCAAAACGCATGAGTTGAGCAATTCGCCATGCCCCCCATTCCACTTTATCTTGCGCCATAAATCGATAGGCAACTTGTGTTTCGGCCCACACTCAGCAAGCAGTTGGTATGCTCGCTGTTGGCTTGACGGCCAATTGTTCTGCAAAGAGAAACGCGCGATTGTTCAGGCGTTTGTCGCCTAAGTCTATAGTCTTAAATTCTTCTGCTGACCAAATGGAAACAAACAACAGAACAATAGATACCAGAAATGGAATACGCCAACCCCAGACGTCAAAATTGGCTCCTGTAAGGTTGATCAGGGACAGGAATAGCCCAAGTGTTGCAGTAGTTTGTATCCATGCCGTGTATTCACCACGCCTATTATGTGGAGCACGTTCAGCCACATAAGTTGCAGCACCGCCGTATTCTCCCCCCAAGTGCCAAACCCTGCAATAAACGCAAGCTCATTAAACGATAGGTGCAAAAAATTCCAATTGATTCATAGTTAGTCAGTAATCCGACTATAAACGTTGAAATTCCCATGATCATGATGGTGGTCAAAAAGGTGTATTTACGTCCGACCAAATCACCTAGACGCCAAAAGACAACTGCACCGAATGGACGTACAGCAATTCCGCCATGATGTAACAATAACTGAAAAAATCACTTTTAAACTACCCAAATGAATTTCATATCACTAACACTTAAACAAAGTCACTTCCCTGGTCCCATCCCAATCAATCCAGTCATTAGCTCTCGACTTTAATCAGTTCCGGCCTGCGTATTCCCAGCAGTAATCTTCTTCCCCTCCCAATTCGTTATGAATGAGGTAAACTTGAAGGGATATCAGGAAATCCTTCAAGTAAAACCATATCATGCTGATAATTACGATAGGCTAAAAATATATACTCATTCCAATAATTCTTACTCAAGCCATACTTCATGAGATATTCGTAGGCAGCCTCTTTCTCTTTGATTTTTGTCCGTAGCAAATTTCTTTCAAAATACTCTAGCCAATCGTTTTCAACAAAGGGTGTGAATTCTTTTCTGACCCCTATTTTTCCCAGGACATAGGGGGTCGTGAAAACAATTGAATAGTCAAATTGTGAATTGCCATCAAACGGTGGCGGCATAATACGCGCAAACCAAATCTCACCAGTATTTCCTAAATAACCGCTTGCCGAAATCACCTTAAGCTCTTTATTTGTTATTAGCTATCTTAAAAATACATATCCGCCAGAGACTCCTTCATGCTTGAATAAGCCCATTCTTGATCCCTGCATCTTCTCGAATAAAGTTACCAGTCCTTCGTCAACGCTAAGAAACTTATATAAATCAACCCCGATTGTGCCGAATGTTTCTCTTTTTGGTCCTGCACACAAATCAAACGAACCCCAACAGGTAAAGTAAGAGCCTGTTAACGGACTCATGGGTGGTCCAGACGGCATATACTCATCTTCTGCCTTTGCATAAGCATCAGCTAATTTATCGAGAAACGGCAATTCACAAAGTTGTTCAATAAGTACCGACAATAGGTTTTGTCCATAGATATAAAGACCATGAACCGGATCGTATTGTGTAAGCTGGTTTTGAGAAATGATGGTTTTTTGAAAGTCTTCAGCTCTAATCTTGGCCTCTCTCCAGTCGGACAAATTGGTGACTTTCTTTTGAAGATGAAATTGTGCAGAATCTATAACTTTTCTTGCTATAGGACCTCTACCAATAGTATTACTTTGCTTTGATTTCACAATGCTTTTCATTTTCACTGATGTCCTATACGCTAATTGCCGCTTACATTGCCTGCCAATTAGCTACCGTCAAATGTGACAGTTTAAAGGATACACAGCGTAAATTCCCAATAAAACTTATAGACGCGAGATTAACTTGATAATGGACACCGACTTAGGGTTAACTTAAATCCACGATTAGTGATCCACAGATATACATAATTCAACCATTGAAAATAAAGACTTAAGTATCGCCCACTAAAAGTGAACCTAATAGCCGCTCAGGTAAAAACATCAGCGAAGACAAGTCATTGCTGAAGGTCGTGAGCATCCTCATGGACTACTTTTAAACACTTACGCGCACAACTTACGCAACGACCGCACTCAACACCAACGTTTAATTCACGGCGTAGATCTTTTAGCGTTTTAGCCCCATTCCTGGCTGCTTGATGAATTTCACGATCGGTCACAGCCTGACAAACACATACAAACATGAAACAGCTCCTCAATAAATGCAATAGCCTACAACTAATGAGAACTATTCTTATTTAGTTGTTAGTTTTTGTCAAGCCTGACTCGCCCTTAAAAAAGTAACCAAGCAAACCTTTTCAAAATATCAATCGCCGCTTTGCTGTATATGTGCTTGCAAATAATTAGGTAAGCTGACATTTGTGATTAGACTCTGCTGGGTTTCCAACCAATCGATAGCCTGTTCACAATGCTCTAGCAAATCTTCCAGCAGATCACGACTGACATAGTCTTGTAAGTCTTCACATAAAGCCACAGCTTTGATCAACAATGGATGCTGAATATTTTTTTCATATTCCAGATCGCCATTTAAACATTCGACGACATTTTCACCGATCAGTAACTTTCCAAGATTTTGCAGATTGGGTAGTCCTTCCAAAAACAGAATGCGCTCAATGAGTTCATCAGCTTCTTTCATCACGCGAATCGATTGTTTGTACTGGTAGTCGTTAAGTTTTTCCAGTCCCCAGTGACGGAACATACGGGCATGCAGGAAATACTGGTTGATCGAGGTTAGTTCGTTTTTAAGTACCTTGTTGAGAATTTCAATGATTTTTTTATCGCCTTTCATGTCAGTGTCCTCATTAGTTTATGCACCTTGCTTCATTTGACTTTGCTGGAAGTTTTCCAGACCTACCAGTTTGATTAGCTTCAGTTGTTGCTCTAACCAGTAGGCATGATCCATTTCTGTGTCTTCTAGTTGCGCTGCCAACATATCGCGAGTTACGTAATCCTGGGCTTTTTCACAGGCGACAATGGCTTTTTTTAGCTCGCCAACCACATGATATTCAACCTCCAGATCGGCTTGAAGCATATCCGGCACCGCGTTACCCACAGTTAACGCCTCGCGTTTGGCTAGGTTGGGCGTACCTTCCAGAAATAGAATGCGCTGAATCATGGCACGCGCATGAAGTCGTTCATGATCGGACTCATGAAAGCTCTTTTCGGCGAGATGATTCAATCCGAAATCAGCGTACATCTCACCATGGATTAAGTACTGATCGGATGCGCTCAGTTCTCCGGCAAGTAAACTGTTAAGAATTTCTATGATTTTCTTATCGCCTTTCATAATGACCTCTTAAAGTAAGTGAAATTTGGGCTTATCGTTTGTCTGCAGTAAAGATATATGCAATCCGAAGATTCTATACCGCTCATCCTAGCCGTCAATAAAATTCAACTATATGAACAGTTCCTGAATTTATTATACACAATCAGGAAACAATCCATATATCCCTAGTTTCATTGTCAACAATAGTAATCGCCACTATAGTTAAGTTGTAGTATGAAAAAAACTTTCCAACTTTTGAGGACTTAATCATGAACAACTTACAAAAAGATATTTTAATCGGGGCAGTATTTGTTATTGGCCTGGTGGGCTTTATCTCTGGCGAATTCATTATCTCTTCTACGCTGTTTGCATCCGCAGCTATTGCCAGTAACATTAAAGCAAGCGCTAAAAAAGGCAAAGCGGATCAATTTTCATGGAATTGATTCAATTGACTGACCATGAAGACTTCCTGGGTTCAAATGCCTTGGAAGTCTTTATGCACTGCTAAATTGTTAACATTACCCGCTTAACAAAACCTCCCCTCCGAAAATGTGTTGGTTTTTTAAGCGCGGCAGACATGACGCCACACCTACGGTGACGTACACTTTACCGAACTCACCATCCATCCGTCATGCGTAAATCATCATCGCCATGTGTCGGTGCTACATCTTTTTGAATCATAAGCCTTTCTTTAGCGCTAGTCATTGTGCAAGCAAATCGCTCTGTGTCGCTAGATGACACACCCATTTCTTTAAAAACAGCCTCCCAATGAGATATGGCACCTATTACATCACTTAAGTTTTTTAATGCTTCGTTGTACGTTATTCCAAATCTTTTGTAAGACGACAGCGCATTTTCAATAGTTGCAGATCTACCTTGCTGGCCAACATTAATTGCAAGATCGAAGTTTGTCGAAACTCCCAAGGTTGATGCCGTCGGTGTAATGTCAAAAGCGGGAGAAAGGCGAATGTAATTGTTTGTTGTAATAAAACCATGATTTTTTGCATGATCATCTGTGTTTCTAATTGCGATACTAAATAACATTCTTTTGAATAACTCATGGCTTCCCTTAATGTCGCCATTTTTTCGCAATACATCAGCAAAGTCTTGATAGCCAAAATCGCGATCTGTTTCATATTTGTTTAGTAACGCTAACGCACTAATGTACCCGTGTCGTGTATAGCCACTGTTATTTTTATCCGGCGCTGACAGAAATTTTCTATCAAATCGCTCTATGAAAAAAACATCTTTTCCAGCAATAGACTCAACACTGATCGCGGGTATTGTTATACCAGATATTTGCGCCATCCGCATAGATGCAGCTTCTATTTTAACTGCGTTATAGTGATCGCCAATAGCTGGGAATTTTGCAATCCATAATTTGTTATTCATTTCAATAGTGCATTTGGGTCGCATTCCACCCAAACCAGAGCCTTGTTGAAGAATCTGTTGATAGGCTTTTTCAACCTCCCCGCCAGACTGTATAGTTTCAGCGGCTTTAATAATGCCTTCAAGGGACGAATATCCAGGTAAAGACAGGACGGGTTCTGGTGAATCCAACGACAACCTAAAACTCAGATTGCCTATCATCGAAGCGCCACCACTTAATAAAAGCTCGTGCTCGCTAACGCCCTCAATTGGGCGCTTGTTTAGCGATGAAAATACCAATCGCCCCCAATAATCAGGAAGCGAATCCCTGAATGCGCCAAATAAGCCATTAAAATCTTTAGATATGTACTCATCAGTACTAATGGGCAGGTCAGGAGAGATGGCGTAAGCGTGTTTTTCAATATATCTCTTTCCATAGGAAAAAGTACCCACTAATTCTTTGTCATCATACTTAAAAAGACCTGCTGGTGTGGCTGATATATCGCCAGGCAAGTACACAAAAACAAATATGTTTTTCATTAAAAATCAAGCTCCTCGTTTTGTTTTATTCTAACTCGTGTAGGAAGCTCTCTTTTTTCTAGGGCAAGACCAATGCGATCAGATCCTGGTGCCGCAATTAATGAAAACTCATCATTCAACCCCATCATGTATAACGCACTTAAATACAGACCTATTGAAATAGAAGGGTCGCCATTCTCGATTTTTCTATAAGTCTTTACCGATATCGCAACGCGTTTAGCCATGTCTTCTTGGCGTATTTTGCGGCGTAATCTTGCGAGCTTAATATTACTACCTAGCTGAGACATTTGAATACAGCAGGGTTTTGGCATGCCGCCTAGACCAGAGCTTCGACTCTTTTCATTAATGGGCATAATAGCTCCTCTTATCAGTATTTAATAGGAACTATAGCACCTAAAATTAAAGGCATCAACATTAGGGTTTCCTGGCTCGTAGCGCTGCCCTGCGCCTACACAAACAATATTGAAGACCTGTGGCTTTTATGGGGTGGGATGCATGGGTGCGGTTTCAAGTAGGTGACACTAAATCATCGGCAGCTTCCCTGATACCTCTTACAATCGATTTAGTTTCTTCCGTGGCATACGCCAGACCACACTAATAGTTTTAAATCCAAGAAATATCTTCATCTTGTTTTATATACTCCCACATTTCATTTTGATGCAACCCTATTGGATCAGCATTTAGTCGTATGTACTCATCAGCATCAATCCCTTCAATCATGGGCGGCCTATCGACTCTGACTTGTTTTCCATTCATGAAGACCCACATATACTTTTCTTGCCTTTCTGCTTTCGCAATCTTTCTCGCCCGCTTTTGTGCAGTAGTGAGTTTCTTTTTAATTTACGCCATTGTTGCGACTTATTTTTACTGCTACACAAAAAATGAATATTTAGCTCAAAGACATTTCAAGATATTTTTACGCATCCTGATATAAAAATCCTCCATAACCTCAATAAAAGAGTTTTGTTTTTGCCAAAATGCGGGGAAATCGCCGCCTTTTTTAATTAACATGGCCGGAATAGTCGCTGGCTGACTGGGTTCTATGCTGTTTGGCAACGGTTTTGATCCTTGCCAAAAGCCTTTCAGACTGATTTCCTGCGGGAGTTCTGCGAGAACGGGGCGGGTGTAATAACTATCCACTGACGGGAGTTCATCAATAGCGTTGCTTTTAGCGTCGCTTAACACTTTGCCTAAGGGTGAACTGGCTAATTGCTGTAATAATTTTTCAGGTGCCAATCCGCGCATTTCAAATAATAAAAACGGATCTTGGTCTAACTGCCCTGCTAGGCGATAACAAACTCCTGCTATATGTTTACAGGGTACTTCATAATCTGGGCAATCGCAGACTACTTTAAAGTCTCGATAATTATTGGGGAGAAGATGCACGCCTGCATCGGCAAAAACCGTTTCAATATTTTCTGGAATTTCATTGAGCAATAATCTGGCAATAAAACTGGCTCGCTGGCTCAGTGATTTTATGATTTTCTGCCATTGAGCGTCTGAGAGATGAGTCATTTCCACGCTGACTTTATAGGTGGGTTCTTTATAAACACCAAAATAAGGATTGATATTTCCGCGCAGTTTCGCCTCGACTTTGCCCTTCTGGAGTAGCCATTGCTTGATGCGGTTGTCGGTGGAATAAGAACGTCCACGTGCCAGTCGGCCGCTGTCGGTAAAATCTTCCAGGGCGGCTATAAAGCGCTGTCCCCACCAGGTCTTTGCATATTTACTCATATCAGCCTTCCATAACGCTGTGTTTATTGAGGGCAATCAGTTCTTTAAATGCCTGATTGT
>CANNLO010000227.1 GCA_947505055.1 Methylococcaceae bacterium | reverse complement strand
TCGCTAATTATCTCAAACAAACCAAATTTTACTGTTATAGGACGCTATTCCATTTTTGCACTGGCTTAATAGTGACGCCGGCGTCTGCGCCGCCGCTATTTGACACTGATTTATGACGCAGTCAGGGGGGGGCTAAGTCCAAGCCATCGTAATTCTTTAAAATATTTATAATCATGGTGTTGCATAAATATCTGCGTATATAATCCAATCGTATTCCGCAGCAGTTGTGAGTGTGAGCTTTAAAAAACAATTCGAATGCTCCAAACGGCCACAGGCCCTCTTCATCGGAGGCCAATAATCACAAACGCTCACCTAAAGCTGATACTCGACTATTCAAGAATCCCATTTTTGCATTTATCCCTAACAGAGCCTGATTTGTATTATCTCTACATTCTGCCATCAGACGAAGATAGGTCTTCCAGTGCATCCCTTTGGGCTTGTCGCCGGGTAAATTCAAAATGCCGGGTTGCCAGTCCAATTTAACCCTGATTTTTTCTGCGTTGCGGATAGCCCGCTCATACGTTGATTCCCTTTGACTATGATAGACCAGTCGATTACAGTACCGGCAAGCAAAATATTTCTCGCTCAAATACAGCTTGGCTACCCGCTTGCCACATCCAACAGCTGGACAGGTGAACCAATAGCGGATCCCTCCGTAATGGCAAGACGTGGTTTGTAGTTCCACCGGATAATCCAAACTTTCCGCTTGCCCATCATTCTTTTTCCAAGAATATGACAATCTTAGCTGCTGATCTTCGACTTTAACACCGATATTACCAACTTCCTTTCCCCTCCGCATCCAAGAGGCATTGAAGCTGGTTCCTGCAACTAAAATCCCTTCACGCTGCCATTGCCTTGCATCAATCGAAAGCTGATCTTCCACGCAACTGGCCCCATATTGTTTACCACTACCGTAACCACCCATATCACCACCTGTTTTTAATTTTCACCGAAATCATTAGTCAAATGTGTTCATAAACCGTCTTCAATTATTGTCAAGATTCTCTGTAAGCCTTGCTGGTTCTGGTCTGGCTATGGTTTCTATTAACGGAACTTTTTCCGCCAATTCTGCGGCTATGATGGCTTTTATTTGGTCTTCCCAGACATCATCTTCATGCAATATTGGATATTTATGCTGATCAATCACTCTTTTTGATAACCGGTTAATCAAGGGATTGTCACCATTCAGTTGCTGAACTACCACGGTTAATGGTGTGGGTGCATGCCTGCGGGTTTGCCAATTAGGTACTGGGCTAACCACGCCCGGGCTTGGGCATCGCCTAGTTTGGCTGCAGACAGTGTACTGCTGACAACATCCTGCCAGTCCTCAAACGTCACCGTATCGAGCAGGATGGACATGTAGTCACCTTCAGTTCTGCAGTGAGTGGCAGTGCCCTTGATTAAACTCTGTTGTTTGCGTTTTGCCATTTTTATTTCCTTGGGTTTTAGTTTTGATGATGAATCATTGGGTTCATTCGCCGTAAAAATTCTGCATGTTCAAAATCTCTTGCAATAACTTCTAAAGGATTACCTAACGGGGTATAACAAATTACTTTGATGGTTTCTAAGCCTGTATCAACTGCTATTCCTGCTATTTTGCTATTTTGGGGTGTAACTTTAGGTTTTTCATCTTCCCAATTAGCAGGAGTAGCAGGAATAGCAGGGATCTCTATATTGATTTTTGAGACTTCGCTAGGGTTAAACCACATAAGCAACCTTCCAGGATTTTTTGGTTTTCACGCCATCGACAATAATGCCCGGTACATTTTCGACCAAATAGCCGTTAGTGACCAATTCACCTATGGCGGCATCAAGGCGTTTCTTATTACGCAAATGACTGGGCCCATTAGTTAGCACTTGAACCGTTCTAAAGACTTGATGTCCACGACTATCAAGCCATTTTGATAATGACTCGGCATCAGTAACGCACAATGGAATAACTGCTGAGCCCCGGATACGTAGCATTTCCGCAAGATACCATTGAACAATAATTAGTCCTCGACCTAAGCGGTTTTCATCAATAATGCATGCTGACAACCCATCTTCAATTGCCGTCAGTACACCAGCAATACGACAGGCGTTTTCAAGTGCCTTTGATGCGCGATCTCGCAATTCTGATAAGTCATTGCCAGTTTGCATCAGGGTTTCAAATTGATTCAGTCCATTAATAGACATTTGCTTTGCGCCAGCACTTAGCGGCAACTCAATTGGATTAAGTTCTTGTGCGTTTTTCTCGCTGGTTCTTGGAGCTGCTTCCATCAAAGTTTTTAGCTTGGCGAATAGGCACTTAACCTCTTGCCGATCACGCGGTTGAATAAACTCTGTAATCTGTCGAGTACCAATCGTTGATTCAGGCCATGCCACTAAACACCGCGCCAAAAAACCTTGACCGTTCGCCATCCGGTCACCTAGCAACACTGACATAACATCAGGCTGGGCAAGTTGGTGCATGGCTAGGCGCCGACCATATAAAACGCCGCTACCATCAACCGCTCGTACCCGGTCAAACGCGGCTCCATCCCATAATTTACACCACCGAGCCATGGTCTTAAGTGCGTTATCTGAGTTCAGTGCATGACCGCCAATGAGTAACCCTGCTTCATCACTGAATAAGCCAATACTTGGCTGTGCTATCGCCATCAGCTTGTAAAGTCCCTCTACTGTGGGTTCGCTGACAAATCGTAATGGCATGACGGGTGCAGATGGCTTGTCTCCAGCATTAAATCTTGCTTTCGCTGCCTCATCGCTTGCCACCTGACTTTTAACCTTGGCGGCAGCTTTGTTAGCGGCATCCGCTTTTTCTTTCCAGGCTGAAAGGTCGCTTTCGTAAGCTTTCAGTTCATCGGTGTAAAATTCCATATCCTGCCGTTCTTGAGCTTTTGCTGCGCCCAATACAACATCATCTACACCACTTTTCCGTTCGCCAGACTCTGCAACCGTAAGTAAAAATAGCGATAACGGTTTTTTCTCACCCCAAGGCAACAAGACATCAAAATGCGCTTGTGCCGCCATCGACGCACTCGCCAGGACGCTTTGGCAACATAATGTCAGTGGAGCTTTTACTGCTTCATGCAAGGCCTGCGCCGCCTTGCCTAGTACGTCACCTAACGCTTCAACCGGATAGGGTTCCGATTTTGGCAAAGGTGCGCGTAAAGGCTCGGGGGCGTAAGTTGCGTCAATTTTGGTTGCGCCATATAATCGATTCTGTACTAAATCATCCAGGGAAAATTCAGCGTCCATAATTCACCTCCGCACTCATTTCATCCAGGGTGGCAAGTGCGACATTAACCCGATTAAGGTCGTTGGAGCTGATCATGCCGGTAGTCATTAATTGTCTAATCGCCAGGGTAATGAGCGTCGACTCAAAAACAGCAATTTTTAGCAGTTCGTAGGCGCTGAATTTAGGTGGTTTGGGGCCGGGCCTTGAGTAATCAAGGTCTTTTGGACGTGGCGGAAATAAATCGCTAAAGGTTAGGCCAATGCTGCCAAGGATCGACTCTTTGTCGCAGCCGGCAAAACAATTTAACAAGATACGTCCATCCTCGGTTAGCTTGATTCCAAACGAGGCTTGTCTATCATCGTGGGCGGGGCATTTCGCCAGCCATTTACCCGCACCAGAATGCTTTACACCGTCAAGACGATCTAGCAGGGTATTTATATTGGCATCCATCACACGCACCATCCAGTTGCTGCAATAATCATTAAAACGAAGGCAATCGAAGCTTTAACTTGTTTGTAAACTGCGGTAATATTGAATGGTTGTTGATGTGTTGTGCTGCCCGGTTCCCGCCGGGTGGTTTTCATAATGCCCCGCCTTGAATATGGGCTTCTATCCAGTTTCTTAAATCTTTAGTTCTGTACCGGACGTTTCGTCCAATTTTGATAAACGGGATATTATGCTCACCAGTGGAACGCCATTTGATTAATGATTTTTCAGGTGTGTGAATAAGTATTGCCGCTTCGGAGGTATCGACAATGATATTGTCATCTAATGTAATGTTACGGGTTGTTGCTGACATACTGACCGCCCTC
Source organism: Methylococcaceae bacterium (assembly GCA_947505055.1). Next base: position 3,440 of record CANNLO010000227.1, on the reverse strand, counting down.
TAGTGTTTTGTTTAAGTAGTAGCGGTCAGTTTAAGTAAATTTATAAAGTAAATCGAAGATGTTCAGAACAAATTAGTCGGTGAATCTTCCTCATTTTTGGAAGATTCGAGGTGATAAATACGAGTGAATCTTCCAAGTACTAGGCTTTTTTTAGTAAGGCTTTCCTGACATCGTCATAGGTCACTATTAAATCAGGATTATTAATTACGACTGTTGCTGTGATTGCGATTGCTTTTAAGATAGTTGGCGATAAATTAAAACTTCCCTTGCTAAGTAAATCAGCATAGCCCCTTATATAATCTGTTTTAGGATTCTTTTTTCTGCTTTCCATTACAGAATCGGCAAAATATCCGCAACTTGGTTTAAATTCATTTGCTACTCTGGCAACGGTATTTAATAACTTAGGCAAATCAGGTGCTTTCTCCCATCCATATCGTAATTCATTTCTTACTTGTTCTCTTGGGTCAATTTTTTGGGGATTTTCTGCGGAAACTAAAATTCTTTTAAAACTAATTGGAGTGGTACCATCAATACTAATTTGCTGCTCTTTTCTAATTGGGCTTTTGGCAAGCACCATAGTCTTCATTGCTCTCCAAATAAGGAAGTCGTGTCCATCGTTATCAGTCCCCTCTAGTAAAGACGGTATGCTAAAAAACTCATTAGGGGGATTGCTATCAGTCTCACCGATCTTATTTAAAAGTTTTGCCAATTTGGTGGCTGTTGCACTGATTTCTTTAGAAAGCTCAGTCGCATTATTTAATGACTCTCTTGGTTTAAAGTAATTAATATTTGCTGACCAAGCAAAATGTATGAATTGATCTATTTTTCTATTCGCGGTTTCATCACCAAAAAACTCACTTAGCAATAATTTGTAGGCGGCTTTCATCGAAACATCATGGATGAGTCGATTGATACAGTTAATATCTTTGTCAAGGTCGGTAAATTCTTGTTCTCCCTCTAGCTTCTGTGTTCTAAGTTTTACGAGTTGATAGTTTGCATAATCTGGGTCTTGGTTATGTTGCTTCCAATATGCGATTTCTTCCTCAATTTTAAATAATTTTTCTTTTTGTTCTTTTAAGCATATTATCCAACCCTTCCAAGAGCCAGAACCCTCAAGATAATGCGTTGCTTGATATTTAACTGATTTGGGGATGTAATTTGGGAATTGCATTATATTCACATCGTTAAAGTGTAGCTGTTATAAAACCATTAACCGGTAACAAGGTAATGAATCTTGCTTATCGCTCCGTCGAGCTATCCGGTTAAATTGGATTACCGCTTCAAATTACTGACTAAATTTTCAATTATGAAGTGATACGGATAAATGAAACCTCATCATTTTGATAAAACTTAGTGATTACTTCTACTTTATTTCTCAGTATCGATTGAATTTGTCGGTGCAGTTACCACTTTTTACCCAAATCACCTTGGGAGAATGTCCGTATAAAATGCTTTTTTCGTAAAAGTCAGAATCTTTCCTAATGATCACAATACCTTTTCATTGGCATAACGCCACACGTCATCATCCGAACCAGCGCCCAATCCAACCCTGTTAACATGGACTGATTCAGGAAAAACATCAGCTAAAGCCATCACCATTTTCGGAGACAGGTTTTCATCAAATAACAACTTCATCCGGCAATTACGCGGGTGTGCTGCTCTCTATCAGCGGCATAGGCAAAACAGGCCCTAACGTCATCTTGAGTTAAATAGTCGTAATCTTATAAAACTTCCTGTTCGGTCATCCCAAATGCAAAGCAGTCAAAAATATCATCAACCGTAATCCTTAACCCCCTAATACAGGGCTTGCCGCTACGTTTACCGGGTTCAATGGTAAGAATATTATGGTAATCAATGCTCATGGTTTTCCCAATTGGTAACGGTCTTTAGATTAATGACATTTTCGGCTCCGGTGTGGGCGGCTCTGAATAAAACCGACTATCCTGTTAAAATGGATTATATCAATCAGTTTATAGCTTGCTTCTTAAATCCTTGTCTAACGTTAAGAGCTCCAGATTATGAGTGCTGGCCGTTGCAGCAATAATTGCATCAGGTAGTTTTACTTTATGGCGTTGCTTGAATGCAATAGTGGCAACCTCTATATCCTCAGAAACAGCTATCCGCACCATTTTGTGAAGTAATGATTTAATGGCATGTTGCTCAAAGTTGGTAATATCTGGAAAGCCCAGTAGCTCCATGCGAGTGATTGCACTATAAGCGCACTGTTCAATAACGACTCGCCGATCCTGTAGCATATCCTTAACCTCTGAAGTTTTATGATACATACCTATGATAATATTGGTGTCCAGTAAGAACTTAAGCCCACTCATCACGCATTCCCTTTTGGATGTCCATTGGAGAACCTTTGAAAGTAGGCAAATCAGGTAACGTGTCGATCATATCAGCCAATAATTCGTGTTCCTTACGGTACTTGTCAACAAGTCTTTCAATAAACTCTGCACTGGTAATATGTTCCTGTTGCGCCATATCATGAATATGCGTAGCGGCTTGATCACTGATTTGTAGTGTTTGCATAATAGATACTCGCTTAAATTAAAGATTAACTGATTTTAAATTAACGATGTTATCACCATCCGGTGTAACGTGTTCCTGAATAAATCCGGCTATTCGATCAACCGCTTGTTTGAGCGTATTGGCTTCGGTGCGAATATATCCACCGGTCACATTGTTGTCATTAGAATGATTTAACAATCGCTTGATAATGGTTTCAGGTAGTAACGAGGCTTCGGCAATCGTGGCAAAAGTTCGCCGTAAATCGTGACTGCTGAATTCGACACCTGTTTTTAAGGTAACCTGATCTAAGGGCCAGCGCGGAATTGCCATCACCCCATCGGCATTATCACCAGGGAAAACAAAAGCACCTTCGCCAGTCAATAGTTGCAGATTACGCAGATAGGGTTTTAATTGTGCAGGAATGTAAGTGGTAAAGTTACTGTGATTCTTGGTGTCCATTACTGTGAGCGAGTCATTTTTGAAGTCTACGTTTTTCCATTGTAAATGTAATGCTTCATTGGCTCTTAGTCCAGTATACAGTAACAACAACAAATAGTTTTTAGCCTTAGGGTTGGTAAGTTCAAGTACCGCACCATACCAATCATGTAATTTGTCGGCAGGGATAATCCGATCTTTACGAACCGGCTTACTCCAAAGCGCCAACTCTGATTTTTTAAGAACATCAACCGGATTTTCATCTATGACTCGCAAAGCCAAAGCGGAATTCATCAACAGTCGTAAAATCCGCATTTTGTTATCTTTGCTGGTACTGCTACCTGACAATTGCTTGTGACGCTTAGCTACCATTTCCCGAGTAATTGCATTGACTGGCTTACTGAGCCAATCCGGAAAACCCTCTTTCAATTTTTTTTGGTAGTCAATAGCTGAACCGGCACTAAGCTTTAAACCTTTTTGCTCAACATAAT
>CANNLO010000226.1 GCA_947505055.1 Methylococcaceae bacterium | reverse complement strand
TACTATAGCCTAATATCCCTGTTAAGTTTTTCGCTAACATGATTTAAGACTTTTACAACAGAAATGTCTTCCATACAACGGATAGAGTATGGACAGAAACACTGGGATTTATCTTCACGCCAAACACCGGATTTCTTATTTTCCTGGCAAGGTTGGCAATCAAAATTCTCTGAAATAATGCTGACATTACTGAGAAAGTCCGGGAATACTTTTCGGCGACTGGTTGGTCCCAAGATAGGAAAAACCGGTTTACCTAAAGCTACTGCCATATGGGTTACTCCACAATCATTGCCTATGACATAGCCTGCCTGTTTTATCAATGCGGCGGTATCTTCCAGCGACAACTTGCCAATATAATTTTTAACGTGACCAGGAAAAGTCATTTCATTGTCATGACGTTCGGCAAAATGTCTAGCAAAATGCCAGGCTTTTCCTTGATAGTTAAGTGTATTGCCAAATATTTTCTTGCACCAGTCAGGAAAAATAATGCGATTTGAATGATTTAAATCAGCAGGTAACCCAACAACGGCAACATTTTTTATTTGCTGGGCAAGTTCTCCGTATTTAGCCCATTTTCGAATAATCATCTGCATACCACCACCGGGGATTAAAACACAGGTATCTCCCGTGATATCATCAAAAATTCTTTCAGACGCAGCGCAGCTTGTTTGTATGACGATACGTACTTCAGGAACAATAAGTTTTGCCAGGTTAGAATAAAGCTCTATTTCTGAATGCAAACCAAAACCTTTATCCCAGTCCCACATAGGATGGAGGATTATCGCATTATCAAAATTTGTAAAGTGGATGGGCTCGCCGGCAACTTCAAAACCGTAGATATATATATTATATTCTTGATTTAAAAAGGGCCTTTGTTCTGCTGCGACAGTGCGTACATGTGGCCAACTTTGGAATAAGGTGTCAACTTTTGGGGTTTCACCTTGCAGGCACAAGTCAATTTGATATCCCCCATGAGATAACATTTCCATCATCGGTGTTGCCATCAGCATGTTACCCATACCGCTGCCCAAGTGAACCAATACGGTCTTTTGATTAGGCATTATTTGTTACTCTGATCCGATTGCATTGATTAAATACTTTAGGCTTATTTTAGGGTTAATTGTGTTTATGCGCCAACGCCCCATTGGATTGCATTTTTTTCCAGCGAGACTGGTAGAAATAAATATCTTTTCCACATTCGCCAAAATTTTCCGCCCAGTAATCAATTACGCCTTTCAAGGAAGCGCGTGGAATAGGGCTTTTAAATGAACTTCTAATTGACCATAAAAACTTTTTTGGGTGAGAAAAATTTAATGGTTGAAAAAAACACTTAAAAATCATCCTGTAAATAGAAATATGAATAGATAATTTTTTCAAAAAAGATAGATGCTTATTTGCCCAAAGTAATCTATTTCTGAAATTATAATAATATTTTAATGGAGATAATTCTCCATCAAATGATGCTGATATCTTGTGCCATACTTTTGGCTCTGGTAAATAAAGAATATCGTATCCAGCACGCTTAATGCGAAAACAATAATCAATCTCATCGTAATTGAGAAAAAATTTTTCGTCTAACAAACCAACACTTTCAATTGCTGCGCGAGATATAAATAGTGCACAGCCAATGGCAAATTCAATTGGTTTGATAGTGTCATATTGACCAATATCTAATTCTCCCTCTCCATATTGCTGAAAACATTTGGCCTTATTATCCCAATATCCACCCGCAGACCATATCTTGTCAGGGTCATCATAGAAGTAGATTTTGGGGTTTAGCAAGCCTGCATTTGGATGCTGTTGTGCAGATACAATCAGATTATCAATAATATCGGGAGCAACGGTAGTGTCATTGTTCAATAAAAAGACATAGTCCGCATCATTGTCAATAGCGTAACGAATACCAACATTATTCCCTTCGGCATAACCTAAATTAGATTTATTTATTAGTAACCTATAACCAGGAAATTGGTTATTTATTTCTTCGACAGAATTATCTGATGAAGCATTATCGATAATAATGATGGTGTGTTCTGGATATGTGACTTTCTCCAGTGAACGAATACATTCAATGGTATCTTTTAAGCCGTTCCAATTAAGAACAATGGTAAAAACTTTTTTGTTCATATATGCTTGCACCGCTAAGTTTTGTTAAACTGCCAAAGTAGATTTTTGTGTAACAAATTTCTGACTTTATAAAGTAAAAGATAAAATGATGAATCCATTTTTGGATAAGATTTTATCCACACATTTTCACTGATTTTTGGGGCTTAACTGATTATTTTCTGGCGATGAGAAAGTCTTTTCCAGCTTATCAACCGAAATTTTTTTTCGCCAATTCTTTTTTGAAATTTCGGCTTGAATAGTTTTAATTTGATCATTAGTGTGAAGTTATGAAACCTATTATTTGCGATAGGATGCGCTTCATTGTTTTCAGGGTATCCCTTATCGCGATGAATATTCATTGGAGTGGAAGCCGATGCTTTAGGTGCCAAAGCATGGCTGTAAGAATAGTGCGGATGTCCGAAACATATTGGGACGTGCGCCAATATACCTGTTTGAGTTGATTCGTCTTAGTGGTTGTTTTTACAGAGGGGGCGTATCCATCCTTTTTGGGTGCCACCGTAAGTGCAGAATGTGTCGCTTCCAGATAAGCACGCCCCCACTTCTGGTCAGGTTCTAGATGGCAGCCTTCGGCCCATTCATTCCAGGCGTTGATGAACACAATCTGTTCATCACCTACATGGCGTTGCCTAGTTCGTTCGACAGTTTTGCTAAGCCATTGCTCATATATTGTCGGTATGGAACCAATGTATGTATAGGCATTGACACTGCGCCGTGCGCTGTTGTCCCACATCGGTGAAACGCAGCGAAACCAGCGGTAGGTTTTCTCGGGTTTAGATAACATTCCATGTACGGTAGCAGGGTAGGAATAAATATGGTTGTCTTGAAAAATAGTTGGTAATAAGTTCAATTTCCCCAATAGGCTTGCCAAGCGACCACTAAATAATGGCTTCCCTGCCTTAGATGAATCGGGGGCAAATTCAACTGCTGCATCGAATCCGATACTACCGGGGTCAACGTCCTGAACAAAATTCTCGACTCGCACAAGATAGAGTCCCGTCAACCCGGATTTCTTCGCTTCATCTTGCCAAATGGCTGCCGTTTTGGCAGGGTCTGGGAGCAGTTCGGTACGATAAACCAGGAACAACGGCTTGCCGTTGATGCGGATGTAGCGCGGGTCCTTGAACGCACGAATCAAGCTGCGAATTTGCTCTAAGTCATCTTCATGGCTGTAATTTTGTTCTAAAAGGACATCCTGTGACCCGCCGCTCCATGTTTTAGTCCAGTTTTCGTTTGCCCAGCACAGACAAAATGGAAAGTCGGGTTTACCAGTTGTAAGCACTTCATTGAATGGGCGTTCGAGAATTCTTCGACCATTAAACCAATAGTGATAATAACAAAAGCCATGAATACCGTATTCTTTTGCAAGCTCTGCTTGATTATTATGCACTTCAGGCAAGCGGAGATCATAAAATCCAAGATCAGCGGGTAAGTGCGGTTGATAGTGACCAGGAAATCTCGGTTTTGCTTTGGTTACATTGATCCATTCGGTAAATCCCTTGCCCCACCATTCGTCGTTTTCAGGAATAGGGTGAAATTGGGGGAGGTAAAAGGCTATGGCTCGAACCTGGCTTTGTTCATCATTATTAAGTTGGGTAGTCATGTTAGTGTAAGTTCTAGCGACATATATGTGAGATATTTATAATAAGTTTCTGGATAGGCCAAGGCATAAATTTTTTGTAAAGTCGCTTTGTATAGATGCGAAAATTCATCATGACTGGATTTAGGTCATTACTATTGCACCTCTTCTTTATTTCTTTCATCTTGTCTGTCAAGATACGGAACATTATTGGGTCATTGCGAAAAATATGTTGCTGTTTATGGATAGCTTTTTCAAAGCCAATCGCAAGTTTCCAGGTGTCTGTACTACAGATTGAATTATCATGCAGTCGATAAATCGCTAATATTTCAGGCATATGAAAAATAATTGGATCGAGCGCGAATATCCGCATCCAACAATCCCAATCTTCGTGGTTGGCGAGTTCTTCATCAAAGCGAATGTCACACTCCCTGAAGAATCGTGCGTCGAAAAGAAAACAGTGCATTGGGATACTGAGTCCAGTTTCCCAGCGTAAAGCTATGTCCCATAGTGGGCGCTGCATCACGAAGCGAGGTGGTGGTAAATTGTCGCGACTAGTGGTTTTGTTGATGTCGTCATGGGCGCAGTAACGATAGTCGCAATAGGATAGCGATAAGTCTCCCGTGCTTTTGAGTTGTTCGAGCTGTTTCGCGAGTTTATCAGAAACGATTATATCGTCGCTATCGAGGAACTGGATGAAGCGGCCACGCGCTTCCGCCAGTCCAAAATTTCTAGCTGCCGAGGGTCCATTATTCTCTTGTCTCAAGTAACGCACTCGCGGATTGCGTGCGCAAAACCGGGTCATGAGAACCATTGTGTCGTCTGTTGAGCCGTCGTCCACCACAATACATTCAATGTCAGAAACACTCTGAGCAACGACGCTTTCCAGGGTTTCAGGGAGAAAACGTGCGCGGTTGTATGTGGGGATAATGATTGATACGAGTGGTGTCGCCATTATTTTCTCCAGAAAATTATTTTACCCATGGCGGCACCTTGTCTTGCCAGTAGTAGTCTTTTTTCGCCAACCTTTTCACGATCGGCCGCAGAAGCCTGGTAAGTGGATGGTTGACAATGATCTCATAGTTACGCTCGTACCAGTTTAGCCGACGGGTCAGATTGTCAATTCGCTGGCTCATTTTGAGTATTTCTGTCTTAAGCGCAGCTGTACCGCCATGTTTTGCGATGACCATCAAACACTCGAGCCGCATTAAACTTTCGAATGCCGTGGTTTTTGCATCTGGGTGGCTGAGTGCTTCAGACAGAAGTTCTTTAAGATGAATGAATTGGAACCCCGCACGTGCGATCTTAAGCCATAAATCCAGATCCATGGCGATGTGCTCGCTTTCATCGAGCGGGCCGCAGCGTATCCAGGCCTCTTTTGTAAATATACTCGACGGCTGACTAAAATTGCCACCGTCCAGCCAGTCATAGAGTGTTTCAAGAGTGATCGGATCGGTGGGTTCCTTGTAATAGATAATCTTTCCAGTTTGATCAACTATTTGGCCTGCACCGGCTATTATTCCTGCATCAGGGTACTGGCTGAAAATATCAGCAAACTTTTGTAATGCGCCAGAAGTAAACCAATCATCGGAGTTGAGCCAAGTCAGTAAATCGCCGGTAGCCAAAGCCATGCCCTTATTGATGGCATGACTTTGGCCTCGATCCGGTTCACTAACCCAATAGGTTAAGTGTTGTTCGTACTTTTTGATGATTTCAACCGTATTATCGGTGCTGCCGCCATCAATAATAATAAATTCCAGATTCGGATAATTTTGCGATAAAACAGAATTAATGGTTTTTTCAATGAAGGCACCCTGATTAAAAGTAGGCGTTATCACAGATATTTTCGGCAAATGTTCAGCTGTTGATTTCATTCATTATCGTCCTAATTTGTTCCCTTTTTATTCATGCAATTATGCATCTTTAGATGCTTCCAAGTTAAGGCTAATTAAGTATTCTTTATTATTAAAGGATATGGTTTTTGATGCCCAATCTTCAAAATCATGGTATTCAACTTCAAGTGGATTCCATCGAATAACATGGTTAAATTTATTAGCTCGTAGTAGTTTTTCTAAGTAATTTTTATTGAACACTTCAAAGTGGAAATTCTCAGAGTAATCCTGCCCGCCCATAAGCGGCAGGGATATAGACTCAATCTTATGATTGGTGTCATTATAAATAGAAATAATATAATCAAAGTCAGGAACGGATAACCTCAATTTTCCATTTGGCTTTAGTATCCTATACATCTCTTTGAGTACCACTGAAAGCTTTTTTCTAGGAACATGTTCCAAAATATGGCACATGTATATCAGGTCGGCAGTGTTTGAAGGGATCATCCATAGTCGAAAAATATTCCGGGTAACTATATGAATATGTTTATCTTTCCTAGCATCAATATTGATAAACTCAGGTGAATTTATCTCGCCACAGCCTATGTGGAAAAGAACTTTTCCATCTGGAGTTTTAGGAAGCCCATTTTCTCTTGTGCGCCATAAGTATTCTCTTACAGTATTTTCTTGAATAGAAAGAAAGTTTAGGAAAGTCTGTTTAAATCTTTCTATACGCCAATGCATGGGGTTACTCCTCGATTGTCTAATAAACGCCATTGTCCATTTAAACTTATAAATCCTTCTGACATAGCTTGAGTGCGCTCCTCCGTTATATTTTTTACCTGGAAGTGAAAGATACTCTCTTCATAGAAAATATTACGGGCTATCTTTCCTGTCTCCACACCCACACGAACTGAATATATCCCCGGAAGTAGGGGAAAACAAGGAATGTCTATGGCGACAGTATAATCACCAGGAACAAGTGTTTTATCTTTAAGTTTTTCTTCGGTAATTTCCGTGGCGAGATAGAGAAAGTCAGTGGTATGAATTCCAAATCCAAAGTTAGGTTGTTCGAGCAGGGTATTTACTTTGAAATGTAAATTGAAGGTGACGTTTTCATTGGTGATTATGTGATCTACTGAATTACCACTTTGGTTGATCAATCCAATGGAAATTAAGTCTATTTCTCCTGATTGCTCTTTACGAGAGCTGATAGACATTGACTCGCCTTGTATTTTTATTTTTTCATCATTTTGCGCATAAAAAAGGCCGCAAACTTTATCAGGTTTTCCATCGGCGAAAACTTGCCCATGATCAATTAAAATAACGCGTTTACAAATACGCTCGATTTGCCGAATATTATGACTCACCAGTAAAACAGTTTTTCCTTGCCGAATGATCATATTTTCCATTCTGTCGAAGCATTTGCGCTGAAACGCTAAATCGCCAACAGCCAAAACCTCATCCACAATCAATATATCTGCCTCCATGCTGGTTGCAATCGAAAATCCTAATTTAACTGTCATTCCTGAGCTATAGCGTTTCACCGGGGTATCAATAAACTGTTCCAATTCAGAAAATTCAATAATTTCCTCCATTTTTTGATGAATGATTTTTTTCGGTATTCCTAAAATAGCGCCATTTAAAAAAATATTTTCCCGACCGGTCATTTCCGGATTTACGCCAGCGCCGACTTCAATCAGCGGTGCAATGTTACCTCGCACAATGACTTTGCCTTTGGTGGGTTTGCTGATGTTGGCCAAATGTTTGAGTAAGGTGCTTTTTCCTGCGCCGTTATGGCCGATAATGCCGACCACCTCGCCCTCTTCAATCGTAAAATTGACATCATCTAAGGCTTTAAAGTCTTCTCGTTGCTGTATTGGTTTGCCGCCCAAACGTCTAAATGTATTAAGTACATTTTCTTTAAGGCTGGTGATATG
>CANNLO010000225.1 GCA_947505055.1 Methylococcaceae bacterium | reverse complement strand
GTGCTGCATGGTCGATTGTCGCCATTAGATGGTATAGGTCCTGATCAACTTGGCTTAGATTCACTGGAGCAGCGCTTATCTTCTGGAGAAGTTAAAGAATTAATCTTAGCGACTAATTCAACTGTAGAAGGTGAGGCAACGGCCTATTTCATCGGTGAAATAGCTAAAAAACATCTGGTTCCAGCCAGTAGGATTGCTCACGGAGTCCCAATGGGCGGTGAACTTGAGTTTATTGATAGCAGTACTTTATCTCATGCTTTTAATGGGCGAAGAGAAATTTCTTAATAAAGTTAATGCCAAGCTTTATGGGCGTTGGAGTGCAATAGCTTTAGCTATTGAAGCTAAAAAAGCTGATTAATCAATAAGGGTAATGCTATGAGCTCATGCTTATTTTGTAAAATGGTTGCTGGTGAAATTAAACCTGATGTAGTGTTTGAAGACGACACCGTCTTAGCCTTTAGAGATATCAATCCACAAGCCCCTGTGCATATATTAATTGTGCCTAAGAAGCATATTGCCACTTTAAATGATTTAGATGATACCTTGCTTGCCGGTCAATTATTACAAACTGCCATCAAATTAGCTAAGCTGCAAGGTTTGTCAGATGAAGGTTATCGAACAGTTTTTAACTGTAACTCTCATGGTGGGCAAGAAGTTTTTCATTTACATTTGCATCTACTCGGCGGTAGACAAATGAAGTGGCCGCCAGGTTAAAAATAAACAAATAATAAATTGCGAGTATTTAGACTTGCTCTTTATGGTAAAATTCTAATATTGCCCTGATAGCTCAGCTGGATAGAGCGGTCCCCTCCTAAGGGACAGGTCGGTGGTTCGAATCCACTTTGGGGCACCAATAAAATCAAGGTCTTATGTTAAAACTAAGGCCTTTTTTATTGTCTGAAATTTCTAATGGCGCACTCTTGGCGCAATTATAAAAAAACACCCGCAACAACTGCCAACAATTCAGGCACAAAAAAGCCAGCATTAAGCTGGCCTTGTTTGAACCCTTTGCAAATCTGCACCTAATCCCGTATCAAATCGCCCTGACAGCAGAATCTGCCCCCCGTACACCCCTTTTTTAATTAAGGTACCATCCAAGCTACTATACATAGTAATCTGCTCAACCAAATCCCAATTTCTCAGAAACACCCCCGCCACTAAAATAACAGCCTTTCTAAAAATTTTATTTTTTAAAAATTCCAAGTTAGTTCTGGGTTGTCATTTGCCTCTCTGATCCCATGCACGAATCTCTTCACGACGCAGCCTTTCTTTCTCTCTATGCTTTAGCCAATAATACCTTACAAAAAACCAAGATATGGGCCAAAAAAACCCAAAGTATGTCGTTTGCGCTAAAGCCATATATAAAATAACAATAGTTTTTTCAGGCTTTACGTTAGAGTCCCATTCTCTTTCTAGTGCATTATCCAGATCGTATTGATAAGTACACCAGCAAAAAAAACTATGACACCGATCCAATACACGTGCTGCAAAGTCATATTAATCCCCACTCAAAAAATTTATAAAAAATACCAAGTTAGTTCTTGGTTTGCCACCTACTGCACAAAATCGTTTTACACAAAAAGCCATAGAGTGTCTGGGCATCTGTGCTGAAAGTTAAAATACAATAGATTAATTACCTATTAACGGTCTTTACACCTCGCCGCGTTATAGCAAGGCAAGCTATCCATGCTTTGCTGCATTCTTTGATTTTGCTCCTGATAGTTCCTTTCATTTATGTAATCGCGCTGTTGCTTTGCATCTCGATCCTGCTGCATCTCTCTATTTTGTTGCTGCGCTCTTTCGCCTTGCTGCCGGTCTTCATCAGAGGAGTAGCCCCCATAATCATAAGCCTTTGCCTGTAATGTGAATATTGATGTGATTACTAAAGCGATAAATAGTATTTTCTTCATTGTTAAATCTCCAATTATTAGTGGGCGGAATAGACCGTGTAGCCATGCTTAGCAATGCATTGGTAAAGTATATTTTCTCTAGCCAATCTTTCTTCAGGTGACATTGAGCCTACGCCCGCACCTACTAGTGTTGCCGCTACTATTAACGGTATAGCAACGGGATTAATTGCTCCATAACCTGCGATTAATGCAATACCTGCTGCGTATGACTTAGCAAGGGTTAGTTAAGTTTTCCAATGTAAATATCAAGCTCTCGACCTGCCGTAGAGTTTTGATCTTGGGGCAGCCAGCAGGCAATTTTTTTGTAAGTAGTCGGCGCTCCACAGCTCCTGTGACTACCAAGGCCTGCTCCAAGCTTCTAAGAGTATTGTTAACTGCTCTTTGTTTGGCTATGGCTTCAACGGTATCAAATCCGTGCTTAAATTTTCCATGTGCATTTCCCTTGGACCTTTTATCAGGATGGACAGCTCCATGTACTTTACAGACAGGGGTTCCAAAAGCAGCTAGATTAAGGCATGGTGCAAGGTTACGGCTCTTTGTTCTGGCACGACAGCGCCTTGCTGTACCGTTCGTTACGTTAGGTAGTGGCATTGTATTCCTTTATAGGGTTAGCGGCTCGACCGGCCGCTAACTGGATTTAGTTGAGGGTTACCCCCATGAAAGATTAATATACAGCCTTTAATAGTTTTCCGGTTACTGCGTGTAATGCTTCAATTAACCCTATAGCTTCAACGCCCTGTAGTTCTAAATCTAGCCGCTCACTGAACTCTTGACCACCAGCACTGGCTTTCATATACCCACTTGCTAGGTTCTCAATTCGTAGCTTAGTTTTTAACCCCTGCTTGCTGTTGGGTTCATTAGTGTCGTGGCTTAAGGTTATACCTATACGGCCAATGGCTTCGTATGTATCTTGTATCGCAATTAGCATAAATCTCTCTTAAAATTAGTTTAATCATTTTCAGCCTCAGCTGGGTTAGGTTGTTTTTGTTAGCGGGTGATTGCTCGCCCGCTATTAGTTGATCGTGTAAGGCTATGCCTGCCAGTAAGCTTTTATGTGCGGTATCGATGGATAGCCGTTTACTTCTTTTGTTGATATTAGGTAAACCAATACCATTTGTTCATATGTCAGGGGTTTGAGCTTGTTATTAACGCGCGGGTAAACCATTAATTCTTGCACTTTTAGTTTTTTATACCCCCCTCTGAAAAGTTGGGAAACTAGAATATTAAAAAAATATAAGAAGTATAAGAATTTGGTAAGTTTGGTAAAACAGAGCCATGATAGGGCTTGCAGGGTAACAACCATTAGCTGATAAAGTAATAATGCAAGGAACTAAACCCCGACCATCACTTATAAATCCTGTTTTACCAAACTTACCAATTTGACCAATATAACCAAACCCATTCAGTTTTTCAGTTTCCCAACTTTTTAGGGAGGGGGTAGTTTTTAATTTTCAACTCCAATCAGCCAATATTTGCCCCATAGAGAAAGATTCTTTTATCTTAATAAGTTGGTAACTATGCAGGTTTTTATCCCCTGTTGATTCAGCCCACAAGCTGCCAGTATATTTTTCAAGTATTTTGATCAACAACCTCCGGCTAACATCTGACAACCCCTGCGCGAGCTTAAGTAGCTCAGTTTTGGCGCATGAACCTTGTTTTGCTTCTAATACTTCGGTTATTGCTTCTATTGCTTCTTTATCTTGGTTTAGTCCTGCATTAACTGCGATCTCGACTTTAGCTTGCTGGGCTTCGTTATCACTACCGATCTTTACGGAATCAAACATTTGCGGGTATGTATCCCCTTGAGCTACTGAATAACTAACCGCAAGCTCTTTAGCTACATTGCCACGACTCTTAATATTCTCAAAAAGAACAACTTTTAGGCTATCCGTTGTTTTCACGGTATCAAGGATATAAACACAGTCGCAATCATCGACTACATCAGACGTTCCACAGAACACTGATTTACCTTCGCCATTTTTGTTCTTGTTGGTATGTGCAAGACTTATGACTGTTCCGCCAGCCGCTATAAACTCTCGAACCCTACTCATAAAACCAGAACCTGCCTTTTTATCCATCAAATCTGTGAATTTTTTCAGGGTATCCAGAACGATTATGCTGTTTCTAGCGGTATCATGATCTATCATTTGTCTTAAGTACCCTTGCATAGCCTGTGGATCAAAACCATTCTGGTTCGGCATTAACATGTGAAAGCCATATTGCTCGGCAAGGTCTAGTTTTTGAATAAAACCTGCATAGGTATCATCGGCATTAATATAGATAACATTATCGCCCTTTATTCGCCCTGCTATGATCGATTGAATTAGCATCCACAAAACCAATAGAGTTTTACCAGTATTAGCTCGTGCATAAATCGTTGTTGCTTGACCTAAAAGGGCTAAAAAAGCTAATACAAAAACATCATCTAACATCTGCTTCCTCATTACCTCAGCTTGACCTTGCATTGAGAAGGCTTTTAGTGAAAAGAGTCCATTATTTGATGGAATGAAAAAGCTCTGGTCTATGTCTAATATTTTAGGGACTGCTTCAGATTTTGATAACTCTGCTAATAAGCTTTTATATGTTCGCCCATCAAACTTGAAATCGTCGACTTCCCATCGAGTCCTATTATTGACATAGTTATAATTCCCCATGTTTCCCCACTGGCAAACTTCATCAAACAAAGACCAAGCTTGATCATCTGTCCACCTCACTAAATGAACCAAACTTCTGAATTCAAATAAGAGCTTTATCCATTCATCTTGACTTGAACAATCTTTCGATTGAGACCTGTTCCTAAAACCTTGACGGAGTTTTTCAATATTTACTTCACAACATGGGAAATAATTAAAACTTTCATGGCGCGAATCTGTATTAATTGGACTATGGTTTTTAGGCTTTTGACGTTCAAGCAGAATTGATTCAAGCCAAAATGGTAAAGGTACAGGCTCAACACCATTTTCGACAATGTATTGCCCACCAGAAGCTTTGTCGTCGGCTTTTACAAAACTACGAGGAGCTATTACATAACCACCTAAGGCCTTTATATCGACATTTTTACAAAGCTGGCTATTAGAAGATTTGATGCCAGTTCCATTCGCTCTGAAGTAAGACTGCTTCCCGCCACTTCTAGTTCTAACAGTAAAGGTTTTAGGCAAAGGCTCGAACTCTGGCAAAGCTTTAAAGTTAGTCTCTCCAACTGCAACGCCGTCGACTAAATCAAAATCAATCACCACTAAGTCAGAAGCTCCCGTTGCAATACCAATGTTATAAGGCTTATCTGCCCACCACACTTTGATTTGTTCTGGGTCTGTCGTAGCATCTTTAAATCCATTTTTACAGGCAGGGGTTTTTTCTTCAACTTTGCAGGGAAATACATGCCAATTCATATTGGCATAAGTTAAAGCGTCTTTTTGAAAGTCTTCTATGCTAGCCATTATGCAGCTCTATTTTGTGATTCGAGCCAGCGAAAAAACTTACTTTCATGAATAATAACCTTGCGGCCTACACGAATAATCGAATTTGACTCCGCTAAGCCGTTTTGATGTTCGTGAAATATAAGTGCTCTTAGACCACCAGTAGTAAAGGCGCGATGGAGAGTGATAAACTGTTTAACAGTTCTATAATTGTCGTTTGATTGTTCTTCTAACATAACTCACCATTAATTGTAGTTTTACAAAATTAGTTACTAGCATTGCTAGGAACCTGTGGTGAATTATGACAAGTAGAAAGTTGTAAATCTGGTAACAGGAGGGGCTATTTATTAAATATATTTAATTTTTTTAGTTCTTCGTAATATTTTTTTGCTAAAGGTTTTCTATAGTTTTCATCTTGATCTTCAATAGCGTTATAGTAAGCGTGAAGATGCTTAATAGTTTCATCATATACGTTCTTTCTAAAGCGTTGCGGTTCAGCCCCCTCTAGAGTATCTACTTTCAGTACAGTTCCACATCTGGTAGAAAATTTACTTCTGCTACTTAAGTAATCTAGTGGTTTATTGTTTACTAAATCGGTAGCTATAATTTCCCAGCACATTTTTGAGGCTTCAGAATTTAACCTCCAGCTATTGTTTTCCCCTGATCCGTTTGGCGGTGATTCATCACTATAGAGCTCAGCAAGGCCATTACAAAAAGTTTCAATAGGTAAATTTCTCTTTATAGGTTTGGTCATCACACGCCCCCAATACGTTGATTCATGCGCTCAACTGCCGTGCTTATGTGTCCATCTGATAAATGCGCGTATCTCTGCACCATTTGTAGTGTGGAGTGGCCTAGTATCGCAGCAATATCAATCAAAGTAGCTCCATCTTGTGCCAAATAGCTTGCGGCTGTGTGTCGTAGGTCGTGCCAGCGAAAATTCACCACCTCAGCTTTATTTAGGGCAGTAGTCCAAGCCTTTTTTAATTCAACTGGTTTATGTGGGTGGGTGATGCTAGGAAAAACTAACTGAGTATCAAGCCTTGGTATCTTGGCTAATTTCTGAAGTTCGCCAAGTGCTACGCCTTTTAGTGGCACACGTCGAAAATTGCCATTCTTGGTTTGGTGCAAAATAATACAGCTCTCCATCAGATTAACAACGCCCCAAGCAGTATTTAAAGGTGGGGCTGATGGTTCACGCCAATATAAGTTCATCGTTTCAGCCTGCCTCATTCCTGTGCTAACTGACAGTATGAAGGCAGGATAAAGAAGTTTATTAGGTGAGTTCTTACAGGCGATAGTTAAACGCGCCAATTCGTCATCATCTAAGAACCGAACTATTCCGCGCGGTGGTTTTGGTAATTCAATAAGTCCTTCTTTCAGTAGGTTTTGTTCAAGCCAATGCCATTCTAACTGGCATATTTTTAATACATGCGTAATCGCAAGAAAGTAACGTTTGATAGTCGCAGCAGCTAGTGGCGCACCCCTAGTGCCGCTTTCATTAATTAAGGTATCTCGACAAGCTGCAAAATCTTTAGCTGATAAATCAGATAATCGGCAATACCCAATTTGCGACTTCCACCAATTAAATATAGGTAGCCTTATTCTCAGCTCATTAGGTTTAAATTTGGTTGGGGTAATATCTACTATATAGCGGTCGATTGCATCGCCTAATGTATGCTTTT
The DNA here is from genome assembly GCA_947505055.1 of Methylococcaceae bacterium. Next base: position 503 of record CANNLO010000225.1, on the reverse strand, counting down.
TTGATTCAGTGGTTTTGAAGTGGCGGCCTTCACGGATGGCTGATTCAGTATTTTGAATCCATTTCGCGGCGTCAGTTTTTCGTTTGAAGGTGGCGCGTTGAGCTGGGCAGCCTTTTAAGCGAACCTCGGCTCTATAGCTCTTGGTTCCATTTAACGAGGTGCGTTCTGTGATAGTGGCCATAATTGTTCCTATAGGGTAACAATCGGCTATCTGATATGATGCTTTCAGCCATTGCTTAACCCAGAATTAAGTTATTGGTAAGGCCTTGTTGGTGCTAGTTACACCCTCAAGGCCTCTTTGTTTCTAGGGTTCTATTATATACTCATGGCGCACTGGTGGCGCAATTAACTATAAGAATAGGTAGTAAATGGCAATAACTGACAATAAGCTTACATGGTTAAGCTATTGATTTATTTATTATAGTTTGTCGTGCCTTGTTGTGGCTTTTGTTCTAATTCACCCTCCTAAGGGACAGGTCGGTGGTTCAAATCCACTTTGGGGC
>CANNLO010000224.1 GCA_947505055.1 Methylococcaceae bacterium | reverse complement strand
CATACATTAGACGAACAGCGACATATTTCTTCTGTTCTTGATAAGGCAGAAGCAGTTTTTAATATGAGGCGGAAAGCTCAGGTTCTTTCTGATAATTTATTGCAATCAACTTTTCTAGAAATGTTTGGAGATCCCGTTTCAAACTCAATGAATTGGGATGACGAGCCAATTAAAAATATGGCAGTTGTTACCACAGGCAACACTCCACCTCGTGAGGTTTTAGAGTATTACGGAGATTTCATCGAATGGATTAAGTCAGACAATATTAATAGTTTAGGCCACTATCTAACTAAAGCCAAAGAAGGACTCTCAGAAGCTGGTGCTAAGATCGGCAGAAATGTCCCAGCAGGTTCTACTCTTATCACCTGTATTGCAGGAAGTCCTTCATGCATAGGAAATGCGGCATTTGCAGACAGAACTGTAGCGTTTAACCAGCAAATTAATGCTCTAACGCCAATAAGTGGTATTGAGCCACAATTTTTATATTGCTGCATATTGTTTTCAAAAAAACGAATTCAAGCGGCTTCGACTAGTGGAATGAAGGGGATGGTGAGCAAGGGAGTATTAGAACAAGTTAGATTAATTTGTCCGCCAAAGCCAAAGCGCGAGGCTTTTGTTAGAATATTTGAAAAAATTATCACTATGCAAAAGGCGTTAAATGCTTCTCAACAAGAGTCAGAAAAACTCTTCAAATCACTGACTAGCCAATATTTTACGGCAACATCAAAAATATGAGAGAAAACATATGAAACAAGAAAATTCAATACAAAAGAATTCGATAACTTATATCAAGATTGAGAACTTTAAAGGGATAAGTGACCCCGTTCGCATTGATCTAAAGCCTATTACATTGTTGTTTGGTGGCAATAGCGCTGGCAAGAGCACTATCCTACAATCTCTCCAATATGTTCGTGAAATTCTTGAACGTAACAATACTAATCCTGACAAAACCATGAATGGTGGTGATAGCGTGGATTTAGGAGGGTTTCGAAATTTGGTTAATATGCGCGACCCAAATAAGCGCATTGCCATTGAAGTAGAACTTGCACTGAAGGGGCGTGGACTGCCTGACTTGGTGCCGGAGTCATTTAACGATTCCGCTATAGACAATTCGGAAGTTTGGGAGTTCTATGTAAGTCTTCAGGAAACCATAAACAGGGTTGAAACTGTTAGCGTTAAGTTGGTGGTGGCTTGGAGCGTATTGAGAAATACAGCTGTGGTTGTCGGATATCATGTTGGTGCCAATGGTGTGTGGCTTGCGGAAATAAATGCAACTGAAGATGGACGCGACGTTAGCTTTAAATTAAATAAACACAATCCCATTTTCATTCTCCAACTTGATGATGATTCAGAATCAATTTTAGAGCTAAATCAGTTGCTAGATATTGAAGATTGGATTTCCGCTTCGGATATAGGCGATGAAAAAACTGTTGAACTAGAAGATGATATGTTTATATCTTCAAGTTATTCAATTCTTCCAGGAATTCTTTATAGTGTTCGTGAAGCTGGTATGGAAAAGCCAGGAGATGGATTAAGAGCTTGGTTGGTTGGTTTTAATGGCGCTCTTCCTAAGCTAGATAGCTTGCTAGATATCCCGTCACCCGGTGCGATAGGGGCTGATAACTTATTTATTGCGCGTGAATTTACTTCGTTTATATCCTCCTTGATTATTGGCCCAGGAATGCTACTACGAGATGAGTTGAGTAAGCTACGGTATGTAGGTCCAATCCGTTTAATGCCTAGGAGAGATTTTGATGTTTCCTTGACTAAAGATGATGCGCGCTGGGCAGATGGGCTGGCAGGCTGGGAAGCATTATTATCAGGTGAAAACAGCTTTGTAGAAGAGGTGAGTGATTGGATGGCCGATTCAGAAAAATTAGCCACTGGATATCAAGTTGAGCGTCATATAGTTTCTGAATTACCTTATGATTATCTTCAACTTTTGGACAAAAAAGACCATGAGCCGGAAGTTCTGATTAGTATCATTACACAAGCCATGGCGGAAAATTTAAAAGCTAAGATATTGCTTGTTGATTCTAAAAATGGAATTTCATTACAGCCGCGTGACGTGGGTATAGGTATCTCTCAGGTGCTTCCAGTTGTAGCTGCAGCTCTAGAGCCATCAGCAAGTATCGTAACTATTGAGCAACCAGAGTTGCACATTCATCCAGCAATACAGGTTGGACTCGGTGATTTATTCATCCACAGTGCATTTAAACATGGCATGACTTTCTTGATTGAAACACACAGTGAGCATTTGATGTTGCGATTATTAAGGCGAATACGTGAAGCTGCTGAAGAGGACTTTCCAGCTCATATGCCCAAAATAACTCCAGAAGACATTAATGTTATTTATGTTGAGCGTACTAAAAATGGAATGGTCTTATCCCCGATTGAAATTGACGCGAATGGAAAGTTTCTTGGACGCTGGCCACAAGGTTTTTTTTCCGAGAGGATGTTAGAGTCACTATCTAAAGATGTTCGTGAAAAAGTTGAGGCGAAGCGTCGGGAGACTCAATGATATACGAATATGCTCTTCAGCCTTCTTTAGTGGTTGATTGGGCCGATCAAAATACTGGACGTTTTGTAGGGCAATTTGGAATGGATCAGCGTAGGTTGGTTTCCGAGTTTCCGAACGATTGGGCTGGTGAGGTTTATAGTGAAGCATTAAGTCGATTTGATTATGATGACAGGGATCCAGGATTTCTAAATCTAAAATCAGTTCTTGAGGCATTTATTCAGGTTCTGAGTGACTGCATGATTCCACGTAAGATTAACTCCCAGTCAAATTGGATTTCAGATGTACTTAATGAGCATAGGGTTAGGCCATTTCATGCCATATTTGTCTCGGAGCGTCCATCTGAATCTCCTCCTGAAGTAATTACTGAAAAAGATATTGATAACTTACATGACAAACGGTGGTATTTACCAACGATTAAAACCACTCCGAAATCTTCAGAGCAAATTGCAGAATCATTATTGCCATTTTTACGTGGCGCAAGAAAATTAATACTAGTTGATCCTTACTTTGATCCAGAAGTAACCAGATTTAAGGATACGTTGACGGCAATGGTCAACAAAATAACGAAATTTCGTAATGTTACTGGTCTGCCAGACTTAATTATTATTACCAGTGCTGAACAAAAGCACAAACTAAGCGAAGGCGAGTTTACGTTAATTCAAAAAAATAATGTTGCAGGGAATTTATACCGTAAAGCGGAAGATCATCTAGCAAAGCTAATCCCTAATAATTGGAACATATCGTTCATTGTAACAAGTGAAGTTTGCGGAGGTGATGCTTCACATAACCGTTATCTATTAAGTGATATTGGTGGGGTAGTAATTCCGTTTGGGGCTGACGACTTTACAAGAAACCCAACTCTAAACGTCGATGATGATATTGTATTGATGCCTAAAGGAATGTTTGATAAAAGATGGCAACAATATTCAAAATTCGATCCTGCGCGAGTTGTTGGTAATATTTTGCAAATTAAAGGTCAGAAAACATGATATCTAAAGTCAAATGTATTCAACAAAGATATATGTAAAAATTATTTCGAGATACAGACAAATGCAACCGAGAAAAACATCATTAAATGTCAAAAATCACAAATGAGCGTCTGCTTAAAATGAATTCGCACTTTCAGATTTTATCAGATGCTTAATGGAACGAGGCTTCTATTTTTGATCATGCAGAGGTTCTATTTATCCACGCAAAGAAATTATGGCATCGACCGTAATCAGTCAGCTTATTTAACCAAAAACTAGACTTTGTAAATGTTGTTGTTGAACAGCGCGTCATCACATTTGTTCAATTAGCTATTAAATGCATTGACCTAATTAATTGTGAAAAACTTAACTTTATTCTGCAGCAGTAATTAAGACTTCAAGCTTTAACTGCTAAAAATATATAGGCATCAAATGTACAACCAAAAGCGCGCATTGGAATTACTTAGAATTGGCTCAGGTCGGGCTGATGCCACATTTCATGATGGCCAAGAAGATGCAATTCGCCACGTCGTAGAAGGTAGGGGACGGCTTTTGGTCGTGCAGAAAACTGGCTGGGGGAAAAGCTTCGTCTACTTCATTGCCACTAAGTTGTTACGCGAATCAGGAAGTGGCCCAGCCCTGTTGATATCCCCGTTGCTTGCATTAATGCGCAATCAAGTAGAGGCTGCAAGGCGCATGGGCCTGAACGCTGAAGCTATACACTCAGAAAATACAACCGATCACACAAGAGTCGAAACTGCGTTTATTCATAATGAAGTAGATATCTTGCTGATTACACCTGAGCGGTTCGCAAACCAGAGGTTCAGCACTCAGGTGCTGGCACCCGTTGCCGGGCAGATTTCACTTCTGGTGATTGATGAGGCGCACTGTATCTCGGACTGGGGACATGACTTCCGTCCTCACTACCGATTGCTTGAACGCATCGTTAGAACATTACCACCCAACCTAAGATTGCTGGCGACTACAGCTACGGCTAACGACAGGGTAATGGACGACCTGATGGAAGTTTTGGGGCCAAATTTAGAGATTTCTCGTGGTGACCTGAATCGTCAATCACTCACGCTACAAACTATAATTATGCCCAGTCAAGCAGAGCGCCTGGCTTGGCTGGCAGAAAAATTAACTGCGTTGAAGGGTCACGGAATTATTTATACGTTAACTGTCCGCGATGCGAACCAAGTGGCGAACTGGTTGAAAAGTCGAGGCATTAATGTGGAAGCGTATACTGGGGACACTGGTGACCGAAGGGAATCACTTGAACAGGCATTGCTCAAAAATGAGGTTAAGGCACTAGTAGGTACGACAGCGCTTGGGATGGGCTATGACAAGCCTGACCTGGCGTTCGTTATTCATTATCAATCACCTGGTTCGGTAGTTCATTACTATCAGCAAGTTGGTCGCGCAGGACGTGCACTTGATACTGCGTATGGAGTTTTGCTTAGTGGAGATGAGGAAAGTGAAATCACTGATTGGTTTATAAAGAGTGCCTTCCCAACCCGTGGCGAAGTTGCCAGCGTCATTGCAGTGCTTGAGGCTGCGTCAAGCGGCTTGTCAATACCAGGTATCCTATCAAGAGTTAATATCAGCAAAGGCCGTGTAGACAAAACAATCGATCTGCTTGCACTAGAATCTCCAGCGCCAATTGCTAAAGTTGATACCAAGTGGCAATTGACAGCTGCCAAGCTTAGTGAAACCTTCTGGCAACGTGCTGAACGACTCACTGCATTGCGACGAGACGAGCAACGTCAAATGCAGGAGTACGTCGACCTGCCTTTCGGTGAACATATGGGATTTCTAATTGAAGCGCTTGATGGAGACTCTAGTGTAGTTTTACCGCCTGGATTACCACAACTATCAAGGTCAGTTGATCCTAACCTGGTCCAAGAAGCAGTAACTTTTCTCCGCCGTACCAGTATACCCATAGAGCCACGTAAGAAATGGCCTGATGGAGGGATGCCCTATTTTAATGTAAAGGGTTTTATTGCTCAAGTACACCAATCGCAATCAGGCAAAGCGCTTTGCGTGTGGGGGGATGCTGGCTGGGGTGGGATTGTCCGTCAAGGCAAATACCGCGATCGCCATTTTTCAGATGAGCTAGTCGCAGCTTGTGTTAAGATGATCAAGGAATGGAATCCACAGCCTGCACCGGCATGGGTAACCTGCGTCCCGTCGTTGAGGCACCCCGATCTAGTGCCGAATTTTGCAAAGCGCTTAGCTGCTGAGTTGGGATTGCCATTTCATATAATCCTTGAAAAAACAGATGATAGACCCGAACAGAAAACAATGGCAAACAGCACTCAACAGGCGCGCAACATTGATGGCTCGCTTGCCCTTATTAGTAAACACGTCCCCAATGGTCCCGTTTTGCTAATTGATGACATGGTAGATTCGCGTTGGACACTAACGGTTTCTGCGTGGCTCCTACGTAAAAACGGAAGTGGTGAGGTTTGGCCAATGGTGCTTTCACAAACGGGCCACGACGAATGACGCCAGCTCTATCACCTAACACACAAGCTATTCTGCTACTGACAGCACCGCTGATCATAGGCCGAGGGATGCCGTCACCTGACCTGCTGTCTCCTGGAGAATACAAGCGCCTAGCCCGTCACCTGCGTGAAATACAGCGGCAGCCAGCAGATCTCGTGTCTCCACTTGCAGCTGAACTCCTTCATGATTGTCAACCTGTTATTGACGAAAGCCGCCTGCAACGATTGCTTGGGCGCGGATTTCTATTGAGTCAAGTCATTGAGCATTGGCAGGCTCGGGCAATTTGGGTGGTTAGCCGCGCTGATTCAGAGTACCCTCGGCGCTTGAAAGCCAGATTGCGAGAAGATGCTCCGGCATTGTTGTATGGTTGCGGAGAAATCAGCTTGCTAGAAAGTGGCGGACTTGCCGTGGTAGGGTCACGTCACGTGGAAGATACGCTAATCGACTACACTATGGAGATTGGACGTCTTGCCGCCAAGTCAAGAAAGACTATAGTCTCAGGCGGTGCAAAGGGAATCGACCAGGCGGCAATGCGTGGTGCGTTGGAAGCTGGTGGCAATGTTAGCGGAGTTCTTGCAGACAGCCTAGAAAAGGCAGCAATGAACCGTGATCATCGCAATTTAATAATCGAAGGCCAGTTAGTCCTAATCTCGCCCTACGATCCAAACGCAGGCTTCAATGTTGGTCATGCTATGCAGCGTAATAAACTGATCTATGCTATATCAGACAGTGCCTTGGTGGTTAGCTCTGATTTTAATAAAGGTGGCACATGGGCTGGTGCAGTTGAGCAACTTGATAAGCTCCAGTTTGTTAACGTCTATGTAAGATCCACAGGGGGAGTTTCTGATGGGCTTAAGGCCTTAAGTAAAAAAGGCGCTATTCCTTGGCCTAATCCTAAAGATGCTGAAGCATTTGATTCAGTGTTTAATGCACCAAAGTTATCTACTTTTGAACCGCTGAACAGATTGTCACTGTTTTCTAATGAAGCTATGTTAGCTCCTATATCCAATGATATTCCGCTAATTGAGGCTATTCAGGACTGTAAAATAGCGGATTCATCAACTAGCGGGGTATCAACAGATATTGCCAAAGCAGGGCTAGGCCCAGCGGACACATTATTCTTATCAGTTAGTCAAGTTATCCAATCCCTCCTTAAAAAACCAATGAAAGATGTTGATGTTGCTGTTGCTCTAGATGTTTCCAATGCTCAGGCCAAAGCCTGGCTAAAGCGCCTAGTTGATGATGGCGTGTTGGTGTTGGATAAGAAAAAAAAGCCTGCAGGGTATGTCGTCAAACAGAGTCTTTTCTAGGAAATTAGACGATGTATATTAATCTTAATGTGCTTAATCATCTACGCCAGCCATTAACTAATAGATTAATGTAATTAATCTTAAAGGACGTCTTCGGGTCGGTAGCAACGAAATTTAACGTCTGCTATTAGTTAAATTGATTTACTGATGGCAGCTAGCCTTATAAAGAAAAAGGGAGCGCTAGGCTCCCTTTTGTTAGAAATACATGCTTAGTTAATTAATTAACGGCATCTTT
>CANNLO010000223.1 GCA_947505055.1 Methylococcaceae bacterium | reverse complement strand
TGGTTAGTTGCTTGAGAAGCCCGTTCTCACCAATTAAATCTTCGGGCTTTTTATAATTGGATAGCAGGCTATCAATTAAATCGTTGGGTAAGGCTTTTTGTGTCGTCATTTTTTATCCATTTCTGAAAAGTGCAGTTTCCTGCAAAATGACGTTTACACAAAATTATTTACACCCCCATTAAAAAAAGAATTATTACCATTTATCATTCCCATCTAATTTACCTAAAGGCACTTTTATTAAATCAAGCTGGCCCCAGCCTCTCGATATTGTTATGGCTAAAAATAAAAAATACCCCCACACCTGATAAGATGAAAGCGCAAAGCTAGCGATAAATAATGAAAGTATTGATGCGCGACCTATAGGACTGCGCAATGTTGCATGAAGAATACCTTTAAAATAAAGACATGCAAAAATAAGCAAGCAGAATAAGACACCATAATCCAATGAAAATGTAAAAAGTGAAGCGAATGTAGGTGCTTGTAAAAAATCACGGCCCTGCAGATACCAACCCCATGCCTCAACTGAATAGAAGAAAAAATCTGGATAATAATTAGTTACCCAATACCCAGACATTCCTGGACCTACACCAAATGAAAAATTCTCAATCGTCCCAATAAAACCTCCTACCCAAGAACCAGTTCTTGACAGGGTACTTGTTAGGCTAGTTATATCTATCAAACTTATATAGCCAATAAGAGCAACAATGGAGATGATGATAATTAAAATAGAAAATATTAAATACTTACGCCCATTAAATTTATATGCAATATAGAAAAAAATAGCTGAAAAGATTGCTGCTACAGATGCAGTTGATAAGATACAAACCATCCATGCTTTAATATTTCTGCTGCTTCTTTTACAATTGTGATCAGCAACTAGAAATGGCAAACAAATAATTAAAAATACCCCTTGGAAACTCGGCTCAAATGCCAATCCCCTAGTTCTATTAGGGATGTAATCAATCGGCCGTAAATGAAAATATCCCTCAATCAAATTATGAAATCCTAATTCTGGGTACCCAAGATAAAAAGGAACACATAAATCAATCAACTCTAGCAAGACATAACAGAATGATAAGTAAAATCCAATACGAATAAATACACTAACTCGAGCCATACCTTCAGCTCTAACTAAACTAATTAAAACCAAGAGAAGACTCAATCTTGCTGTCATTGAAAGACCTGAAGTAATCATCCGCTCAACACCACAAATTGATAGCCCACATACTGAACCAGACTTACTCAAATTCCACAGAACCGTCAACCAAACATATGAAATTAAAAATAAAACAAAAACAAATTCAAAATATGTAATTTTTATATATCGCTTGTGCACAAAACTTTCAAAAACAAAAAAAAGTGCTGCCAATAAAAAGAAGAACGTTGATAAGTCAGCTAATGACGGTAAATATCCTGATAAAAGAGGAAAGTCATTAAAAAATGGAAGGGTCATACAACCCAGCAAAAAAAGGAACCCAGCAAAACTTCTTTCAATTTTATATTGATGGCTGCACACTATGGACTTTCCTTACTTTTATGGGCCTTTGTTTGACAACTAATTTTTAGTTTTTAAACACGCAATTTAGATCATCAGCTCTACGATATTCAATCTAAAAAATACTGTGGATGTTTATCTCGAATACTATTAACAGATTTTAGAAGTTGAATTTTATTGTCTTGATAAAGCGAATGTTCCTTACCAAAAATAGACTCACAGTTTCTCAAACAATATTCGACGTAATCTATATCGACCTCACCAAGAGAGTTAAACAGACGAGAATCATGATCCTCTGGACCATGTGAATAAGACATAATTTTTTTTGCTATAAAATTATGATCCCCGAGCCATGAGTGGTGAAATCCAGAAAAACCATCAAGACAATGTACCTCGTTTATCAGAGCACCATGTTCGCCTAACTTTCGCAATTTATCAGAGCTGATTTTCATGCTATTAAAATACTTACCTGTCATGATAAAAACACGGTAGCTATAATCTGGAGGACCCGTCCAATTTTTGGAGAATAAATTAAAATAAAATAAAGTAAATTGTATTTTAATGGTGATAATTTGATGTTTTGCAACTTGATTAATTATTTCATCAATGCGACTTGAATCAATTATTTCATCAATATCAGATAGTATGACGATATCATCATCATTGGGCCTTACCCAAGAACTAGCTAAATCTCTTTGAACACTTTCGTTATACCAGGCGTTGTTCTTATATCTAATAAACCATGGTGTTCTTGTAAGCCCATAACCATTTTTTTTAAAAAAATCACTTGCATTCATTTGATGATATTTAATCAAATTACTATCTTCTTGCTTGTAGTTATATTTTTTTTCTTCACAGGTAAATGTTTTATCAGCTTCTGTTATATGAAGCTCATCGAGAAAATTTCCATGCTCAATGTGCTTGATGGATGCCACAAGATTCTCATTATTGAATGGGCAAAATTCGTATATTTTCATTTGGAAACCTCTTATTTTTACAACTTGACTAAAAACTAAAATGCCGAAATCTAAAATCATTAAATGGCAAACACGTCAGTACCATTAGCAAACTAAGTCTATCGTTCTTTTGATTGCAAATAGTTACCCAATCTAACTAGAGCTTTTCCAGACTTATTTACAATACACCCCGATAAGCTATTACTGACGCTGTGAAGTTCTACTAATCGTTTCGATGAAAGCTGCTCAGGAGGATGGCTTTTTGCTAGTTTAGCCAGTCTTGAAAAAACATTAAGGTTTGTGGTAACAATATTTTTGCTCTGAATCAGTGCAGGTAAAGCTTGCTCCCAATTATCTTTTAGCAATATTTTCTCGATTGTCTTGATAGAATTTCGCCAATCAAGTATTTCAATTTGACTAAATGACTCTTTAGGGAAGTAATCGGATAAATTGGGTGCTCCCCAGTATATTGGATATGAAAGTCCAAGGTAGCTATCGTAAATTTTCTCAGAAATAATGTTATGACGAGATTGATTTTCCAAAACAATATGGTATTTATAAGGTGCTATCCCATCCCATTTCTCTGGTATAGATTGAACTCCATTACCAAACCAATCCAGTGTGTCGCCAAAATGTTTTTTCAGGGTTTCGACAAACTTAAATCGCGCATGGTGATCCGGCGTAAACGTTTTTTGTGAACAGAAAACTGAGATTGTGCGAGTTTTTTCTAAATTGGTTAATTTCGTCAACCAATTTACATCTCGAGTAGTTTCAGCAACCATTGATGGTCCGTGGTTTGCATTTATCATCCAACCCAAAAAAGGGATATCGTATTCAGCATTCCCTCGAAAAATATCATAACAACTAACTATTTTAGTAAATTGATCTAAAAACTTACCTTTATTATATGAGTCATAATAACCAACATCGTGGACATGCTCGGCTGTTAAAAAATAAATATGGCCTGGATCGACCAACACACTCTCTTTCGGGAACTGCAAATCATCTATAACAAACCAGAAATCAACCTCACTAACATCCGAATTATTTATATGAAATTTACAGTTTTGGTAACAATTCTCTAAATTACCCACAAATTGAGATATATTAATGTTGCTCTCGAATCCAGGCATTGATATTTTGATATTAAGCATTACAGTTTTCTCAATTTAATTAGTTTAGCCGCTTTTCTTAAAAATAAATTGCGAAAAGCTGAATCGAAAAGCACCAACCGAATGCTAGTTATCACCAGAAACCGAAATATAATTCTTTCTCGCCATCCATTTGGTATTAAAAAAAAATCATCTCGACTGGTCCACCAATTTACCCAATAAATGAACTTAAAGTAGCGCATCTCAAGTGAATTACGTGCCATGTATTCATATGTCATTAAGTATCGAATTAGACTTAATCTATCCGGGATAGATTCTGTTGCACTGTCATTAGCACCATGGTTGCGATATTGCATTAATGGTTCTGGGTGCCAAACCATTGTAGCCTGTTGTAAAATTTTTAGTAAGAATGAAACATCAGAGTATTTACCACCATGTTTATAATTTATAAAAGAACTGCAGATATGTTTGCGACGATAGATGTAACTTGGGAATGGTGCTATACCTGTCGACCGAAGGTAAGGGCTCATAAACTGATGGGCTTTTGATATAAATAAGGGTTCCTTTAAATTTCTAAGGAAAAATTTACCGGTGGCTTTTCCATTTTTGTCAATAATCTCAGCATTACAACCAACTGCGGAAATTAAAGGATTGGCCTCTATGTATGGCAACAATGTAGAAACATAATTAGGAAGCATTATGTCGTCATCATGGAATAGAACTAAATACTCTGATGTTGCTTCATCGAATATCGCTTTAAAATGTGCAGGGCCTGTTCTTGGCAGGGGTCTTCGAATATATCTGATAGACGGAAATTGCTCATGACATATATTTTGTAATAAATCATTTTCTGAATTATCAGATACGATAATTTCAGTGTTTTTATTTGAGCTTTTAATGACTGAATTAATGGCTTGGGTCGCATACTCCGGCCGATCTCTGCACAATATGTATATCTGCAGCTTCACACTCATATTAACCAAGCACGGCGAAATCGTACAATTTCTCAATCTCGGCTTCCAGTTTTTCATGCCCCGGACCTAACCACACCTTAGGAATGATTACTAACCCTTCATTTAATACTCCTGCAGTTAGACTATATTGGCTATTTGAACATACAAGAATATTTGAATTACGCATAACACAGTGAGTAACAAATGGGCTAACGATTGATCCATCAAGAAACACTGCTCGTCTAAACTGCAACCTCAATTGATCCTTAAATTCGTCCCCAAGTAACGAATCAGAAACAACCACTACTGAATTTACGAGATTTTTGAATTTTTCAGCAAGCTGCACAAACTCATCATTAGAGACTATGTGGCTTGCGACATTCACATAATCTCCACGACGTATGTGTATGCAAATGTATGGTTGTTGACTAGTGTATAACAATTGCAATTCTGGACATGATGACACTATTTTATCAATCTGTGGCATCTTAAACTGTTTTTTTACTTCGATATCCCTAAGCGCTAGCATGGCAAGTCGCGCCTTTAGCTGTCCATCCGGAAGATAATAAGTATCTGCATTCCTATGGTAAAGTTGCTCACCATAACTTTTAATTTTCTCTATAGTTAAACCGTAATCGTCTAATTGCCAATCCCAATGAGATACTTCACCCTTATTACCAATTGTTGCAACATGACAATCTTTTTTGAAATAATCTAAATCCGCCTTAACTGCATAGCCTTTTGATTTAAGATGAAAAAGGATACCCGCACTTAATATTTGCGCACCCATTCCACCTGTAAATGAAATAATAAGTAACTTACTCTTACTTAAATCACTTTCCTGAATTGCTATTTTTACCGTTAGTCCCAACATAACTGCGACTGGTCGTAAAAGGCGCTTAATTATTATTTTTAACATTTATAACTTTCATGATTTTGCAATTTAGTTTGATAGGTAGGCATTAAATAACAGTTAGCGAATAGCAATGTCCCTTCTATAGACCAGTTAAGGTTCTTGAAATAGAAAAATTGTTATTGGGCAATCAAACAGAGGCTAAAAATATGTGATTTCTAGATTTAATTTCCCATGATGCAAAAGTTACTTTAGATCCTCAGTAACTCTTTTAATCTTATTAGCAACTCGCTTATACATCTTTTTAGCAATTGAATCTTCGGGGCGAGCATAAGCAAAAATTTTTATAATCAAGTTATCATCTGTTAAAACATAGATGTATCTACCGCTCTGCTTCAACCCTCTTATGCGATGTCCAATATTAATTGGTTCAACAAATAGCACATGATTTTTATTCAGTTTAATATGGAATAAAGTCATGGCCTTTAAAGATCCAACCAATAAGTTATCAGCCCATTTCTTATGAAATCCAGAAATTTGTATAATTTCACCTAAAGCAACGGAAGGCACAAAAGCATACATCGGCAACTCATATTTATTGCCACTTGTATCCCTTGGTAAATTATCTCTGATTTGAGTAAATGATCCATAGTTGGTCCCATAAGATTCATATGGCCAACCATAATTAAGTCCTTCTTTAATAATGTTTATTTCGTCCCCCCCCTGGGGACCATTTTCAGTCGTCAGCAATGTTCCATCCTTAAGGAAAACTAAACCTAGCGCATTGCGATGGCCCAACGTATAAATATGGAAAGTGCCATCTTTTAAATTAATATAGCTCACCTTCCCCCAAGGTAAATCTGGATTTTGAGGTGCAATATCTGACGCCAAACCATCTATTCTATCTAGACCAAAGTCACCAACCGTAAAAAATAATTTCTCGCCTCTAATTCCCATCCTCCCACCGTTAGCCATTGTATAGTTGGGGGTTTCTAATCCAGGAGATTGATAAATTTTTTTCCAGCTATTATCACCAGGCTTTATTTTTGCAATTTCAAAATAGATAAAATCATCAGAAATACTATATCTTGTGTAAGCTACATAATATATACCATTGTCATAAACTAGGTCTGTAACACGCGGAGATACTTCTTGAAATGTGTATCTTAACGATTTGCTTAATCCTTTTTCACCGGTTGCTATAGCTGGCAAGTAATTATTTTCAAAGACCCAGAATCTGGGATCTATTTTGACGAATGTGGCATCCGCTTTACCTAAAATAATATTGCCATGAACCATAACTATTGAACCCCCTATTCCAAGTTGGAATTCGGGAAATCTTCTTTCTTCTAACATAAGATCTGTATATGCAGTATTCACCGATCTGACTTGGGCCCTAACCATTGAATTTTTCATTTCAGCTGAAGCACATATACTATAAAATAATTCAATTAGTGCAAAAATATTAAACCAAAACTTAATTTTCATAATATGAAATTCTCTTAACTGATTCATGTATAGAGGAAATTAAATCATACTTCATATATAGACCTAGTTTGGCTTTGGCTTTTTTAATTGATGGTATATAACGATCAATCTTAGCATCAGCGATTAGAGGGATATTAGCTGGAATATGATAGGTGTCAGCTAATAGCTTAGCCAAATCACCAACAAGAATAGCTTGGTCTGACCCTACATTGTATATGGGACAATCTATTGATGAATGATCTGCAATTGTCATCAACCACTCCACGAGGTCATCCGCATACATATAGCTTCGGTATACCTGATGCGTAGCTTTTACAATAATAGGTCTTTTATTACGAACATCATCAATAAAATTGCCTATAGCAAAATGTTGGTCTCGCGGTAAATATTCCCCAACAAAGGCAAAGCATCTAGCAATACTCACATTTAATCCCGCCGTCCCCAAATCGATGATTGCCTTTTCAGCATCTTGTTTTGCAACAGCATAGTCTAGTTTTCCGGGAGCCATTTTAGAGAGATCGCCTACAAACGACTCATCAATTTGATCTAAATTAGGTGGCTGAACACCGTAAACCGCTCCGGAACTGACATAGACGATTTTACTATTAGTATGGTGTATTCTTGCTAAATCACAATAATGGTATGTGCCTGCTTGTATATTCTTTTTCTCATCTTCTGGACTTGATAAATAGTTTC
>CANNLO010000222.1 GCA_947505055.1 Methylococcaceae bacterium | reverse complement strand
CTCTGTATTATGCTCTGCCTAGCTGGAGATAGAACTGGGGCTTAGGATTTTCAGGCGCATTGCAAGCGCCTAAAAGTAATACAAACCGAAAACAATTTTCAATACGTAATAAAAAGTCAGCTAAATTTTCTCTTCAATAAAATAGAGTGGACGCTGCTTAGTTTCCATATATATTTTAGATAGATATTCGCCTAATATGCCGGTGCTGAGTAATTGCACTCCTCCCAAAAAATAAATAGGCAACACTGTTGATGTCCAACCGGGAATAGCTGTATGCAAAACAAATTTGCCAAGTAAAATCCAAACTACCACTGCCGCACTCGCAGAACTAACAAACAGCCCTAGCCAGGTAATCATGCGTAGTGGCACAACACTGAAAGAAGTTACGCCATCTACCGCAAAAGCCAACATTTTTGCCAGCGGATATTTAGACTCTCCTGCAAATCGTTCATTACGTTCGTAAAATACTACGGTAGAGGGAAAGCCAAGTTGCGGAATGATTCCGCGCAGAAATAGATTAACCTCCTTAAACTTACCAAGGCAATCGATAACTTTTCGACTCATCAAGCGATAATCAGCATGATTGTAAACAAGGTCAACACCCACAGCTTTCAAAATCCGATAATACCATTGTGCCGTCATACGCTTGAAAAACGTATCGGTTTTTCGCGAAGATCTTACTCCATAAACAATCTCATAACCGTCGTTGTATCGACAAACCATGTCCTTAATTACATTAATATCGTCCTGGAGATCAGCATCAATCGAAACAATAGCATCTCCCTCCGCACTAAAAAGCCCCGCAAGCAGTGCATTCTGATGTCCACGGTTTCTGGACAATTTTATGCCGTGAATACAAGGATTTTCAGCATTAAATTTTGAGATAAGTTCCCATGTTCTGTCTCTACTGCCATCATCAACATAGTAAACTCGACTATTGTCCGATATAAGCCCACTTTTTTTCATATCCTGCATTAGCTCGTTAAGTCTGCTGTTTGTTTCCGGCAAAACCTCTTCTTCGTTATAGCAGGGTAAAACGACAGACAAATTAAGTAACTGTTGCGGGCGCGTCTTCATTGAGGTTGGAGTTGCAGCTAGAGAGCTTGGCTTGGCATCCGCCGGCACAGGAAATGCAAAAAATTTACAGCCAAGATAACCAATTAGAGCATAAGGAAACACCCCGATAAATTGCGCCAAATACGGGCTTATTTTAAAATAGGAATCGAAAAAAACGACTGTTTGCAAGTTGGCAACATAAGCAACACTGATAACGAGTAGATATCGAATCAAACTAGAACCAATTCGCTCACGATTTTTGAATGTCCATCTTTTGTTCAGTGTAAAACTGATGATTAATCCAACAAGATAGCCAATCAAGTTCGCAGATTTAATTCCAAAATCAAAAAAATACATAGCAGCATAGATAATGCTTAAGCCAACAACTGTATTAAGTATACCTACGAGTATAAATCGAATCGCTGACATCTTAATTTCCCTTCCTGAATGTCTGCAATGCACTATTATGAGTCGTAATCTCGACTGATAATATGGAAATGAAATCGAAGCTTATAATGTTCATTCTGAGGCCCTTAAGGTTTAAATTTGTTTGATACAAGTTTAACACATTCAAATAAACCGCTCATATGATCTAAATGTACGAAATATGAAAACATTGATGACAATGAGTGCCCGTGTTTAGCTAATATCAGACCTGTAGCTTAGCCAAAATAGGCAATATAAGACTCCTAACAGAGTTGCTCAACAATCCTCATATATTAAACAGAAATATCAAGCCCGGTAAAATCCGACAAATCAAGTGGCTTTCGCTCAATACTACAACCATGACCAATGCTTTCAGCATTTGACGCTTTACCGTAATACGCAAATTCGCAAGGACATTTTTATTCTTCTGTATTTTCTTTTATACTTGTCTAATATTCACATAAAGGAGTTACCATGGAAAAGCCGTTCATTCTACACATGCTCACTACAGCTAAAAATCTTAGTCCATTTGATGTCAATATGGCATTAGATGCTGGTTGGGTTTCAGCTCAGCCTTATACCAACGTTGAACCCAGCGAAATTCAAGGCTTGGTTCAAGATGCCATTTTTTCTCGCAGCTCAAAAAATTTAAAACGCACAGGAATTTTTATTGGTGGCCGTGACACAAAACAGGCAATGGACATGTTAACAATGGCCAAGCGTTCAATGTTCAGCCCTTTTGAAGTATCAGTATTCGCCGACCCAAGTGGAGCATTCACAACTGCAGCAGCCATGGTTGCAGCTGTAGAACGTGAATTAGTAACTAAATTCGACACCACACTCAAAGATAAAAATATTTTGGTTTTGGGTGGAACTGGACCTGTTGGACAAGTAGTCGCAGTAATTGCCGCTCAAGGCGGAGCCCATGTTAAGCTCATTGGTCGTCAACTAGACAAGGCTCAAGCAATTGTCGACATGTGTAACAATGAATTTGGTGAAGGTAAAATCAGCATTGAAGCTGGTGCTGATGTGGATAAAGCCGATTATATTAAAACAGCCGATGTGGTTTTTGCTACCGGTGCGGCCGGTATTGAATTATTAAGCGCAGAACTTATAGCATCAGCACCACAACTCAAGGTAGCTGCTGATGTCAATGCTGTTCCTCCTTCTGGTATTGCTGGTGTAGATGCCTTCGATAACGGAATGCCTATTGCCGGCTCTAAAAGTGGCGCAGTAGGATTAGGTGCAATGGCAATAGGGAACATTAAATATCAAATTCAGATTATGTTGCTGAAAAAAATGATCAGCACCGAAAAACCTGTTTATCTTCACTTTGAACATGCCTTCGAAGCAGCACGAGAATATATTAGCTCAAACTCTTAAGTCTTACTTTCTGGATTAACACGCACAATAACAAGGAACTCTCATGGTGAAACGCAGCATTCTTCATATGCTTGACCCTATGCCAAACAACAGTCCGTTCGATGTTAATATGGCTGTGGATGCGGGGTTTGACGTCCTTATTCCTTATAATAATGTAAAACTTGATAGTATCCATGGACTGACTCAAGATGCAATTTTCTCCCGAAGTCCATCTGGCATCAAACAAACCGGAATTTTTATTGGTGGCCGTGATTTAGGTTTGGCCATGGACATGCTTAACGCGAGTAAGCAAGCGATGGTTGCGCCTTTTGAAGTTTCAGTTTTTGCCGATCCCAGCGGTTCCTTCACTACGGCTGCGGCATTAGTCACCTGCGCAGAAAAACAAATACAAGAAAAACATGGACAGCCATTAAATAACTGTTCTGTTGTTATTTTTGGCGGAACGGGACCCGTTGGTATTGCCACCGGAATTATAGCTTCATTAGCTGGGGCAGAGGTAACGATAACCGACCACCTGTCAATTGATACGGCAATGGATGTTGCCACAGCCTATAATCGGCGTTTTAATTGCACGATTAAAGGAGCGCTGGCCAGCTCTGAATCTGATAAAGCAAGATTGATAGCGACTACTGATATTATCTTTTGCACTGCCAAGGCAGGCATACAAGTTCTGAGTGCCAACGTATTAAAAGAAGCAAAGCAATTGAAGGTAGCAGGCGACGTGAATGCCGTTCCACCTGTTGGTATTGAGGGCATTAAAAACAACGATTACGGCACCCCCCTGATACACGCCACAAACTCGCCGGGCGCTGTAGGCATTGGTGCCTTAGCAATAGGGAATGTTAAATTTCAACTGCAACATGAATTATTAAAAGCGATTATCGGACCAGAACAGCCACTGTTCATTGACTTCCGCTACGCTTTTGAAAAAGCAAGACAAATGCATTTCTGATCTGGGATAGACTAAGAGATCAGCATAATTCGATCGCAAATGAATAACAACTCAGTAGAAATTTAAACTGAAAAATCAAGGCTCTTGATTTTTAGAACCATTTCAGTGAGGTGTCGGTGTACCGCAATAAAGGCTTCACAGCCCCTATTACCTAACTGCCACTTCACTAAATTTTAGCAACACCAACATCGCTGTCGAATTTAAGAGCAAGACGAATTAATTCTACATCGTTTCGTATTTGCAACTTACTATAGAGTCGATAGCGATAAGTATTTATAGTCTTATCACTTAAAACAAGAGCCGTAGACATTTCTTTAATGGTTTTCCCCTGAAGAATTAAAGAAACAACTTCTGCTTCCCTGTTGGAAAGTATTGAGAATGGCGATTCATTACTTCCAGGCAACCCCTGAAAAGCCAGATTATTAGCAACTTCCGAACATAAATATCGTTTACCATCCATAACGTTGCGAATTGCATGAACCATTTCATCTACCGGGGATCCTTTAGAAACAAAACCTAACACACCCAGTTTGAGTAATTGATGAGGAATAGGTCCGTCATTATGAACAGATACCGCGATGATCTTTACGCCAGAGTCTTTTTGCAAAATTCTGCGACAAGCTTCAATGCCACCTATCCCGGGCATATTTACATCCATCATTACAACACTCGGCGACAAAGCGACAACCGCATCAACAGCTTCCTCTCCTGATTTAGCCACACCAATAACCTGAATATTTTCAACATCATTCAATAATGCTTCAATTCCGGTTCGAACAAGTTCATGATCATCGACAAGTAAAACTTTAATCATAATTAATTATCCTTCTGTCATTTAAACCCGAAACGGTTGGTTAAGCGCTCTTCCAAGTCGACAATATACATTGAATGTCAGCATTTACACATACGTAAATTTACTTAAATTGCTAATATAATTTTAATTACCCAAAGCCCCTCATCATGCACTTAATATTTTAAAAAATGAAAATCAACAAACCCTCATTAAAACAATTAACGCGAAAAATTAACTATTCTACAGCTCTGGGAATTTTACTGAGCATTATGTTGTTTCTTTTCATTATTTTGTTTGCTGCAAATGATCCACTTTCATTTATAAATTTTACCGGACTAGTTATTGTCATTGGTGGCACGATTGCTTCTATTTTTTTAAGCTACCCCTTAAGAGATATTAAACACAGCCTGAAATCACTTAAACTAATCTTTATATACGAAAGCCTGAATCCCCAAAGAGAGGCTAACGAAATAATTGCTGTAGCTCATATGTGGTTCAACAGAGACAAACTGGCCATAGAAAATATTATTAACAGCATCAACAATCCCTATTTAAAAACCGGCTTCCAACTGGTCGTAGACAATACGCCAACAGAAGATATTTTATCCTTATTAAAATGGCGTATTGCTCGCCTAAGAGCCAAAGAAAAAGCGGAAGCTAATATTTTTTACAGCCTGGCCGCGTATTCCCCAGCCTTTGGTATGCTTGGCACCCTGATAGCCATGATAAATATGTTGCAAATTATTGAACTTAAAGACATTGCAGGCATCAGTTACAACATGGGCACCGCGCTTATCACGACTTTTTACGGACTAATAATGGCCAATCTAATCTTTAATCCGATTGCCATAAAACTTGAACGGCGAACCGAACAAAGAATTATGATTATGAGCATGGTCATGGAGGGCATTACGCTATTGGCAGATCGTCGTAGCCCTTCATTTATAAGAGAGACATTAAAATCATTCATTATGCACTATGATAATGAATTGAGAGACTAGGAAAATCAACGATTTTGGCTACAGAATTATTCCTAACAATCAAACCCGATACTGAAATATGAGTAAAGAGCCCTTTTCAAAATTACAATCGTCATTGTCCTTAGAAGAATTGCTTGCGCAGCCGACCCCCCGCAACTCGCAAAACTGGCTATTAACTTATCTGGATGTATTTGTTTTGATTGTCATGCTGGTAATCACTCTGATTACCTTAAGCGATATAAACACTCAACAGCAGCAAGCCGTTGCCAACAAAGCAAAATCGCAAGCTCATTGCCCTCCCGTTAAAGCACCTATTATCAGTAACTGCCCTCCAGCGATTATTGCTGAAACCAACCCCCCAAAACAACCTTTAGTTATAGAACATAAAACCGAAGTCACGCCTGATAAACTGGACGTCAATATTCAACCTAAAAAAAGTAATACAAATATCAATACAACCAATAAAACCCCAGATAACATAATCAACGATAACAATGTCACATCACCCGCCAAAGCCTCCCAGATCGACACAGTTGCTGAAGAAAACAAATTACAACAACAGATAGCAAAAAAAATTGACGAATTCGGCCTTAATAAGTCAGTCAACATTAAAGTTACACAAGGCTATGCGCAATTAGAAATCCAGGATAAGGTATTATTCAAATCCTCTGAATCAAAGCTAACCAGTTCTGGCGAAGCGTTAATAAAACGTCTGACGCCCCTATTGAAACAAGCAGTAGGTTTAATTTTGATTGAAGGCCATACAGACAATATCCCCATCAAATCATCACAGTTCCCTTCAAATTGGGAGCTAGGCTCAGCCAGAGCTACCAGTGTTTTACATTTTTTAGTTGCTCAAAATCTGGATAGCAGCCATTTACGAGCCATCACTTACGCAGATACTATGCCTATCGCAGATAATTCAACCGCAAAGGGGCGAGAAACAAATCGACGCGTTAACATTCTTATCAAATTCCCGGAGCAGTAAATCGTGCTCTCTTCTTGCAACAGTCCCCAGACCATATCATTGAAGAAGTATGCTCGATTACTGTATGATAATGCGTTAATAACCTTAACAAACGCCTGATTTTTTCTCTTTTTTAAGTAGATTTGGGCGATATTTAAATAACAAAAGAATCTGGAGTAATAATGACTGTTAGTGTTGATGATTTTAAAAGTGCTATGCAACTTTGGGCTAGCGGGGTTACCGTAGTTACAACACACTCTGAAAAATTTGGACTCCAAGGCATGACTGTTAGCGCTTTTTCCAGTGTTTCAATCAATCCTCCACAAATTCTGGTTTGCATTAATGAATCAGCTGAAACAGGCGAAGGTATTCAGGAAAGTCAGCGTTTTGCTATCAATGTTTTAAATTCAGAACAACAAAATACCTCCAATCAGTTTGCAGGCGGAAGTAGTCAAGAACAACGATTTGAAAACACTGCTTGGAAAATGGGCACTACCGGCGTACCTATTCTTGAAGACAGCATCATGTCACTAGAATGTAAAATTGTAGAACGGATTCATGCCGGCACTCACTGGGTTCTTATCGGCGAAATACAAGACTGTAAATGTCGTCTAGGCGCCCCCCTTTTATATTACAAAGGTGACTACCAGCAACTTATGCCTCAACAATCATCAAGTGAAACTTAAAAAAAAAGGCTTTAGCGCTAAAAGCGGTATCCTCAAAATAATTACATTCCCACTCGCGCATTTTAAATACCAATATCGCGGTTATTATGGAATTATCTTTGATCCTAGTTAAAATATTTTGCCCTGTTCATATTTTTAATGCTATTATCTGCAACAGTAAATTTTGAGCCGGCTTTATAACTAAAGCGGGGATTTGTAACGCCAACTAAAATTGGCGATTTTTTTAAGTTAAGAGTGTGATATGTCAGAGCAAGTTGTAGGTACCGTTAAGTGGTTCAATGATGAAAAAGGTTTTGGATTTATTGAACAAGAAGGTGG
>CANNLO010000221.1 GCA_947505055.1 Methylococcaceae bacterium | reverse complement strand
ATCCAAACGGCCAATCCTCTTTATCAACTTTCCAGGCTGCTGTGATCGCTTGTGGATCAAAATCAATCAATAACTGCCGCGTAAAAAATTGATTATCACGATCATCTTTATCATCAGAAATCCGACTTTTACGATCAGCGGTACTGGCGTAAACCTGCTTTAAGCGCAACATGGTCTGTTTTTGGGACACATTCCCCCACCAATCATTATCACAACGAGGACACGTTTTATAATGATCACCTGCATCAACACATTCAGAATGATGACAAGATGGGCAAAATCGCCAACTTTCTTTTTGGGAAACACGCATATCAATACGTGTAATTTGCACGCGCCGCCCACCCGCATAAAACGTACTCAAAGGTGCCAATTCTGATAGCGCAGAGGCTGCCGGACATTCATACTTGTAAGTCCAGCGTTCAGATTCTGATTCAGCTCCCACCGCTTTAACCGCACCTTCATTATCTTTTTTAGAGCGATAAATTACAGAATGTAAAATAACCCCTTGTTCCGGAAAAGCATAATTAGGAATCAACCCTTCATCCGTAAAAAATTGCAGGGTATCCTGATTATTAATACGACTGGCTAAGGACTGTAACGCTTTAAGCTCAATGCTTAAATCTTCAAGTTGCTCTAAATCTTGCGGTGATGGTGGATCAATTTTTTTCGTCGCTTGTAACACTGTATTAACACGCTTTGCTTCCTTACTAAGTGATTCCACTTCCTGTTGTTGCTGTACCAACTTTTCTTGTATACGAAAACTTAAACTGCCTTGAGTTAGAAAATCACCTTCGGCAAACTGCTTAAGCCACTGTATCGAAAAGTCACTTAAACCTGCACCCAAACCTGAGTTAAACAGACCCATAAATTGCTCAAGCAATACAGTTCTATTGACTTCAACCACGCTCAAAAATGAATAAGGAAAATGCGTTGTCAGCCCTTTCCTTTTAACGACCGTCTCTAAAACATCTTTTAATTTATAAGGTATTACCGCCTGTTCCGCCGCATTTTTAACCCATTGATCCAAACAAAATGCCGTATATTGTCGTTCCAGCACGGCCGAGGCATCCAAAAACACCCCTGGAGCTTCTACTTCACCGGCCATCATCTCTATAGGATCACTATAAAAATACAGATCATGTGCATTGACATTAGCTAATGTTACATTCAGGGCATTACCATCCCGTCGCCCTGCCCTACCTATTCTTTGCAAATAATTGGCTTGCGCAGGCGGAACTGAACATAACAACACAGACGATAAATCACCAATATCCACCCCCATTTCCAACGTAGGTGTTGCCGATAATAAATTAATATCCCAAGGTTGCCGGGTCAGAGCATCTTTTTTAAATGAAGCTTCCACATCAGCCCGTTCGATTCTGGTTAACAAGCCCGTATGCTCAGCTGCTACGACCCGATTGACTTCACCATCGCGATATAAACGGCCATAAAAGTCCAATGACTCTATTGATGTCTTATCTAACTGGTATTGCCCCATACAGTTTTTTCGTAAACATAATGAGTCCGACCAAATAAGCAACTCACTTTCAGTAATACTATGGCTATGCTGGCAATGGCTACAACACAGCGTAGCAACCTTCGCACTAAGCAATAAACTATCCGGATTAATTGCCCAAACCGTTTCACCGGTCTTTGTCGTTCTATCCACCAACAACTTTGCTTTCAACAAATGCTTGAGTAGCAGTTGATAAATAGCTGCGTTTAAATCGCCACTGGGTTGCAACGCATCATTCGTAAAAAGTGTTTTAAGCAACCATGTTTGATACCAACTAGTGGCGTAAGCCTTCCCTGCCGATAATGTCTCTAAACCCTTGCTCTTTTTGGATGACAGAAAAGTGGGTACGCGTGCAGCAGGACCAAAATTAGGCAAGAATATTTGATTGATAAATACACCAGGGTCCCCGTTATTATTGATATAAGCGTCCAATTCTGGCGAATAAATACCGCCACCTACGCGTAAATGCGCCAAGAATCCCACAACAAATCGCTGCAACATCTCAAAGTGCAGACTTCTCAACGTCCCAATGGATTCTTGTAAATCAGATAACAAACCGGTTAAGCAATTTTGTAAATCGTCCTGATTAAAATAACACCCCACAGCACCACTGCGTTCCAATGAGCGACCGATCCGGCATTTAAATCCCAATTCGCTCAACATCTCAAATGCCAAACGCCGTTGTAATAAACTGAGTAAATTAGAACCGTCAGGTAACTTATCCGTTGTTTTTAATACACTGTAATCGCGTAACCATTCCATATTAGCGGGCATAAAGGTTCCGATAAAAACAGTTTCACCCAACTGGTCCAGCCAATAGTTATTAAACTGCTCGACCAGTTGGGTCAAAGACAAATCGGATTTAGCTTGATCAATGACCTGTTTTAAGGCCACCCGAAAACCATAAGAACGGGTCCTTGCCGCTATAAAACCGGCACGATGCGCGGTATCTTGTACGCCATCAGAAAAAGCAATCAACTGCTTGTCACGATTAAAACGCGAAGTACTTAATTGTCCGACTAAAACCGACGACAAGCTGGTAGACCGTGAGCCAACAATCAACAAACTGCCCTTGCTTTGGCAAAAAGGACAATCATTATGACTTTTAATTTTTGACTCACCCGTCTTAGTGTTTTTTTCAGACTTGGTATTATCGGACTGATGCACCCACAACAAAACGTCCGAACCACAATTTTGACAGCTAAGTTGCGAACGATTATTTAGATAACCACAACAGGTACATAAGTTTTTATCCAGATTATTGGCAAAATCCCAAGGCGTATCAACCTGCGACAATGGAAACAACAAACACGCTTTTGGCGAATGCTCAAAATAAGCCTTATAAATAAGCATTAAATCGATGGAAATCTTTTGCTGATCATCGTCTTTCAGTGTCAGTAAGCCCATAGCGCCACAATCCCGACAATGAATAGCCGGTAAGGCAATGCGATCTTTAGGGATAATACCGTCATCGGCAAATAACAATTTTGGCAATTCATCTTTGTTTGGCAACAAAACCAATAAACGACTTAACTCCCTTAACCATAATTGCATTCGCACATCTAATAACGGAGCTAAGCGAGGCGCTTGATCCGTCTCAGCCAGTGCCAACAATTCCCCGGCTACCTGACTATCTTCAAAAGCATTTAAAAAACCATCATCCCTGGCAACAGAAATCATAGAAACCAGACTAATTAATAACTGCTCGACCATTCCATCAGATATATCGCTATGCAGACCCAAGCCTTTTTTAAAGCGCTGTAATAAATCAGACCAATCCGTTACCTGACCATTAAGTAAGCGCAATAGATTTTGAAATAAAAAATGTCGCTTTAACGAACGGGCCAGTTCAACGCGCCACAACGTAGGATGCTTAAGTAACGAAAAACCATCAAACCACAAGCCCACTTGAGCCAAAACATAACTGTCCAACTCAGAATAATGTTCGGCTTTAAGTGCTTCCAATTGATCCAAGGCGGGATAACGAACATGTTCAACTGGAGAAGCAGCCAGATAATCGCCCAAGGATTGCCGATATTCAGTAATTACTGAATGCTCGTCAAAATATTCATCAAAAACAGCCGTCGCATAAGCAATTAAATTGTGACCGGCATCCTGACCACCCAACGTCGCTGATGTACCAACACAGACCAGATGGTGCTTGGGTGTCTCCAGTCGGGCTTTTAACCGCCGAATTAAGCACGCCAAATCGGTACCTTGCGCCCCATCAAAGGTATGTAGTTCATCAACCACCAAAAACTTAAGCGTTTCTTCCGTATTATCAGCCCACAAAGGATAGTCTTTGGCGCGGATTAATAAAAAATCCAACATTTTGTAGTTGGTTAATAAAATATCGGGGGGCTTAACGCGGAGCAGTTCTTTATCAGAGATTAAATGTCCGCGATCCATAAAGGTTGCTGCATTTTTCTCTTGGTGACCGACATAAATACCCGCTCGTATTTTGTTTTTAAGCGCCGAATTATCATAAATAGCTGTAGCGAAACGTTCTGCCTGGTCAGCAGCCAAAGCATTCATAGGATAAATCAGAATGGCCTTAATGCCTTTTTTATGGCGCTGTTGATAACAATAATTCAGAATGGGAATCTGAAAACATTCCGTCTTACCAGAACCTGTCCCGGTCGCCACCAAGGTCGATTTAAAATCCACCCCAATACGTTGAAACGCAATCTCTTGATGTTTATGCGGAGAAAAAGCCAGCGGCACAGCAGGAAAAAAATCAGATTTACCGGCCCCTTTTTCAAACGGTAATTTAATCGACAGATAGGGTCCTTTCGCCAAAGCCCCTTCAGTACCTAAAAATCGTTCCAACAAACCTTCGAAAAAAGGAGTGGTCGTTTGAAAGCTTAAGCGCAGATAATCCTTAATCGCTTGCTGTAATTGTTGGGCTAAAACGCTAGGGTTCATGGCTAGTCCTTTACACCGTTAAACTTGTCGATAGTCTCGTTATACGCCATCCTATGTTGGCCAACAAATAGCTAGCACATCAATTTCAGGAATTGTATAAGGAAGCTTGAGCGTTGCAATATTTCTCTTCAATAATTCTAGGCACTGATGCATACAAAGATTTAGTTCATGAGACTGGATATTAGGTTTATTCAAATCTTGTTTACCTAATTTTTGTTGATTTAAAATATCTAATATCTGCCAATCAAATACGATTTCATCATTAGCCGCTTGATTCCAATAAACACCTGCAATCGTTTTTGAAACATTAGACTCAATACCAGTAACGCGATCAAAAATAGAAAAAATGACTAAAGGTTGGTCCAAATTAGGTAATACACATAAAGACGCTGTTATTGACAATGCTTGCTTTACAGCCAAGTCAAATACTCTATGACCAACTCCAATAACTTTTTCAGCAACTTGACTTTGCTTATGATCCCTATCAAAGACTAACCCTTCATACTTATTTCTAATTCCCATATCAACTTTCCAACAATCCGGCGTATTAAATGAAATGGTATTTTCTATTCTAATAACCCTTTTTTGATTATGCGCCAACATACTTTCAAAAAATGCCTGCAAATCGTTTAAATCTCTTTTTGGAATTGAATCTAAGCTCTGATAATCAAATTGCTGACTGTTACCAACTAAATCTTTAACTGCTTGAATGGCATCTTCACCACCAAACTGCTTTGATTCTTTATCAAACCAATTTTTCAAGGTTCCCGTTGATTGCACTAGCCCTTTAGAAAACAATTGATTAAATAGATTGCCATCTGTCATACCCAATACTAACTGCAATAAGTCTTCTGGCTCGTCCATAACTTCGCTTAAAGCATGAGTAATCTCATTCAATTTTTCATTCAGTAAATCCCAAATCCTAGATTCTACTGTATCAGGATTTCGTAACGTCAACACTTCAACAGGGTGCTTCTGCCCATACCTATTAAGACGTCCTACTCGTTGATGCATACGCATTGGATTCCAAGGTAAATCTACATGCACCATCGAATAACAATTATCTTGAAGGTCTATTCCTTCTCCACCCGCTTCGGTAGAAACAATAAAACGAACATATCCACTGTTAAACTTTTCAACAGCATTTTCACGCGACATGTGTAAATCGCATAAATCACCATATTGATTTTTAACTTGATACGCACTACTATCGCCATTAATAAAAACTACACAGCCATCACCATATTTTTGCTGTAGCATGCCCATTAATAATGATTGTGTCGCCTTGTACTCTGTAAAAAATAAAACATTACGATCTTTATATCGCTCATCCAATACAGCCAATAATTGAACGAGCTTGGTTTCATTTACAATATTGTTAGCTGCTTCTAATAAAGATTCTAAACGCGGTTTTTCATCCTCCATTAAACTAAGCTTTACAGTGACTTCCAGTATATCTTCCTCAAGTGCCTGTACCTCATCAGTCAATGCAGAATCAACACTGTCATTATTAAGTGCAATAAATGCATCTAATTTTTCTTTTTGCTCCTCTAATCCACTTAAATCTTTTTTTATTACATTAAGCTTATTCAAGCGATTCAGAATTGCACGTTTAATTGCTGCAATAGAACTTGACGCCAATTTTTGTAAAGAAATAAGCACTAACATTACAGCCCGCTGGTTATTAGAATTATCTAAACCTGAAGCATATGCTTGACCAGTTAAAATAAACTCTGTCAACTGTTCATAAAAAAATGCTTCTTCAACTGAGTAGCTATAAGTTTCTTGATATACCGTAACAGGTTTAAATAATTTTTCCCCCTCCATATCAGTAACGCTTTGTTTATTGTTCCTGATTAAGGCATTTTTTAGTAAAGGCAATTGTGGTTTAGCAGGCTTATCAGGATCGAAAAGATCAGGTCGCACGAGCCTCATTAATGCCAAAAAACCATAACTTTTACCACGATGAGGCGTACCCGTAAAAAATATTTTTGACTTAAATTTACCGTTATCAATCAATCGTTGTACTAAACGATATCCTAATGTTGCACCCTTGTTCTCCAAAGAATTTAAATGATGGGCTTCATCAATCATCAGTAAATCCCAATCCTGAGCTTTTAATATCCTGTCATGACGTCCATTAACATCTTTCCTTAAGGTCGGCAATGACGCAATAACTAGAGGATGAGTATTCCAGTAATCAGATTTTGGTTTATCTAATTCTGGGCTATAAATAGTCAACCGAATATCAAACATCTGTCGTAAACGATATTGCCATTGCTCAACCAATCCAGCAGGTGCCAAAATTAATAAACGTTTAACCAGTCCTTTGGACAATAATGGCCAAAGAATTAATCCCGCTTCGATGGTTTTTCCCAGACCTACGTCATCCGCTACTAAATAATTCGTAGGCCATTGCCTTAGTACTCGATGGCAAACCCATAACTGGTGAGGCAATAATTTAATCAAAGATTTTGAAAACACTCCCCAATTATCATTAACAGATTGAATAGCTGCAGCCTGACAACGTAAAACAACTTCAGAGTAAGTATCAAAATTCAAATCGTTGATCGACTGCTCTACAGCTTTTATCAAGATGACATCAGTTTTCAAACACTCCTCAATACCGTGATCAAAACGGATAATCAGCGTATGTTCATCAACCATTCGAACTGTACCTAAACCAAACTTTTGATGACTAACTTTTTCACCTTTATTAAACATTAAAAAGCATTCCCCCGCTTAAATAAAACATGCCAAAAAATGATCTAACTCATCCTCAAGCTCATCGACAGTAAAAACCTGCCAGCCTAATGACTGAGCCGTTTGAATTGCATCCCAGCACTCATCGTCTTCATTAATCACAACACCAACCTTATTGTTTTCCCATGACAATTCTAGTTCTAGCAACACACGCCCTTCAATATCACATAATTTATAACCTACAATAGGCTCAGGTAAGTTATTATCTTTTACCAAAGCAACAAAAAATGGAATATTATCTAAAAGATCCCAAGCCCAAGCTGGAGAATCCATCAGTGCATTAATAGATACAAAGTTTGATTTAATAGGTATATTGCTAAATAATTGTTGCTGAAGCTGAATATCTTTAGAGATAATTT
>CANNLO010000220.1 GCA_947505055.1 Methylococcaceae bacterium | reverse complement strand
GTTACCCAGCCAGAATTTAAAGCGAAAGAGGGGTCTTATTTATGAAAACTATTGTTATTGCACCTCACCCAGACGACGAAATACTAGGTGTTGGCGGGACGTTGATGCGCCGTAATGCTGAGGGCGAGAAAATAGCTTGGCTAATTGTCACTGGAATAACTGCTGAAGCCGGTTGGAGTGATGAGAAAATCAAGCAACGTGCAGATGAAATCAAGCGGGTCACTGAATTGATAGGATTTGATTCAGTATTTGAACTCAATTTTCCTACAACGCAACTTGACCAAGTGTCTATGAGTGATTTAGTCGCTGCTATTTCAAATGTTTTTAAAAAATTTGAGCCAGAGGAGGTGTTTGTGCCGCACCCATCAGACGTTCACACAGACCACCGCATAGTATTTGATGCAGTAGCCAGTTGTACAAAATGGTTTCGCTACCCATCAGTAAAGCGCGTACTGGCATACGAAACAGTGTCAGAAACAGATTTTGGGTTGGGAACAAATCAAGCCTTTCGGCCGAATGTGTTTGTTAATATTGAACCGTACCTTGCTGAAAAATTGCAAGCGATGGATATTTATGTGTCGGAACTAGGTGTATTTCCCTTTCCACGTAGCCATGAAGTGATTAGGGCGTTAGCTGCCTTACGGGGTGCAGCTTCAGGGTTTAGGGCTGCAGAGGCTTTTGAATTGTTACGAGAAATATCATAAACATGAATCAATCTGAACAACTCTGGCGTCAGGCAATGTTGCCCGCCAATGCTAGCATTGGTCAAGCCATTCGCAATTTGGATAAAATTGGCATTAAAATTGTTTTGGTAACAGATGAAACTGGTGCGTTGGAAGGTACTATATCTGATGGCGATATTCGGCGCGGCTTGCTCAAGGGGCTGGATATGAACAGCACTCTTGCCACCATCATTCATCGCAATGCACTAGTAGTGCCACCTGAATTAGGACGCGATTTAGTATTGCAGTTGATGGCTGCCAACAAGATTCAACAGATTCCTGTGGTGGATGAGCATCATCATGTTATTGGGTTGCACTTCTGGGATGAAATCACTACGCCACCTTCACGTCCAAACCTAATGGTGATTATGGCGGGGGGCATGGGTACAAGATTGCGCCCACATACTGAAGACTGCCCTAAACCTTTGTTACTTGTTGCAGGAAAACCAATGTTGGAACACATAATTGAGCATGCTAAGTTAGAAGGCTTTAATCATTTTGTACTTGCCATCCATTACTTGGGACATATGATTGAAGCGTATTTTGGTGATGGCGAACGATTAGGTGTGCGGATAGATTACTTACGTGAAGAGTCTCCCTTGGGCACTGCAGGGGCATTAGGATTGATCAAGCCGAAACCAGATGCGCCGTTTGTGGTGACTAATGGAGATGTGATTACCGATATTCGCTATGGGGAACTACTTGATTTTCATACCCGGCATGCTGCTGGCGCCACGATGGCCGTTCGCGTACATGAATGGCAACATCCTTTTGGTGTGGTGCAAACTCAAGGTGTTGAAATTGTTGGTTTTGAAGAAAAGCCCATCGCTCGTAGTCATATTAATGCAGGCGTTTATGCGCTAGACCCATCAGCACTAAGTGTTTTAACCGCCGATGCACACTGCGACATGCCAATGTTATTCGAACGCCTGCAGGCCAATAAAAAGCGCACGGTAGCTTATCCGATGCATGAGCCATGGCTGGATGTGGGGCGCCCAGATGATTTAAAACGAGCAAATATTGAAAGTCAAATTTAAAAATCTAAATGGACTAAATGATGGAAAAAATTAAATACCCTCAGGCTATTGATTTACGCCCTTTTGCAAAAGACAACCAAAATTCAGAAGCCCTTTATGGATTGCCTACAACGGTTGCTTACTGCAAGAAGTGTGTAATCTCTAATCAGCGGCCAAACTCGGCAGTTGAGTATAAGCATACGAAGGATAGCAAAAAAGCCACGATTCATTTTGATGAGGACGGTGTTTGTGATGCCTGTAACTTCGCAGATCGCAAACGCCATGGTATTGATTGGGATGATCGCGACAAGCAGCTACGCGAGCTTTGTGATAAGCATCGCAAGCACGATGGTTCTTACGATTGTATAGTGCCGGGGTCGGGTGGTAAGGATAGTTTTTATGCATCACACATTTTGAAAACGAAATATGGGATGCATCCGCTTACTGTAACCTGGGCACCACATATCTATACTGATTGGGGTTGGAAAAACTTTCAGGCATGGATTCACGCAGGGCATGATAATTTTTTAATGACCCCCAATGGGCGTGTACATCGCTTATTGACTAGACTATCGACAGAATTATTATTTCACCCATTTCAGGCTTTTTTCTTAGGTCAAAAATCTATTGCACCTAAGCTGGCAATTAAATTTAATATCTCACTAGTTTTTTATGGGGAAAATGAAGCGGAATATGGCAATCCAATTGATACGACTTTATCTGCCAAACAAGACCAAAAATATTTTTCAGGATTAAGCATTGAAGATATGAGAATTTCTGGGATAAGTGTTAGTGATTTGTGTGGTAGTTTTGGTCTTGAATTAAACGATTTGTTACCTTATATGCCAGCGGATGAAAACCTCTTGAGTGAGCATAATGTTGCATCACACTATTTGGGGTATTACCTTAAGTGGCATCCACAGTCTTGCTATTATTATTCTGTTGAACATGGCGGCTTTCAAGCTTCGCCAGAGCGGACTCCTGGAACTTATTCAAAATACAATAGTATTGATGATCGAATTGATGATCTTCACTACTACACAACTGGGGTGAAGTTCGGTATCGGTCGTGCTACTTACGATGCTGCACAAGAGATACGTTCAGGCGACATTAATCGTGATGAAGGTGTCGCATTAATAAAGCGTTTCGATCACGAATATCCCACACGATTTGAAGATGAATTATTTCAATATCTAAGCGTACCTGAACATGAGTTTCCTACTGCAAGCAAGATGTTTGAGAGTCCGATGATGGACAAGGAGTATTTCCGCTTGCTAACCGACCAGTTTCGTTCACCTCACCTTTGGTATAACGAAAATGGAGTATGGAAATTACGTCATGCCGTTTGGAGCGATAAGTAATGCGAAGTGATTCATGAGGAACATTCGCCTTATTGCCCGCCTTGATATTAAGGGGCCGAATCTAATAAAAGGGATACATCTAGAAGGCTTGCGAGTCATGGGTTCGCCTAACGAACATGCTTTGCGCTATTACCTTCAAGGCGCTGATGAGCTTATATACATGGATTGCGTGGCCAGCCTTTATGGGCGTAATCATTTGGGCGATATTGTGAAGGCGGCGGCAAAAGATATATTTGTGCCGATGACGGTGGGTGGAGGTATTCGTTCGGTTGAGGATGCTACTGATATTCTGCGTGCTGGCGCTGACAAGGTGGCGGTCAATACCGCAGCTGTTTCCACCCCTCAGTTAATTACCGACATTGCGCGACGCTTTGGCAGTCAGTGTATGGTGCTCTCTATCGAGGCTAAGCAAGTAGGTCCAGATCGTTGGGAGGTTTATACCGATAATGGTCGCGAACGCACCGGCTTGGATGTTGTTGAGTGGGTTAAGCACGGTGTAGCGATGGGTGCGGGCGAGATACTATTAACGTCGGTGGATAGAGAAGGCACACGCAAGGGGTTTGATATTGCGCTGGTCAAAGCCGTATCAGCAGAAGTTGCAGTGCCAGTCATTGCCAGTGGCGGTATGGGCAAATCAGAAGATCTGTTGGCGGTTGTTATCGAAGGTTGTGCTGATGCCGTGGCTATGGCTGATATTTTGCATTACAAACGCGCAGATATAAATGATATTAGAACGGTGGCGGAAAATGCAGGATTAGGAGTGAGACACTTTGAGTGCGCCTGACGTCACCGTAATTGATTACGGCGTGGGTAATCTGCTCAGTGTTCAGCGTGGATTAGAACACTGCGGTGCAAAAGTTTTTTTAACGGCTGATCCCGAAAAAATCCTCGCTGCCAAGAGAGTTGTATTGCCTGGGGTAGGGGCTTTTGCTAATGCTATGCAAGCCTTGGAGAATTTGGGTTTGGTGGCAGTTATCCGCGAGCTTGCCCAGGGTAAAACACCTTTATTGGGTATTTGCCTAGGTATGCAGCTTTTGCTAGAAGAAAGTGATGAGTTCGGCGTAACGGCTGGCTTGGGGTTGATTCCTGGTCGTGTGATTGCAGTGCCTAATCAAACGCTATCAGGGGTGTCACAAAAAATTCCGCATATAGGTTGGAGTGCATTGCAACAATCTAATGTAGCCAATGGTTGGCAGCATACATTGCTAGAAGATAATCGCCCAGGTGAAGCAGCTTATTTTGTTCATTCATTTATGGCGGTTCCCACTAACCCAACCCATCGCATAGCTGATTGTCTATATGGCAGCCATAAAATTGCTGCAATGATATGCCAAGACCATATTTCAGGTTGTCAGTTTCATCCAGAAAAAAGTGGAGAAGTGGGATTAAAGATTTTACGTAGATTTATACTGCAATGAGAATTCTTGTATTAATACCAGCTCGTGGTCGATCTAAAAGGCTCCCTGGAAAGAATATTTTGCTGTTAGGGGGTAAACCATTAATTGTTTGGTCAATTGATGTGGCCAAAAATATACATGATATTTGCGATATTCTTGTTTCAACAGATGACCCTGCTATAGCAGAGATATGTATAGATGCTGGGGCATTTGTGCCCTGGCTACGTCCCCCAGAATTAGCTACCGATATAACAGGTTCGGTGGATGTGGCTTTACACGCACTTGATTGGTATGAAGCTGAAAAGGGTGTGGTGGATGGGGTTTTATTATTGCAGCCTACATCTCCATTTAGATCTAAGATTAATTTAAAGCGAGGTATAAAGTTGTTTAAGCAGCATGGGGGAAAAGCCGTATTGGGTGTTTCGCCAACCCAGGCACATCCAATGTGGACGCTAAAAATGGAGGGTAATTATTTGGTGCCTTTTATGCAAGAATCTGGCTTTGAAATTCGATCGCAAGACCTGTCGCCTGTCTATGTAGTCAATGGCAGTTTTTATCTAATAACTCCTGCTGAACTTCGAACTCGCCGATCTTTTGTAGGTGATAAAACAATACCATTGGTAACTACATCTGAAAAAGAATCTATTGATATAGATACAGTTTGGGACTTTAAGGTAGCAGAAGTTATGGTCAATAATTCTTAGTAATTTATGAATGAGCTAATTACAATTAATCACTTTTTAGAAATTGAGGATAACTCAGAATTCTCAAAAGTCATTATTCTTAATAATGAACATATGCCTTTTTGGAGCATTATTAGATGGACTTTTTACCAAGTTCTAATGAATAAGCTATTTTATTCGGAAGAGAAGCAATCAAAACCCAATAGCTCAATAAGAAAAATAAATAGTTGTTTTAATGCTATCCATCATATGGCAATTAACCGCATTAATTTAAATGGGGTGAGTAAACACGATATTTTAATTTCAACAACTGCATCTCGGTATGTTGCTGAAGAAAAAAGATTGTTCAACGTAAATTCCGATTTTTTATTCAATGCACAAAGCGAGAAATCAATAGTAATTGAAACGTTCAGTCCCGGATATTCTCCAAATAAAAGAGCATGTAATAAAATTATTTCTAATAACCCTTATTATTTCCTAAGCAAAATTCCTGCTATTTCCAATCAAAATTTATTTGAAGATGATTTTAGTGATTTTTTTAAATTATTAGCTGTTCGAACTGAAAAAATTATAGGGGTTCGCTTGTCAAAAAAAGAATTGGAATGGCTGTCTCAGTATTCCCTTAATGAATGTAAGCGATTCGAAAAATTGAATACAGCTTATAAAAAGTTATTAAAAAAACTTGGAACAAAATTACTCATTATTCAATGTGGGCATTATGGCGGTACTGATGCGCTTTCTATAATTTCGGCTGCAAAATCATTGAATGTTGTTGTTGCTGAATTTCAGCACGGTTCAATTTCTCAGGGGCATATTGCCTATAACTACTCGGATCAAATTTTACATTCCGAATTATATAAAAATACTTGGCCTGATTATCTTTTGACCTATGGGGTCAGTTGGAATGAGCGTACTAATATAACATCCAAAAAAATTGCAATTGGAAATCCAATGAGAGAAAAAGCTGTAAAAATGTATTTACAGGATAAGGAAGATAAAGTTTTTATTACAATATTAGGAGATGGATTAGATACCAAGAAGTCGCTATCCCTATGTTATAGAATTCGCAATGTATGTGAAGGTAAATATAAAGTATTATTTCGACCTCATCCAATGGAGAGAATTAAGGTATTAGGGATGAAAATTGAAAATATAGAAATTGACGTTAATGATGACATATATAAGTCATTTGCAAATACAGCTATATTAATTGGGGAGTTGTCAACCGCATTATATGAAGCGATTGGATTGGTTGATCGGATAGTGGTTTGGGATACATCAAAATCTAAATTTTCAGATCCAACTGCTCCCTTCGAAAAGCTTACATTAAGTAACGAAAATGAATGTTCAAGTATGTTGAAGAATGCACATTGGATATGTAAAGACAAAACTAGCATTGCTGAGATGTCTTATTGGGAGCCTCACTGGCAAAATAACTATAAAAATTTTCTTAAAAATGTACTTGGTTAGTTAATATGAATATTATCACTAATACTCTCAGAACATTTTTCTACAGATTGTTACGAAGTGACATTAATCAAAATACAATTATTTATAACTCAAATATAGTTGGCTTGCGGAATCTTGGTTTTGGATCGGCAATAAAAAATTCAAAATTAGGGGGTAATGTACATGCAACTGACCATGTAGGCATATTCGAATGTGTTATTGACGGGGAAATATTAATTGGAAGATATTCGACTATAAATGGGCCGAATACAACTATTTCATCTAGAATAAATAAAATTAAAATCGGAAATTTTTGTTCCATAGCCCCGGGTTGCGTCGTATATGAAATCAATCATATTTCAAATCGTTTATCGACCTACAATATTTTTAGAAATTTAATTTTGACGGATTCAAAGAAAAAATATATTTGGCAGGGCAGTCTAGAGCGTGATTCAGAATCAAAAGGGGATATTCAGATTGGCCATGACGTTTGGATTGGCGCCCAGTCATGTATTCTATCTGGGGTGACTATTGGAGATGGTGCAATCGTTGGAGCGAACTCTACTGTGACTAAAGATGTGCCACCTTTTGCAATTGTAGTTGGATCGCCTGCAAGAGTTGTTAAATATCGATTTAACAACAAGGTTATAGCTAGTTTGCTAGAGATGAAATGGTGGTTATGGGACGATGAAAAAATTAGAGCTAACAAACACCTATTTAACGGCCCAATAAAAATTAGTGAAATAAAATCAGCAATCTAATAACTACTTACTAGTTAATCAAATATATTTAGGTGCACAATTTTGGCTAAGATTTTTATCGTAATTCCTAATCTTAAACTTGGTGGGGTTGAAAAAATGCGCTTGGTTTTAGCGCAGTCCTGGATAAAAAGTGGCCATCAAGTTGAGGTGATTGTTTTAAAAAAAATTGGAGAGTTAGTTGAACTGTATGAAAACTCAACACCATCTATTCC
>CANNLO010000219.1 GCA_947505055.1 Methylococcaceae bacterium | reverse complement strand
GCTATACCGCCTTATATGACTTAGCCAGCCATGTTTTAGACCCAGTGATTGATTACTTTGGCATGATTAAACTAAGCTATGGTTTTTGCTCTCATGACTTAGGTAAGCATATTAAAGGGCGAGTTGCACCAAAATTAGATCAACATGCCGCCCACGAAACCAACAGTAAAAAGACTATCATCTGTCCACGCCTAGGTGCTGCCATTGACTTTATCGTTGAAGATGAAAACATGCGAGAAGTTGCCGATTGGGTAGCAGAAAACACGCCTTTTGATCGGCTGTATTTTTATGGGGAAGATAGGCCCATTCATGTGAGTTATGGGCCGGAGCAAAAGGGTGAGTATATTGATTTAGTGATGACTGAGAGTGGGAAGCAAGTGCCTAAGATTAGGAAATATAAATTGTAAAATTCTGGAGTAAATCTTAGCGCACCATCAAGCCATCTTTATCTCAAACTTTAATCTACCCAATTAAAGCACAATATGGATTTAATATTGCCAATATTAAATCCTCAAATCAATATTTCATAACAGCAACTAATAATGCACATTAATCGGCTTAGAAAACTCCTGAGGATCTACTTCCTTCAATTGCGACCTCACACGATCACGTAATTCTAAAGCTGGATTAAATACATATTCTTCATAATCAGGGTGGTCGTGATTTATCAAAAGTAATTTAGACAAGGCCGAAGCTAAACGAGTAACGGCTTTCACATCCCTACTATCTCCTTTTAAATTTGGGCCATTACCATACGGGAATTCATGATGACTTACTGTGCGTAATTGATGCAAGTACTCGCCAAATATATCGGCTTTAATCCCAATACCCTGTGCGGCACAATCAGTGCTAAAGCGTCGTATTTTCCAACCAGGAATGATTCCATGAAATCGATCTAATAACGCAGACTCATGGAACATTTCAGGTAAATGTTTTATATAATCTTTC
Source organism: Methylococcaceae bacterium (assembly GCA_947505055.1). The sequence continues at coordinate 6,735 of CANNLO010000219.1, read as the reverse complement.
TGACGTGGTTCACCTTGAAATAACTCTATGTTTGCCAATATCATCAAACCACATTCGCTTGTAATTTTTTGACCACCAATACTGTAATGACCAGACTCTAAATAATCTTTGAAATTTGCATGTATATCATCGGCACCTTTAAAATTTATAGATTGCCCTTCATCTAAAACCAATACATCATAACGGCCCATCAAGCCTATTTCTTTGGTATTCAAATTTTTAAATAACTGTGCTTGCGTAAGCGCTCCACTATGAGCATATACATAACGACTCAAGTTTGAAAAAACAAATGATTTACCAGTTCCCTTTGGGGCGAGCTCCATCATATTGATATTATTTTGTACTAAAGGCAACATACGAAGAATAATATTATTTTGCTCTTCTTCTGAATAAGCAAATGGTTCATAACCCATTGTGCGCAACAATAAATAAATCCACTCACGAGTAGTAAAATGTACACGTGCTTTAATTAATTGTTCTAATTTTACTTTCCCCGATTGCATAGGGTTAAATTCAATTAATTCAATAACATTTTCTTTTCCATCTGTGTTCACCATTAATCGACCAGCTCCCCATTGCCCACCCTCCAATAAAGACTGATTTTTATCTAATACCTCGTTAGTAACACTTGCTTTTTTTTCTTCCAAACATGGGATGGTCAATAGTTTCTTACCTTTCCTAATATCAATAGTCACCTCGAATCTATCCAATAAAACTATAGGTTCACCTCTATCTAATCGATATTTAATAGGTTCCTTTTCATTTTTTGATGGCAAATGTTGGCTCATAAAACCAGTCACATCAGTATAAATCTCAGCGTTACTTTTATCAGGTTTTTGGAAACGAGCAACCAACCACTCTTCTACAAAACTTGTTATGCTTCGGTTCTCACGAATCTTTAAATCACGCACCAAGGCTTTATCAATAACTAACTCACTAAACGCGGCACTAATTTTTTCGTCCAATTGCTCTTTATTCAAAACATATCCTCGAAATTCTGTGTTTGCGTATCACGTTCCAATAAAGATATTGGAAAACATATTTCTAAACGCTTAATATTTTTTTCATGAGCATCAGCTCTATCATATTGCAGCTCTAAATCAACTGCAGTCAAACCTTCTTGCACACAATGCGAACGAAATTTTAGTGTAATATTATGTGACTTATTAGCCCGAATAATATCAATTGGTTCACGGAACTCAAGTACAAACTGTAGCCCCAAACTCAAACGCAAAGATTCAACTTGTACTGATGCGCTTAATCGCAAATCAACCTGCCAGAACCTATCACCCAAACAAACACATTCACCGATAATTTCAACATCTATAGGCGGTCTGACGATTTGTGTTGTTGCACGTGTCAAAGTTACGAATGGAATCAAAACCTCTTCAGGCGTTAAACCACCATGAGCTAATGAAGTATCAGATAAGCCTAAGCGTGTTTTAGGTATAGCATAATAGGCAGCACTATCCTGATTAACTGACACAAAATTGTCTGGCAATGGCTCATTAACTTGCATCTTAAAAATACGATCTTTTACCTCACCTAGCGATTCACCGGTATAGCATCCATTAGTCACGGTCATACCATGATCAGCGGTGATAAAAAACACCACATCCCGACGTGCCACATCTTTTAACCAGCTTTGAATCCGTCGTTTTAATTGTCTGACAATCGGCACTATATCGTCGCGGTGCTTAGTAAAACTGGTTGCTTCATGTAAGCGGTCATCTATTCTGTTCTCAAAAAATACAACTAAATTGTTTTGTTCGGTAATATCTTCATTAGGAATTTCTTCCCAGCTTTTTATGATTTTCAGCGTATTTGGCTCAGACAAATACCTCTGATAGGTTTGTTGCAATGCTTTTTCATGGCCATTAGGCAACGAATGCGTTTGTTTTCCAGTTAAAACCGCCAGCTTACCTATTTCTGTTAATGTCGGTAATGGAGCAAATAAAACATCACTGCTAATCGTTAATTGATGACTGAGCGTAGCTAATTCTGTCAATAGAATATCTTGGTTCAATGCTGACAGTGCATCAACAACAATAACGACGACGACATAATTACTGCTGAGAAATTTTTCAATTTGTTTTGCACAATAACGCCAGTCTGCTTCTGAGCGGGAAATTCGACTTGATTGCGCAAGCAACCAATTAGTAAAACTACCGTTAATGCTTTCATCAGGAACTTGTTTACTAAGTAATGCAGAACGCAAGTAATCAAAATAACCCACACTCCAATCCAATACTTCATCAACACTAGCATCTGCTAACAATGATCGATAATGTGAACTGGCTAAATAATCAGTAAATTTTTTGCCTAAGGCCAGTGCCTCTATACTTTCAAAACATTGGCATTGGCAGGCCAAGGCAGGAGTGATTAATTTCGGATAATCTTCACATAAACGATCCAATTCCCCCCAAATACTGACCCAATCAACTATCACAAAATCAGCCAGCGTCAGAGGCTCCAGCTCTTTGACTAGAATTTTTCTTGTCACCGCTTCTATTATCGATAAAAAATAGCCAGGTAGTTGCTTTGCATCAACTTCTAACAATGACAGTATAGGTAAAGCCGTAAGTAAAGATGCGGGTAAGACTTGTGCGGGCAAAGCAAATGTTAATGAGTAATCGGTTAGTTTTTGCCGTAAAAATTGTACATGTTGTTGATAAGCAAATTTTTGTAAAAAACTATCGATAACAGTGCTTTTCGATAACTGGTCAATGAACAGGGCTGCCGCCTCAGGATTAATTAATAAACCGACTGTTAAATATAAAATTAATTGTGCTCTTATTGCTTCAATAGCCAGTAACGCTAAAAAGACCGGCGGTTGCTGACGCAATGCCGCTTCAAAAGCGTAAAAATCTTTACCTTTCAATAAATCAGCATGACAGGCCATCAACAACTGAGCTTCAAAGGGTGACGTCTTTGTCTCGGGCATAATTGTGGCATTTTTTAATAAACCTAATGCCACAATCAACTCATCCGTTAACCAATCGGGAAGTTCGATTTTTAAGCGTTCGACTAATAAAACACGGGGAATTAAATGCTGGGTAGGCAGCACTTGGTTCAGACCTTCAAGATAACTAAAATGCTTAAATATTGCCCCATTAGGCAAGCGTATGCGTAATAGCGAGGTATCTTGTCGCGCCAAATGTTCATCGATCGCTTTTCTTAGCGCCGAAATCTCTGCATCGGTTTTTCCTGCAAGGTGACCATCTTCGCTATCAATGCCATAACAATCTACAATCAGTTGTATAGTCATGCGTAATCGTTCAATAAGCTTTGTAAGGCTACTCGCACTTGTTCACGCGGTAATTGTGCGTAATGAATTTGTCGGCGCAATATATCAATAAGTGGGTTTTCTGTAGTCGATTCCTCGTCGTCATCACGGCATGATGGGTCAGTCTGCAGCGGTGGTAATAAGGGCGACTGTGGGGGTCGTGGAGGATGATAATCAACCAACACCCCTAATTGCCCACGACATATTCCAATATCACTGTCATTACATTGGGTAAATGGTTTATTGAGTAAAGCCATCGTTAGCGCGTTGGCATCTGCCGCTTGTTCAGCATTCAATAACTCGCCTACTGCCTTAGCCAGCGATGTTGCACGTTCATGGGTTAAACGCAGAATTAAATCGGCTTTAGTTGTTACAACTAAAGCCAAAAATTCCTTCCAACTCTGCTCAAGATCATGGCGTTTGGCGTCTTCAACTTTAGAAAAATCATCAAAAATTATTTTAAGTGATGTCGCAGCGATAGCCGTCACAGATTCAATTGTTTTAAAATCACACAAATCAATCAGAAAATCAGCCGTGTCTTGGGGTAATTTCCCCACTTGATCAAAAAACTTAACCAGTTTTTGCGTTTTGTCTTGTAATTGTCGTGACTGCCTTACTACCTCAGATTGATCTTTAACAAAATCACGTAAACGATAACTGCATTCGCTTGCATATTCTACAACGGATTGATCTGACTGTTTTTCTATCAAAAAATAATGGCCAACTGCTGCTAACATCGTTGCTTGCTTCGTACTAAAATCAGACAAACGAATCGATAGTTTACTGTCAGATTCAAACGCTTCGGTGAGATCTTTGGCAAAATCGGTTTCTTTGCTGCCTACCCAACGTAAACGTTTTACATCATGCCGCACAGCAACCGCAGCAAATATCGCTAAATTACAAGCCGGAATACCATATGGCGGCGCAATTAATTCATCACGTAATTTCTTTACCAAATACGGCTGCTCACGTTTACGCAGTAAGGTGTTATTAATTAGCGTTAATACAGCTCCAATATTACCTTCAGTTTCGTCTACTTTTTTAATATCCCAACCATTAGAGCGCTCGATAAATAAACTATTAGCACCCAATATGCCATCTATCAAAGCCGAAAGCTCGCTACTTTCTTTATCTTCACCGAGCAAATCTGTTTGATAATCACGATTGTCATCAAACTTTATAATACGGTCAACAATATCGAATTTATTTCTCCTACCTTTTTCATCCGTGAGTCGATTCATATTCATCGCCCGAATTGGCACTTCAGAAAGATACCTAGCCTGCACTACCTCACCTAAATAATGCCGAAAATCATGCCAACTTTTACAATCTAAGGCATCCGAAGTTCCCGCCTTGAAAATCTGACTTTTTCCACATTGTAAGCCATCTCGGCCAAATAATATTTTCAATACTATTAATAACTGCTGGCGATTTTTTTCCCATTTTGCTGTTAATTGTCGGCGTAATTCTTCTGTGGTAGTTTTTTGTTTTAGCAATTGCTCTAGTGCCAAGTAACGGCATAACAAACCACTTAATTTAAACTCCTTACCATCAACGGTTACAAATTCAGAACGTATACCCGCTAAGGGTAACCAAAAATAGACATTGGCTGCCGGTGTTTCTCGTATACGCGCTTTAACAATATCAACGTCCTCATTATCATTGGCTAGCATTAAAAAAACTTGCGCACTTAATAATGGGTTGGTTATTTTCAATTGATTAGTCATTGGTGGCGTACATAAGTCCACACGATATGAACGTACAATGCCGCAGGTTGACGGCTCTAAATCATGCTCACCGATTTGAGGTATTAAATCCTCCAGCATATAGGGATAATCAGTTAATAATGTTTGTGGAGATCGTCCTGCAAAATGTGTCAATTCTTTAATTATTAATGCCTCAATATCCACACCGGCATCACCGCTTAAAGTCCATTGCTCAGTAACATCATTTTTCCAAAGTAAATCAGCCGCTTTTAACCAATTTAAATCCGTTATTAGACGCTCACTGTAGGGTACATCATATAAAGCAACCGCAAGAAAATGTTCCGTTGTTTGAAAGAGTTCACCTAACAACTGCGCCAATAAACACAATTTTAAAATCGCTTTTTTAGAATCTGCTTCATCTAAGCTCAAGTTGGTTGGTATACGGCCAACTGCACGCTGATAACGTTCCCAATCGGTCGATTTTTTTTCTTTTAAACTCTCTTGGTAATAATCAACCAAAGTCGGCAAGCGAATTAATTCATTGAAAAATAAGGCATCTGAACTTAATTCTCGACGTAAAAATTCAGGGCCATTATCTCTGAAAAAAGTTAATGCGGTTCGATTTGATTGGGCAACCTCCCCCGATAAAGCAAACAAACCAGCTGCCATGATCGGATGCAATGGATAGACATCCAATAGGACCTCATCAAGATGAGTACCTAATTGATTAAACAAAGCTAACTGCCGACAATTTTCTAATAATGCTTGTTTAACGATGACCGCTGTTGCTAAAAGTTGTTTGCCGCGTTCTGTCCATGTTCGTTGCATACCGAGTAAATGATAACCTTCACTTTCGGCAGCGTTCAATTCAACTTTAAACGTTTTAAAGCGCCCAGTAATTTGCTTAAGATTATTTGCTATCGTTTCATTAGCACCGGTTCTGCTTGCATATTCAGGAAATGAAACATGAGTTAAACCAATGAAAATAGTATGCCCTGTCGCCGGAGAACAGGCTGTTTGGACAAAACTTTCCAAGGCTTTAATTTCTTGTTGAGCATTGCGCTGTGAATTACTGATCAAATCTTCTAGTGCAAAACCAAACTCATCCCAAATCACCACAATGCCGCCAAAATGATGTTGTTCTGCTAGATTTTTTCCGGCTTCAACAAAGGCTTCAATAAAATTTTTGCCACCTTCATTGGCAGGATTAAATGTACGACCATGAACACTATGGCGATACCAGTCTTTAAATACCAGTAATGCTCGCGGTTCGTGATGTTCTAAACCGCGCAGCATATCTGAAGTTGTTAAGTAATCTTGAGCCAGATCCATCGGCAAATCAGCATTCGCGAAATCAGGTGTATTAGCAATCATGTCTTTAAAACAACTGACGCAAACATCATATTCTGTTTTGGGCAAAATATTTTCAAGATTTAAGTCAGGATGGCGTTTAAGTGCCTCACACAAACCTTCCATTAGCTTGTCGGGAATAGACGTACATTCAGAACCATAAAGCGAAACCAGTAAATACGGTTTTGCATCTTTATCATCTGCGGGTAGAAAGGTATTTCTCAAATCATCAGCGAGTTTAGCGCTAGAGAAGTTTTTAATCCTCTCAAACAGTCCAGAAAAACCTTCAGCGCCGGAACCATCACGCAATAATTGCGCTAAAACTACGGCTAAATGGCTTTTACCTGAACCGTAAGGACCATGCAAATTAATCGCGCGTTGTTCCTGCGTAGC
>CANNLO010000218.1 GCA_947505055.1 Methylococcaceae bacterium | reverse complement strand
TTGATTACATCGAAGTGTTTTATAATCGTGTACGCAGGCATAGTTATTTGAATTATTTAAGCCCAGTTCAATTTGAACAACAACAAATCGGACATTGAAAAATGTCTATGATATTGGGGGAAGTCCAAATGGCTATGGAAAAAATATAGGCTATAACTTCACCCAATATAAAAAGAAGCTCATTCAGATTGATCCCGAAAGTAAAACCTTTCATAGCCTTCGGAAAAACTTTGGTAACTATATGTCCAATAAGGGCTACGATATTAGCTTTAGAAAGTATGTGCTCGGACACTCTAATGCAGATATTACGGATATTGTTTATGGTTCAAAAACGCCCAAGAATATTGTAAGAGATATGTTGAATCAGCTGGTCTACCATCAGATCGATTTTACTGCCTTCCAATTTGATTTTAGAAAAGGGGAGCTGCTGCAAAAATTGGTGCGTGCTACGCGTGAAAAAGCGATCAAAAAAATTATATAGTGCGATTTTAGTCACGGTCTTTAAGTGTCTTGCAATCAGGCATCTAGGCAAACAAAAAAAGCGGTCATTGTTAATCGCTTTTTTATAACCACTTACTGAGTTTTTATCACCACAAATTAGGACCCTGATCTTATATTCTGCTTGCAGCAGGATTGTTCATAGTAGAGTTGCGTGCCACGGGAATCGTATTTGCAATTAACTCGCGCTCAATTCTTGAAATTGCCACTTCCATACCACCATGCTTAAGGCAATACGCATAGGTCTCTCTATTTTTGAACTCTGTTGCTTTAATTACAACCGATTTGCTATTTTTTGAGTATCTAAACGCAGGGTTACATTCAGGTTGTTGGATTAAGTAATTTGCTATTTCCTCGTTATTAGCATATTTCAATACAGTCTCCTTGTAATCGTTCTGTATGTTTGGATTTGCTCCGTTATCAAGCAATCCTTTTACAAGGTCTTGATGGAGATTAATGTCCGGCACATTAAGACGAACAGCATAATGAAGAATAGTAAAGCCATGCTCGTACTTTTGGTTTAAGTTAAATCCAATACTCTTTAAATTATTCATCATGACATAATAGTTAGGCTCAAAATCTGCGTACGACAATATTAAATATGAAAGGAATGAGTTATTAATATCGATATGAGAACCTTGATAGAGTTTCAAAAATGCTTCTAAATTTAAGTTTAAAAAATTAGCGAACCACATTAAATTATCAAACTTTGATTTGTCCATAGCTAATGCGAATAGATCAAATGCATCATCAATATCAATTTTTAATTTATGCTTTTTAGCGAATTTTTTTAATTGATCTGGACTTCCATTCACCAATAAACGCATTAATTTATGATATAAAATTTGATAATGGTTATCCAAATCTTCTGTTACACGCAGGAATTGGTCTTCTGTAGTCAATCTTGCAAATTTTTTGTTTTGAATAAATAACATAATTCTCTCCTTTAGTTGATATTAAAATTGACCCTGTTTGATGGTGTAGTCAAACCATTAAAACTACGCAGCTAATTTATCGCTAGCCTGATTGCCCCACATAGTCCACCCTTTACGCGTGTTTCGAGAGAACAACTCCACCTTGCTGAGTTCTGGATACATATCTTCAATCATCTTGTAGTAGCTGTGCGGTTTTGCGCTGTGCTTGCCACGCTCTTCGCTGACGACTGAGGACGGGGTGGTCAGAGAGTCCACTCCTGGAGGATTTCCTTTTGTCGCCAACAATAAAAACTCATGTTGCTGACGGAAATACATTCCTTGCCCAGGCTTCTGTTTGTCCCACACAGCACTGGTCTTGTATTCAAAGCCCCAGGACTCAATTACTTTCAATGCGCTAGGCAACATTGCACTTGGTGCCCACATAAACACGACGGCATCATCGGTGCAGATGTCTTTAATTGGCATGCTACAAATATCATCTAAAGGCATGACTGGGTAAGGTGTACCATCCTTTCCAAGGTAATCCCATGGTGGATCTGCGTAAATAACTGAGCTTCTTGGCATACCTTCCATCGTCGGGTTATTGGCAGCTAGCTCATTTATTAACTTCACCCTCTCTTCGCGAAGTTTCTGTTTTTTAGCAATATTCATCGCAGTCGCAATTTTAGTGATTGACTGAACATCCCCCTTGGCCACAAGTGTCTGCTTGTCCTTTGGCAAGTCAGATAATACTGCACCAACAGATACTGATATGTTGCCGGCTCTTACTGCCGCCTTCAGCTCTTCTGAACCATTACGCAAAATCTTGTTGCCACGCTGCATGGTGTCAGGAGATGTATTCAAAAGCTTGGCCATGTCTCCTTGAGAGCGTCCCGCTACAGCGGTATGCTGATTGCTTCCAATAGGCAATAATCCAATTTTTTGTGCAACTTCGACCTTGTCAAATTCACTTAAATGTCTACGAAACAGATTTTTGTCAACGCAGTACTTAATGCCAGATACGCTTGCATCAAGATCAATATATGTAGGCTGAATACCAAGTTCCTGACATGCCTTAAATCTATGGCGTCCATCAATGATCTTGCCATTCTGTCTTGCGATTGGATCTCTCAGCCCATTTTCTTTGATGCTCCGCTTAAGTCCTTTAAATTCTTCATCAGACATTTTGTTAAAAATATCCACCTCTGGTCCGTATGGACTGTTAGTATCAAAAACTGGTTGATTTGCTGCGGCCTGTATAGTGTCTTTCATTTACTTCTCCTTGTTGTTGTCAGTTGATGGTTAGCATTTTGGCAAAAATGAGCTAACATTTATAGGATTGGAAAAACCGCATTTTTGTGACACCATAGGAAGCAAGCCATGACAGAGCGTATAAAGGGTTCAGGAAGACACTCAGGTAGTATTATTAATGCAATTAAAGGGCGGCCAAAAACACCTATGATTGATCGGATTGCCACTCAGGCGTGGTTCAATGCGTTGATGAATGCAAGCGAATCAAAAAATGCTTATGAGGTAGCAAGACAATATGACAGTTCTTTAAAGTCAAAGCGTTTCGAGAAGTATGCTAGGGGTACTGTGAGGCCAACTGCTGGAACGCTTGCGGCGGTTGACAGAAAACTATACGAAGATTTTGGCGTTAAAGTCAGAAAAGTTTTTGATGACGGGCCAGAAGGTGTGCCACTCTGGGATGCAATGTCAGGCAATATTGAGTTGCTGTGGGACGTTATTCACAAAGAAAACCCTGCGTTAAAGACGATGCGGGTTACACATGAACAAAAAGTACAAGCGTTTATTGATTCGCTATTAACAGAACCAGCCAATGAGCATGATGTAAACGACAATTTAACTAAAGTTGCACAGCCAGCACCTGCTAACAACGAGCTACACAACCTTGGTATGGCTATTGCCAACCTTAAAATACGCTATATTGATGAGCTTAATATGCTAGAGATGGAGCGTGAGCGTCTTGTTGATGAGCAGATAGCAATGATGTCGGGATCGGCTGATGTTGAAAAGTTTATCGATGAAGAAAATCATCGGAAGTACAGGTTCACTCAGGAATTAGAAAGACATAGTGCTTTTATGGACGGGGGCCGTAAGCACCCCAATACACTTCAAGCGGAGTGGAAACGTTACTTGATGCTTCGTCTACGAAATGAGGAGGGTATCAAATTTACTTTTCAGCAACTTGCCGCCACTATTGCTCTTTGGAGAATTAGCGTTTTAGTTTCAGACAGCGTTTATAGATTGGACATTCTAATGACTGTCTTACTTGATGAGGTAATTGCTGATATGCTAGAGCCATATGGAGTTGGGAAGAAGGTGATTGATATGCTCAAAGTAATGCAGGCAACTTATCATCGTTCATTATATCCCTAAGCCAGTCTAGCCTATTTTGGCTTAATTAGTTTGAGAGACTATGTAATGAGTATTAAATCATGTTTTATTAACAATCCAGATGTGCTTGAAGCAATGGAGTTACTCAATGAGTTCCACGTTATGCTTAATTGTCATCCATTACGACCTACAATTAAAATTAAGGTTTACGAGTTTATCCCTGCTGCCAGAGTCCCCTACCGAATTGTGTTTAGCCATTTGATACATACTCCAGTTCAAAATGAACCAACCGTACCGTCGATGTCTGCGGCAATAGTTGAATCAGAAATTGGAAATTACCTAGCTCTAATAAAAGGTTTTATGAGCGAATCAATCGCAGGTGGAGCTGAACCTTCAAAAAGTTGGTTAATCCCGAATCCAAATTATTAATGTGAAATATCTCCATATTACGTTTATATTTCAGGCTCTAGATTATTTAAAGCTGTAGTTTTTGTTGCATGTTCTTTCGCGCCAAAGCTTTGTGTCGTTTGATAATCTAACGAACTTGTTTTTTGATGCGACTTGCTGAATCTCAGTCCAAGACTCTGTTTCATTTCGGTGGTGCAATAAAGATGGGTGGTTTCTCTGGCTCTGGATGCGCCCACATAAGCCCATTCTCGATCCCCCATCATATCTGAAGCAAGCAAGTAGCTACGTGATGCTGTAGCCCCTTGTGCCTTGTGAACCGAAATTGCGTATCCGTGTTCAATGTGATTGTAGCCATCTTTAGATGTTGGCGAGAATTGTACGACCAGCCCATCATCAGTTCTAACTGTCATTTCACATTCCCCTTCTCGGTTAAGACTGATGCGGGTGAGTTTTCCAAGCGTGCCATTCTTTACGCCCATCGCCATATGATTCCTAGTAAACAATAGTCTATCGCCCTCTGAAAATTGTCGATAATCACCACTACCAACTTCGATTTCAGTATTCACTATGCCAATTTTACTGCCCTTAGATAAGGTGTCCCGCACCAGGTTGTTAAGTGTTCGAGCTTCTGATTTTGTTCCTGCAAGAATCAGTTTTTGGTGAATAGGCAAGCCATCCTCATTCCAGTCCTTGACCAGCAATTTCATCGTTGTTTGAACGTCGACTGCATCTTTTACCAGACCTCTCTCGTCCATTGATGACAGAGCACTCGCTGCATTTCCTTCAGCAAAATCACGAACCACCTGTCTGTCCGATTCAGATTTCTGACGAAAGATGTCTTTCAGTTCAACATGTTTTGTATGCGATGTCAGGATGCGGAACGCTCCACCAGCATCAATTGGTTGCAGTTGGCGCGTATCCCCTATGGCAATCAACTTTGCCCCTTTTAGGCCCGCGTAACGCATCAGTGAAGCAAATTGTCGGCTACCGACCATGCCAGCCTCATCAAGTACGATGACATCTTTGTTGCTTAAAACAAGTTTTCCCTTATCTAGCTGATCCAGAAGACTGTGCAGAGTCTGGCTCTGTATTTTGCTACCGTCCTGCAATCCTTGTGCTGCTTTACCAGAAAGAGCGCAGCCACGTACTGTCAGATTTGATTTTTCCAACACTTCACGACAGGCATCCATCAGGTAGGATTTTCCGGAACCTGCAATCCCTTGCACACATGCAATGCCTCCACTCCCTCTAGTGATGAAATCAAGGGCGACACGTTGTTCATCTGTAATGGTAGGGCGTGAACTGATAGCTTGATCAACAGTGCTTTGAGGCAAATGGTGTTTAGTTTCGGTTGATCTGGTTATGGCTGTATTGGCGATAGATTGCTCTATCTGCAATATTTCTTTTGTTGTGAAGCGTGGTATACCATGCTCATCTTTGCTTAAGGCGACCAGCTGATCATTTTTCATGAGCGTGCACACATAAGCCTTCAGCTCATTAACATCGAGCACTCCTTGAGCTGCTACAGCAGCATGACGATATATATCCTCTTGTTTAAAAGTGCTGGCTTGTTTCGTTAGGATTGAAAACAGTTCAGAATGCGTTGGCATTGCCAGGATTGAAGCATGATGTGATTTTGAGATTTCAATACTTGATGCGGTAAGACCAATTTCTTTGGCTTGATCTGCCCACAATGGAAACAGCTTGGCACGATCCACTTCTGTTTTATTTTGTCGAGTATCCAGAGCCGCTACCTGACTTGCCGCTGCACTGGTATATCCTTTTTCCTCAAGCTTCTGCTCTATCTGATTGCGACGTTTGGAAAACAGCTTTTCTGCTGCATTAGGTATGGATGCTAGGCGGAAGCTATCTTTATCTCGTTCAATGCCAAATCCCATCGCCTTCATCTGGCTTGCAAGCTCAGCACGATATACAGCACCAGCAGCCATTTTCCATTGGAACAAACGTAGACTCTCAATGCAGCCCCAAGTGCCATCACTACGCTGAGCTAGATTATGTAGCAGGCAATGAGTATGCAATTGTGGATCACCTTCTCTGGATGTTCCATGTTCAAAGCAGGCGGCAACGATACCAGAGACTTTTTCTTCCGTTAAACCTGCTTTTCCGCGTCGTGCATGACAAGCTTGTTGCTCTAGGAATTTAAGTGCAGATTCAACCGCTTTAGATTGTGCTTTGGCAATTGCTTGGCGGGTTTCTATCGTTGAAATTGCCCATACTACAGAGATTGATTTTGGGGCAGAAAAAGTGCAATCCCAACCTGCACGATGACCATCACCCGAACCCTGAACCATAGAACTACCAAATGGGGATTGACCTTTCATGGTCTGGCGTAATTGCTCAACTTTAACTATGCCAATCAGCCCCATGGCTTTGCTACCTTTTCCATACCAAACACCAGGGGGCTCCCCCCCTTTAGTGTAGTAATCCTCTCTTGCAAGATTACAGTAATAGTCCTCAATGCTTGAACCAGCCCCCATGGGGCTTATGCTCATCATTGCTGCTCTCCTTTCTCCAGCTCGTTGTCTTGATTGGATCTCAATCTGAACTTGCGTTTAGTGATTTCAGTATTTTCTGATGGTGTGGCTACCGCTGTAGCGGTAAGCAAATCATCAGCTGTACTGGATGCAGACTGATTAAGTGGTTTCTTATTTTTGACATGAGGTATGTGTGACTGCCTGTATTTCTGGGGTTTAGCGAAAGGGTATTCGACTTGGTAGACCCCTTTCTGGAATCCATCCACTATCATACTTACACTTTTATTTCTCGTGCCCAGCTCAGACTGCAACTCTGAAGGCAGAACCAGAGGCAACATTTCTCGTGAAAATGATGTGCTACTAGTTGGCTGTCCATTTCGAGATGACCAGACTTCGTTGGGGCGTTCGACTTCGCGATCCCCTATGCGTTTTGCAATCCACTCGGCTGTTTCTCCACCAGCTACTCGACCATAAATTGAAGTGCCAATCATTGAAGTCCAGGCATTGGTTCCATCCTGACCATAGATAGCTCTTAGCTGTGAGATATCTTGAGTGCCGATGACGACTCTGATTCCTTTGGATCGACCGACTTCCATCAATGGCGAGAGGTGTTCCATTTTGCCAAGTTGAGGAAGCTCATCCAGAAATACCCAGATTCTGCGTGACTTTCTATCGTTGAAACTTGGTGCAGTAATCTGGGCTGTAATTGTAGAAATCATTGCGTTGATGTACGACCTGGATAGCTGCGCATTTTGACCGGAACCTTGTATGACCAATACCTTGCCATCGGTTTTATCCATCAGCCATGCTCTGAGTGAGAATCTAAGCTCTTTTGGTTTATTACCCCACGCATCTGCCAGATCAAAAATTACCGACATGAAGGCTGATAGGTTGATTAGTATGCTTTGTGTGGTTTTACTTTCCTCCTCGACACTTCTTAGACCTTCCGGATTGTGTTGTTCGATGATGCTTCGTATCTGATCAATCGGCAGTGGAATGAGATCGGCCAGTTCACGAAACCCCCATTGTGTTTTGTGTTTGTTCTGAAGGTAAACAATCATGCCAGTAAGT
>CANNLO010000217.1 GCA_947505055.1 Methylococcaceae bacterium | reverse complement strand
GGCGTTAAAAGTGTTTACGATCTGGTTTGGACAAAAGGTCCGCACGGCACCGTCACTTACGGCGACGTGTTTCATCAAAATGAAGTGGAAATGTCCGCTTACAACTTTGAGCATGCCAATGTTGAGTTTATGTTCCATTGTTTCGACACCTACGAACAGGAATGCACCAAACTAATCGCCCTGAACTTGCCGTTACCGGCTTATGAAATGGTGTTAAAAGCCTCGCATGCCTTTAATTTGCTGGATGCGCGCCATGCTATTTCGGTCACCGAGCGTCAACGCTATTTATTAAGAGTCAGAAACATGGCCAAATCCGTTGCGGAAATTTATTACCAGCGACGCGAAGCGCTGGGCTTCCCAATGTTAGCCGGACAGGGAGCATAAGATGATTACAAGCAAACACCTACTATTCGAACTGGGTTCAGAAGAACTGCCCCCCAAAACCTTGCTGAAACTGAGCAATGCCTTATTGAACAACATTATTCAGGGGCTTAACGCCGCTGAATTAAGCTTTACCGGCAGTAAAGCTTACGCCACGCCCAGACGTCTGGCAGTTTTTATCGAAAATCTGTCCACGGCGCAACCGGATAAAACCGTTGAAAAACGAGGCCCGGCCATACAAGCGGCTTTTGCTCCCGATGGCACTCCCAGCAAAGCAGCCTTGGGTTTTGCAAGCAGTTGTGAAACAAGTTTCGAGAATCTGGAGCGCCTGAAAACCGACAAGGGCGAATGGCTGAGTTTTACCCAAGCCGTTAAAGGCCAAGCGACTGAAAACCTGATACCGGATATTATCCACACCAGCATCGCCGGCCTGCCGATTGCCAAACGCATGCGTTGGGGCAGTTTCACTACCGAATTTGTCAGACCGGTGCATTGGGCGGTCTTGTTGTTTGGCGACAGCGTCATTAAAACCGAAATTTTAGGACTGGAAACTGGCGCCACCACACAAGGCCACCGATTTCACGCGCCACAAAAAATCACCATAAGCAAACCTGAAGAGTATGCACAAACCCTACTCCAAGAAGGCCGCGTGATCGCCGATATTGAACAACGCAAAACCATCATCCGTGACGCAGCACAACAAGCCGCCGTAGCTGTTAACGGTTTTGCCCATATCGAAGATGATTTACTGGAAGAAATTGCGGCCTTAAACGAATGGCCCGTGCCGATTACAGGTACTTTTGATACTCGCTATCTGGCGCTACCGCCGGAAGTATTAATCACCACCATGCAAACCAACCAGAAATATTTTCCGGTTAAAAATGCTGACGGCGATTTACTGGCCAACTTTATCACTTTTAGCAATATTGAAAGCACCAACCCGATCTCCATACAACAAGGTAACGAACGCGTAGTAACACCGCGCCTGTCTGATGCAGAATTTTTCTGGAATCAGGATCGTAAAAAGACGCTGGAAGACCGCGTGGAAAGTTTGTCCAGCGTTGTGTTTCAAGAAAGCCTGGGAACAGTTTTCGCTAAAACGAAACGGGTGCAAAATCTTGCCAAATTTATTGCTGGACACTTGGGCGCCAATATTGAACTGGCCGAACGCGCAGCCTTATTGGCTAAAGCCGATTTAATGACCGAAATGGTCGGCGAATTCGGCAACCTGCAAGGCCTAATGGGACGCTACTATGCGCTGGCAGACAACGAACCGAAAGAAGTTGCCTACGCCATTGAGGAACACTACTTCCCCAAACAATCCGGCAGTCCAACGGCTGGCAGTGCAACCGGGCAGGTTCTGGCTATCGCGGAAAAAATCGACACTCTAGTTGGAATTTTCGCCGTCGGTTTGATTCCTACCGGCGACAAAGATCCTTATGCCTTGCGCCGCGCGGCTCTGGGCATCCTTAGAACCATCATAGAAAACAAACTTAATATTAATATTATTGAATTAACCGAATTTGCCAGCGCCCAGATTGCTGTCGTTCCCACGCAGAGCATGGGAATCATAGATCAATCAACAACCGCCGATCGGGTTATCGATTTCATGTCCGACCGCTTAAAAGGTTATTGTCTTGATCACGGCTACACCGCCGATGAATTTGATGCCGTTCTCGCCGTAACACAAGCCGAACCGCTAGATTTCATGCAGCGTCTTCAAGCGGTTAAAGCGTTCAGGGAACTGCCCCAGGCGGAAAGCCTTGCTGCTGCTAATAAACGTATCCGTAATATCCTGAAAAAATCGGACTCACAACCCGCCGCCAGCGTTGGAGTCCTACAAGAACCGCAAGAGCAACAGTTATTGCAAGCGGCGCTGCAATCAGCCGAGGATATTCAACCGTTATTAGCGCAGCGTGACTACCAGGCAACCTTGAACCGTTTGGCGGACTTACAAAATGATGTCGACGCCTTTTTTGATCATGTCATGGTAATGACCGATGATCTTGACTTGCGCGCCAACCGTCTGGCCTTGCTTAACATGCTGTCTGAGCAATTTTTGACCTGTGCCGATATTTCCAAATTGCAATCGTAATCGCATGCCCGAAGACCGCTATGTTTTGCTGGATCGTGATGGTGTGATTAATAATGATTCCGAAGAATTTATAAAATCGCCGGAAGAATGGCTACCCATTGAGGGTAGCCTGGAAGCCATAGCACTGTTAAATGAGCATGGCTTTAAAGTCGTAGTCGTTACCAATCAATCCGGGATTGCGCGAGGCTTTTTTGACATTGCGATGCTGGAAAAAATCCATGCAAAAATGCAGCAACTGGTTATGGAAAAAGGCGGAAAAATCGATGCCATCTATTTTTGCCCGCACGGCCCGGTTGATGATTGCAACTGCCGCAAACCCAAACCCGGTCTGCTTAAAACCTTTGCCAAGGACAAAAATGTCCATCTGACCGGTATGGCCGTTATCGGCGATTCGCTCCGCGATCTGCAAGCCGCGCAGGCCGTTGGTGCAAGTCCGATTTTGGTTAAAACCGGCAAAGGCCAAAAAACCCTGAACGAAAATCCAGATCTTAACCTTCCTGTTTTTGACAATTTATATGACGCAGCAAGATATCTCAGCTCAAGACCCTAGACCTAAAAACTACGTGGGCTCGGCCCTGCTTTTTCTTGGTATTTTCTCTACCGCTACCATAATCGGCATTTTTCTTATTTTGGGTATGCTAACGACCTTTAAAATACGCTGGAAACTTGGACATGCCTGGTGCGCCGTGATCCGGTGGATGACCCGAGTATTTTGCGGTCTCACTTATGAAATACAAGGACTGGAAAACATCGATCCCGAACAAACTGCGATTATATTTAGTAATCATCAATCGGCGTGGGAAACACTGGCATTACGCTATATCCTGCCACCGCATTCTGTGGTGATAAAACGTGAGCTGCTATATCTGCCGATTTGGGGCTGGTCGCTGCTAACTTTAAAATCCATCGTTATTAATCGAAAAAATCAACGTGCCGCTTTACGTGCTTTACTCGAACAAGGTTCCAGGTATTTAAATGAAGGCTTATGGGTGCTGATTTTCCCGGAAGGCACGCGTGCCGGAGCTCGGGAAGTATTGAAATTCAACATCGGTGGCGCGATGCTGGCGCACAAAACCGGCTTTCCTATCATCCCTGTCGCGCATAATGCCGGTGATTTTTGGCCGCGTTACAGCTTTTTAAAATATCCCGGCGTGATCAAGCTAAAAATCGGGCCGGCCATCGAAACCAAAGGGCGTAAAGCAGGTGACATCAATGCCGAAGCAGAGGCATGGATAAACCAGGCCATGAAGGAGATGGATTAATCAGGTAAAAGGCAAAAGATAAAAGGTTCAAGGACTTGTCTTTCGTCCAGTATAAATGCGTATAATGCCCCAACCCAAGCCTCTAACTCACAACGGTAACACTTATGAAAAAATTATTACTCCTTTCCCTAGCTGCCATATTACTGGCTGGGTGTGCAGATAAAAACCAATATGAACAAGCCGTATTGGAACAAATGAAGTTAGACAAAGATATTGCTGATTACAAAGCTGCTCCGGAACGCATGGCAAAATGTGTTGTTGACTCAAGCTCGAAGAACATGCCTGGCGCTTTTGGCCTGGATCCCACTCGCATGATGGCTTACAGAAACTACACAAAAATGTTAACGCTATCTTCGTCTAAGGACCCCAAAAAGACACTTGATGAGCTAGCTGTAGAGTTTGGATCACCCAAAGAACTTGCAGAAGCCCATACTAATTATACTGAAAGTCTGATGGAGTGCATGTCTGCTTCCATTTCAGAAACAGAAAATGAAGCTAAAGAACAAAAATAGACTGACTATTTTTTCTTCCCCGAGTTAAAGCTCAGATAATATTAAGTGATCGGTGTATCGTTGCCAGACATACACCGTAAAACCCTTCCCCGTATTTGAATATTACAACGCCCGATCGCTGACAAGTCGAACCCAAATTTTTTTCACTATAAACGTAGACTTGTCATCCCGCTCCACAACAACGCTTAAACTTTTTACCACTTCCACAAGAACAGGCTGCATTTTTACCCAGATTAGTTTCAAGCCCCACTTTACCAATAGATCTAACCCGTCCATCCAGATAGAACCAACTACCGGCCCGCCGAACAAACTGGCTGATTTCGCTCATGACAAACTCCTCACCTTCCTGTAAATAATACGCTTTAAACTCCACAACGCCTTTATTATCAGTAGCTCCACCTTTTTTAGTATTAATTATTTCAAGACCCTGCCACTCGACCTTTTCTTTAGAAAAGTCAATCAGCTCCGGTCTCACCGTGGCATCCCAGGTTTCCTGCAAATAACTGGCATTATGCAACGCATAAGCGGTATAACGCGATCGCATCAGCACTTCGGCAGTGACCGGCTTATTTTGCCCTAAATGAAACTGGCCGCAGCACTGAGCATATTCAATGCCCGAACCACAAAGACACACGATAGCTGTATTCAAAATAATTTCCTGGTTAATAGTTCGACTGCTTTACAAATAAAATGGCCTAAATTGGATATCCCAAAAAACAACGCGATAAGATGCAGTTGCCAAAGCTATTGTAGATTACATCTTACCGCGTTTGCAAAAAGTGCCAATCAACTTTGTTGCGACATTATCCAGCGACACACAGTGCAAATAATTCAATTTAGATATAAAATTAAATACAGTAAAATCCCCCATTCCATGCGGTCTATTCATTACCCTTTGCATTGTCACAAATACCCTTTGAAATAATTTATAACAATTCTTTTCGTGACAAAATAACAGAATCTTATTGCTGAAATTTTAAAATATTAAAAATAAATTAAATCATTATTTTTTTCTGTTTTTTACCGAATGGTGATCATTTCCTCAGGTTACAATTTAAAAGGGCTTGAATTGAACAGTTACAGTGCGGGTATTAGTAAAGCCTATTGACCCTCTGCCAGGCATGAAATTGGCCAACCCAGCGTAGCAAGCCTCCCGGCGCATGGTTGCGTTTCCAGACACCGGCAACATACTTGTTGGCCTCAGCCATGGTTGGATAAATATGAATGGTGCCCAGAATTTTGTTCAAGCCTAGGCCGTGCTTCATGGCGAGTACAAACTCTGTCAACAGTTCACCGGCATGCTCGCCGACGATAGTCACGCCAAGTATCCGATCTTTGCCCGGTTGAGTCAGTACTTTAATAAAGCCATGCGCTACACCGTCAGCAATAGCGCGATCAAGATCGTCCAAGTGATAAATACTGACTTCATAGGCAATGTTTTGCAGCTTGGCCTCCTGTTCATTCAAACCGACTCTTGCGACTTCTGGCTCGATAAACGTAGACCACGGTACCACCGAATAATCAGTGCGAAACTTTATAAAACTACCAAACAACGCGTTCACTGCGGCATACCACGCTTGATGGGCGGCGACATGAGTAAACTGGAATGGACCTGATACATCACCGACGGCAAAAATATTCGGGAAATTGGTCTGCTGGAACTCATTAATCGCAATAGTGTGAGTAGACGATAGTTCAACACCTAGCTCTTCAAGACCATAGCCTTGGGTATTGGCAACCCGACCAATTGCCAATAACACTTGATCGAACGGAATACGTACTTCCAGTTCTTGATGCTGGGCTAGCAAAACCTTTTCACCCTTTTCAATAAGGAACTGTTTGGCAGTATGCTCAACAAGTATATTGATACCTTCTTGTCGGAACTTTGCCATGACTAGTTCAGAGACATCGCTATCTTCTCTGATCAGTAAACGCGGCGCTATCTCTACTTGAGTGACCTTGCTGCCAAATCGGGTAAAGCTTTGCGCCAGTTCGCAACCGATAGGTCCGCCACCCAACACGAGCAAACGTTTGGGCAATTCGCGCAAAGTCCAGATATTGTCGGAAGTGAGATAATCAATATCCTCAAGACCCGGAATCGGCGGGACAAAAGGACGTGCACCGGCAGCGATAACGATGGAACGGGTAGTAATGGTCTGAGTTTTTCCGCCCGTGGTAAGCTGAACTTCCCAAGGCGAAATAATTTTAGCCTCACCTTCAAGGACATTCACACCCAGATCAGCATAGCGCTGCACCGAATCATGCGGTTCTATAGTTTTGATAACCGAGTGAACCCGGTTCATTACATCCGAAAAATCAAATTCAACCTCGACTTTTTTAATACCAAAATCCGCAGATTTTTGAATAGTATTTAGAAAATTAGCGGAACGGATTAAGGCTTTTGCCGGCACACAACCCGTGTTAAGGCAATCACCGCCCATTTTATGTTTTTCAATCAAGGTTACTTTAGCCTTAACGGCGGCAGCAATGTAGGACGTTACCAATCCGCCGGAACCTGCGCCAATAACCACAATATTGTTATCAAAGCATTTTGGTTTAGGCCATTGAGCATAAACTTTTCTGGCCTTGGCCGCGCCGACAATTTTAGTGGCTAACAACGGAAAAATCCCCAGCAAAGCAAAAGAACCCAGCAATTCTGGCGAAAAAATACCCGACAAGGAATCAATCTTTCCCAATTGGGTTCCTGCATTCACATACACAATAGTGCCGGCCAACATTCCCACCTGGCTGACCCAATAAAAAGTCTGGGTTTTAAATTTGGTCAAACCCATTGCCAGATTAATCAAGAAGAAGGGGAAAATCGGCACCAATCTCAGCGTAAAAAGGTACTGCGCACCTTCTTTAGCTACCCCCGCATCAAGGGCTTTCAGTTGTTCACCAAATCGCGTTTTAACCGCATCACGAAATAAAAACCGGGCTGCCAAAAAGGCCAAGGTTGCACCAATAGTTGATGCAAACGATACAATCGCTGTGCCCCAAAACAAGCCAAACACCGCGCCCCCGGCCAACGTTAGAATGGTCGCACCTGGCAATGACAAGCCAGTAACAGCAATGTAAAGTAACGTATAAAGGGTGGCAGACTTAATCGGGTTAGCAAGATGATAAGTCCCAATTGCAGCTTTCTGCTCCTTCAACGCTTCCAGATTCAAATAGGCCTGTAAGTCGAACATATAAAAAATGGCCATCAACGCCACGATAAAGCCAAGTAACGCCAAGCGAGAAAAATTCATGTTGTTTTCCTTTATTAATGCAAAGCCGAAAAATAGATATTAATAGACTAAGTCAGTCGTATCCAAAAAGAAATACTTGCATGGAGCTTGAACAATCTTTTTATTCAAAGTCTTATTAAAACACGCCAAGTAAATAATGTGACAGTTACTCCCTAATCTGAAATATGCCTTTCAGTCCAATAACAATCAATCCGTCATTTTGACTTGTGTTATCAGGACTATTCAACGATAATAGCAGTCCTTTAGCCAGTACGGCTGATGTTTTAATGGTGATCGTGTTGGTCC
>CANNLO010000216.1 GCA_947505055.1 Methylococcaceae bacterium | reverse complement strand
TTCCAGCATTTATGAAGTTTGCCAATACGGTTCGCGCACATTGGTCTGGGATTGTTCATTTCGTTGAGTCACACATTACTAATGGTATTATTGAAGGCATCAATAGTAAGATTCAGCTGGCTAAGCGGCGAGCCAGAGGCTATCGCAATATCAATAACTTTATCAACATGATTTATTTTCTTTGTGGGAAGCTGAAATTTGATTACCCACTGTATTTCACATAGAGCCGTTTTATTAATATAGTGTACATAGTGTCGCCCAACATGCTGAAATAAAGAACTAATAGCCGACGATGAGTCTGGCGTTACTAATAAATGCACATGATTAGTCATTAAAACATACGCATGTATCAAACAACCACAAGACTCAGCAGACTCTTTTAAAATACGTAAATAGACCAAATAATCTTCAGCCTCAAAAAACACCGGTTCTTTGTTGTGTCCTCGCTGAAACGCATGAACAGGTAGACCCGGCTGATAAAATCGTGGCTTTCTTGGCATTAGTTATTTAATAATGTTAATGGATCTCTCACCTTCAAACCTTTAAAACGCTTAAATCCCTTATCGGAAGTCACCCATTCACAGCCCCATTCCATGGCCAGCGCAGCATGATAAGCATCAGGTATATCGTTACCTCTCGCATTAATCTGCTCCATAAATCCCATAAAAAACTGCCAATGCATCGAACCAGGCGCAAGGCAAACAGCATTAGGTAAGCTTCTTATTTGTTCAGTAAAACGAATAGCACTTAATAAAGTAGATGGAACCTCAAACACTTTCGGATGCGTCACAATCCGCAAAAAAACCACTCAATACCAACTTCGAATACCCAAAAGAAGAAGGACCATTAACAACCGACTCTAACCATTGAAGATAAACTGAATGATTGGCCGCATCAGTTCTATGCGCATAAACCAAAACATTAACATCCATCCATAATATCGGACAAACTACGATTATTATCTAAATTGACACCCGGATTTAAACCTGAGCCTGAAAAAGTTTCTAAGCTTACAATATCAGGCCAAGAAGGTTGATGAGAAAAAATCACGTAAGGCATCTTCTAAAATTTGTTTAATGGTACACCCTTGCTTTACCGCTTGTGTTAGCTGTATTGAAGCCTGCCCCACTGATCTCTCACCAGTTATTATCTAAATCAACTCAATCTCGTAACGAATGTTTTTAACGTTATTAAGAAAAACTTGCTCTCCGATTTTATTAAGCTGGCCTTTCAGCTCTTTACCCAACCACCAGATACCATCTAAAATTCTTTCTTTATCCTCTTGGTTTGAGATATTTTCTGAATCAATCGATATAGACACTGTTTTTTGCCAGTTGTTAAAAAAATAAGATAGTTTGGATATTTGTATAAACAAATTTTGATTCTTATCAGAAAGCGCTGACAATTGTTTGATGGATATCAGTAACTGATTTGCAAATGTTACAGCTTGGTATTTAATCAGATTTGAGTTATTTTCATTAAAAATAATAGTCGAAATAGATTCCAAAGCACTACAACTAGAAAATAAAATGTGTATAAAGCTATTCCGTTGCCCCTTAGACAATTCATTGTTAATTTGGGAATTAGAAATATAATAAAAGCACCTAGATAAAAATATTGTCTCACGCTGCCAAGGACGACTTCCTGAAAAGAAAGAATTACACAATAAATAAAATGTATTCCCTACAATCCCTTCAACTATGAATAGGTTAAATGGGATAATTGCGTACAAAGGTCGAGTATTCTGAGACTCCTTAAACGACAAATAAGTTAAAGTGGTAAAAAAACCTGAGTCCTTAGCAAAACACTCTTTCAAAGCCTCTTTGCTAATAATGTAGCGGAATTCGTCAAAATGTTCTGTTATAGGCAGTAAATCTAACGCTACACTGACAATCTCCACCTGTTTTTGATTGGAGTAGTTTGGATGGGAATTTAGACCAACAGAATCGACCCCCATTGATAGCACATCGAAAAGCAAAGGAATCATTTCTTTATTGTCTTTCATCCCAATAAAGCAAGGGAGAATCCAAACATATTTACCTGAACACTGTGAAAGGTAGTCATTTTGGACTAACAGAGCATTTATCATGGAAAACTCTCCCGCTCCTTCATTCAATTCTTCATCTGAAGGTGTAGCTATCAGTACTTCATAACTTCCTTTCCAGATATCGAACGCATTAAAGTAACTTTCGATAGTTTTCTTATATCTATCTATATCATCTAAATTAGATTCATCCACAACTAATAAAATCGTCAACAACATCGTCATAACCTCCTCGTAACACCACTTTTTCGTTTTTCAAATCGTCCGTTCGTGCACCAATGTATCCAACCAAAATACGGAGCTCCTTGACTCGTTAGTTTTACATCAGGATTAGATTCCATATAGATAGCTTCATCCCAATCTAAGTGCGGTGCTAACCCCAATTTAATTCCAGTTGTTAAAAAATGAATGACGGGGGAGCCCTCAATTAAGATACTATTTTTCTTGCACTGTTCTAGGTAAAAAGATACCGAAAAAAATGGTGAAACCTCTTCTTCGCAATCTCCTGTGAAATACTTTGCTAAACCGATTCGATCAGATAATAAACTCATTTTTCTGGTATCTGAATTTAACCCAATCTTTGTCTCTCCGATAAAGAAAAATTCGTCGAAAAATGGACTTAAGCTCCATCCCTTGCGCGCACCGATCATAACGTAATGAACTAACGGGCTTTGTTGTAGTATTTCGCGCTCCATACCCTGTGTGCGCGAAAAATACGTCCGCCGATACCAATTTGGATCAATAAACCCCTGTTGCGATGATTCAATTTGACGTAAATCAAGCTTCGCGTCATCTGACAGACTTGTGCATCCAATAATTATACCTAGCACCTGTCGCACCTCTACCATTACTATGTTATGTGAGACAGCGTCGAGAAAAGATTGGACATCCTCAGTTTCAAATATATCCGATAATACATCCCAAGGTGGGGCTTTAAAAATTTTGAGTATCACGCGATCATCTAAATCAACCTTGGATGCATCAATAGAAGAGTGTTCCAACTCAAAATAGCGTTTCAGGGCCTCATCAAACGAACCGAAAATAAACCAGTCTGGTGAATGATCAAAAGCGTCGAGATGGTTAGGGTTCATAATGTGCCAATTCTCTTGATAAACTGTTTGTGACATTAATATAAAATGTGTCGCAAGTTGAAATATTACGAACGCCCGCCCCCCCATAAGAAGAAATGGACGCGACTCAGGGCTCGTCGTACCAAAATTAACATATGTTTGTTTAATAAAATGTAGCTTTTCGATCAATTTTTCACGTATTTCAAGTACCCATGGATCTGAATATTCTGGAATATTCAAAGACTGAATAGCATTGGATAATGAATTTGGTGTATTTTTAACTATAGAATTCTGTGGCTTTATCAACGAGCATATCTCTGCGAAATATTTCTTCCCCCAAAGCAAAAAATCCAGAGTATCCACTGTAACATAGGGGATACTCTGCACAACAGCACTTATGTTTTCAAACTCTATGCGTGACGGAATTTCTCGGGGATCACTATTCTCCAATGCTCGCAACAACTGAAGAACAAATTGTATTAATAAATTTGGAATCAAACCGTAGCGACCATTCTCATTGGAGTTGAGTGCACAGCTATATTGTTCTACAGTAATAAGGTTTCGGGATCGAGCCCGAAGTAAATGTATAGCTAATGAACCTGTCCACGGGTAATACATATACCAGCCAAATTGTTCAGCAACATTTTCCCAATGTTTATTTGCGGTAGTTTTCCGCAATACCACCAGTGGCGCACTCAAAATTTCAACACGTGAATTAGAAAACGCCTCTAAGTAAGCAAAGACATGAGCATAAATAGGGCATGGACTTAAAAAACCATCAAGATCCAATACAACTATTTTTTTTAGCCTATAAATTGCCGAACTAAAAGAAGCAAGAATCGTTAATGGACCAACCTCGGAAAATATATCTGTGAACGAATCAAAACAAATAATATTCTGATTAATATCAAGAATACGTTGACTTATCACTTGACCATCAGAGTCCCAATATTGTGAGTTGACTAAAATAAAATCGGCGCTGCTTTGCAGAAGGTGTTCGTATATATAGTCAATACTACCCTGCAAAAGTAAATCGTCATCTGCAAACGACCATACAAAGTCCGCAGTAGTTTGCCTCAATGCAAAAAAAAGATTATGTTCGCCGGAAGGTAGATGCTGCTCAGGGGTAATAACACGGATAAAATCGTATTTAGTCGAAAAACTTTTAGCTATTTCCGCCGAACGATCAGTCGACTGGTTTTCGCTCACCAAAATGGTAATAGATTCCCGAAACTTTGAACGCAGAATTTGTGAAGATATTTGCTCAAGCGCTGAACCAATCGTTTTTTCACGATTATAAGTTGGCAAAATAAAACAAAGTGTAGGATGTGGATCACTTAAGTCAACTTTAATTTTCGCCAGTGGTTTCGACTTAAGTACATCGACTTTCTTTTTATTTATCATTTTAAATCCAACAATTTCTATATACCATTAACAATACAACACTAGGTGCTTTTAACTAAACATCGAGGTTAAATACTTTGTGCCACATTACCTCCGCATCAAGATGCTGCTGCCATTGTCGAGAAAAACCTTCATCACTGCAAAGTAGAGAATCCAATTCTTTATCATAACTCTTGTCTGTAATTGTTCCAGAAAAATGATTGACTTCTATTTCAGGTATAGCAAGTTCTTTTTCTATTAATTTGATAATATCGGTTCTCAACCTGTAGTCATTTAAATGGATAAAAATAACATTTTTTTTAATATAATCAATAAGGAAATCGGGGGGGGAGGATAAGGCTGATACACAATAGGGTAGACATCCAGCTAGATAATAATTAATACCCATCGAAAAAGCATTAGTGAAAAAATCTTCCAAGTCTCTTTTAGGATTTGTTTTTCGCCAATGCCTAAAGCCCGATCTGAGCCTAGCGAGGGGCTCTCTGAACATTATAATAATTGTTGGATTTGACAAAACATTAGTCAAGTCACCATGTGGGCTATGGTAGTGAACGATAAGTCGACTCAAATTATGCTTGATATATTCAGATTTTATTATGCTTAAACCCTCAAGGCTTTTATTTGGGGAACCAAGACATTTAGTAGCAGTATCATGTGCATCAACTACCGCGTAATTTAATGTATTATCAAAATTCAATGCAGCGGAAAACGAGTGCCAGAAGCTTGTACCACCTGTTTTTAAAACATGTAAAAATATTATATTACGTCGCGAAAGTTTTTCTGTAGATAATTTGGTATCAAACCGATACTGTCCAAAATGGTTTTTTTTAGATTTAAACATATTTATTTTCGACTCACATATGGTGTATTTAATAACAACTCGTCTTTAGACAAGAATGGCGCCATATCTTCCAATGGCGGTGACTCCATTGTCCCATCCGGCAATTGCTTCGATGCCAGTTTCGGAGCAAAGGGTTGATTTTCGTCCAACATCACTTCACAAACAGATGGGCCATTGATTTTTAAGGAATATTTTATAGCATGTTCCATC
The DNA here is from genome assembly GCA_947505055.1 of Methylococcaceae bacterium. Next base: position 2,235 of record CANNLO010000216.1, on the reverse strand, counting down.
TGTTCATGGATGGAACATCGCTGATAGGGCAATTCGAACGCTTCACTAAGCCGCCTAAAATCAGGAATGTTTACACCTGATTTCGGCCCTGCACCTACCTCTATGCCATTGAAGAAATTTCGATGCGTTTGAGAAATTGATACATATCCAGAATTGTTTAGAATAAATATCTTGATCGGGAGCCGATTACCTACGATGGTTTGCAGCTCCTGTAGGTTCATCATAATGCTGCCGTCCCCAGCCAAACAAATGATTGGTTGGTCTCCAGAAGCTTTGCATGCGCCGACAGCACCGGGAAGATCGTAACCCATTGATGCACAGCCTGAATTTGTCCAAAGCCGCTGACCTAGCTTTAAGTCGGCCACCTGAAAGCTTGTTACACAGGCTGAACCATTGGCGGAAACAATAATTTGCCCTTCGTCCAATTGCTTGAACAAGGTTTCCATAAAACAATAGGGATTTATTTTTTCATTAGCCCAGTACTCAGGAAGCACTACAGGATAGCTATGTTGCCGCTCCTTACACCACTTTAACCAATTCTGGTGTTCGGTGGTTGGCCCCTTATATAGCTGACTCGCCAGTATCGGTAATAGATCGGTCAAATTCGCATGGATCGGCATATCTGCTAATACGGTCGGTTTTTTAAGCTCATTTTCATCAATATCTATCCAAATCTTATACGCTTCACGCGCAAAGGTTTTCCAGTTATAACTTACCTGGCGAATATTTAGACGACTACCTAAAATTAATAAAAGATCGGCATTTTGTACTGCAAAATTACCTGCTCTATCACCTATTGTCCCAGGGCGACCTATGTAATTTGGGTGTGCATTCCAAATGGCATCGTGGGCATTCCAACCTGTAACTACTGGGATACCTAATTTTTCTACTAATTGGATAAAGGCTTCATGTTCGCCACTTAAACGCACCCCACCACCCGCAAAAATCACAGGGCGTTTAGCGTTGGCGATTTTCTCAAAAATAGCTTTAATGGCCGATTCCAGATTTGTTGATCTCCAAGGCTCTGTTAATTCAGCAGGATCAAACTCAACTAAAGTACCTGGATCAATTTGTGCTGCCTGAACATTAAGCGGAATATCTAACCACACGGGGCCAGGCCTGCCAGATGTTGCTAGATAAAGTGCTTTTTCTAAATGATAACGTATTGATTCTGGCTCTGTAACCATCACACTATATTTAGTCACTGGGCGCACTAGCTCTTCAATATCAAGCTCTTGATCGCCATATTGGCGTAAAGGTAAGCCAGTACTCCTAACAGTAGTTTCATATTTGACTTGTCCAGAAATAACCAGCATGCCAATTGAATCAACAAATGCACCATAAACACCGGTGATAGTGTTTGTGCCACCAGGTCCAGAGGTTACATTAACCAAGGCTAATCGGTTTCTTAATCGATAATAAGCTTCTGCAGCCATCGCACAAGCTTGTTCGTGATGGTTAAAAATGCACTCTAAGTCTTTATGAGTCCCCAGTGAATGATTAAGATGCATCGCACCACCACCGGTCACCATAAAAACATGCTTTATGCCATAATCAACAACTTTTTGTGCAATGTAATCTGATACTTTCATATTCTAATTTCCTTTCCAGCCATGCCAAAGTGCGGTTCGTTTTATGGCATCGTCTAATGATACTGTTTTGAATAGTCCTAATTCTTGGTTAATCAACTGAGTATCTGGCACATATCTGCCTAAATTCCAACCACTATCACTAGCGCCAAGAATTTGATAATCGCCTTTTGCAAGCACTGTCGATGTTCTTTCAGCTAGCTGTTTAATAGTCGTAGATTCATCTGAACCTACGTTGTAAGCTTTATTAGCTTGGCCTCGGACTAAAAGATGCCAGAGCCAAACCGTTAAATCTGAGGCATATAGATAGGATCGGCAAGGCAAGCCATTACCTTGCACAACAATTGATTTACCTTGCATAGCATCACGTATAAAATTACCCGCTGCGAAATGTGTATCAATTGGTAGATAAGGCCCTAACAGCGCAAAAATACGTGCTATAGAAATACACAAGCCTTTTTGTTTTGCATAAATGGCACACATCATTTCAGCCGCTCGTTTACCTTCTGCGTAGGCCGCTTTTGCATCTAAACAATTTGGGGCGCCTAGAAAAGTCTCTGGTACTTTTTCAAGCTCCCAAGGTTGTTGCCCGTAAATAGCACCTGAGCTTAAAAATAAAAACTTTTCTGGTTTCTTGTCGGCGGCA
>CANNLO010000215.1 GCA_947505055.1 Methylococcaceae bacterium | reverse complement strand
ATTAACATCAATCAAACCCTGGAATTTGAAAAGAACCAGCAATTACTCCTAATCAGTCAATTAAAAGAAGCGCAGGCACATCTGCTGCAATCGGAAAAATTGGCGTCAATCGGTCAACTGGCTGCGGGTGTGGCGCATGAGATTAACAATCCCATCGGCTATATCAATTCCAACTTGAACTCTTTAAAAAATTATATTAACAATCTACTGGAACTGGTAACAATTTACGAAGCGGCCGAAGCTAACAATACCAATGCAGATCAAACGCTACAAATTAAAGCCTTTAAACAAAAAATTGATCTTGAATATCTAAAAACAGACGTTATTGATTTATTGGATGAGTCTCATGAAGGCGCCATTCGGGTAAAAAAAATAGTCCAGGATCTTAAAGATTTCTCCCATATTGATAGCAATGAGGCATGGGAATGGTCTGATTTACATTCGGGACTTGAAAGCACACTTAACATTATCAACAGTGAAATCAAATACAAGGCTAAAATAGTTAAACAATTTGGTAATCTACCTCAAGTAAAGTGCCTTCCTCACCAGCTTAATCAAGTGTTTATGAATTTACTTGTCAATGCCGCACACGCGATTGAACAAGAAGGTACAATCACCTTACGCACTGAAACACTAAATGATAATGTCTTGATTGAAATTAGTGATACCGGAAAGGGTATAGCCGCCGAGCACCAAGATAAAATTTTTGATCCTTTTTTCACTACCAAACCAGTAGGTATTGGAACAGGTCTGGGGCTTTCAGTTTCGTATACCATTATCAAAAAACATCATGGACAAATTCAAATGACCAGCAAGCCAGATCAGGGAACAATCTTTAAAATTATTTTACCTATTAATGGTCCGGTTACAGAAAATGTGTAAGCCCATAGTTATACTGAATAAAATCAAATTAAGGTTCTTATGCTGAGCAAGTCCTTAAACACGACTGATAATCCTGCCGCGATTTTGTTTGTCGATGATGAACCCAACGTGCTAAAAGCTTTAGTCCGCTTATTTCACAATGAACATTATGAACTCCACTTTGCCAAGAGCGCTGGCGAAGGTCTAGAGCTATTAAAACAAACCCCGATTGATCTGATCATTGCTGATATGCGCATGCCGGTAATGAATGGCGCCGACTTTTTCGCTCAGGTTCTAGAACAGTGGCCAACAACCATCCGAATTTTGCTTACCGGTTATGCCGACTTGCAATCAACGATTGATGCGGTCAATAAAGGGCGTATTTACAATTATTGCAATAAACCCTGGAACGATGAAGAACTCAAATTACTGGTGCGCAACGCGCTGGAACAAAAACAGTTGCGTGAAGAACGGGATCGATTGGCGAAAATCGTATATCAACAAAATCAAGCCTTAAAAGAACTTAACGAACATCTCGAAGAAAAAGTCGAACGACGAACCAAACTGCTAAAGGTCGCCAATCAAAAACTTGACCTTGCAAATGAAGGTCTGAAAAAGCAATATCTTGACTCAATCAGAACCTTTTCACGTATTATTGAAATGCGCCCCGGCATTAAAAGCGGACAGTCTAAATATATCGCAGAAACCTCCTTAATGGTTGCCCGCGACATGGAAATGATCGCCGAAGAGGCAAAAGATACTTTTTATGCAGGTTTGCTGATACAAATCGGCAAAATGTGTTTGCCGGATAGCATTCTGTCAAAACCTTATTATTCAATTCCTTTATCAGAGAAACAAAGCTACTTAAAGCATGCTGTAGAAGGCGAGGGACTGTTGAAAGGACTGGCCCAATTAAAAGGCGCCTCTGTTTTAATCCGGCATCAATACGAACGCTATGATGGCCTGGGACTTCCAGATGGTTTGACCAAACAGAACATACCACTGGGTTCGCGTATTCTGACTGTAGTTAGCGACTATATCGCTTTTCTTGAAGGTTCCAAAACCGGGGAAGCAATGACTGTCAATGATGTTATCGAGCAATTAATGACTCGAAAAAACAGTCATTATGACCCTGATGTTGTTGATACCTTCCTTAAAGCACTTAAAGACTCAACGCTTGAACCCGAAGTAACTATGGGACCCGAACTCTCCCCGGTTAAAAAGTCATGGAAAACCAGTCGGCTTATGAATGGTCAACAAAACACTAAAATGGAACGTCCAATTATCGAAATATCATGGGCTCAACTAAAACCCGGCATGGAACTTGACAGTGTTTATTTTGATAACAAGCCTTATCTTAAAAACTGCATAGTAGATGAAAAGATAATAAATAATATCAATGCATTAAGAGAAAATACAGGTAAAAATCCGATCATTAAAATTCTGATGGGAAAAAAATAACGGCTGATCTGGTTTTAACAACATTTTAACCGAACAATATAAGGCCATTTATGCACGCTAATAAATTCAAGCTTTCACTCTTCAACGCGCCCCGAATTTATGATTTCCTGATTATTATCTGGAGTCTGCTGGTTGTCGGATCATTAGCATGGGATCTCCAGCAAATCTCCCAAAATACTTATGAAATAGCGACCGCAGCTGCCCGTGCAATTATCAGCAAAGATCTGGCTTTTCGTCGTTGGGTAGGATCCCATGGCGGTGTTTATGTGCCTCCGAGTGAATCTACGCCGCCCAACCCCTATCTGAAAGTTCCTGATCGTGACGTAGTAACTAACACGGGTAAAGCATTGACTTTAATGAACCCGGCTTATGCCTTGCGTGAACTCCAAAGTGATTTTGGGGATGAGTACGGCAAAAGTCGCATTACCAGTTTAAAAGTACTTAACCCCAAGAATGCCCCTGATGCCTGGGAAACCGAAACCTTGCAGACCTTTGAGCAAGGTTCAACAGAACGCAAAGAACTCCAGTACATTGACCAGCAACCCTATTTAAGAATAATGTTGCCTTTAAAGACTGATTCCAGTTGTCTCAAATGTCACGCTTTTCAGGGCTATAAAATTGGTGATATTCGCGGAGGACTCAGTACAAGAGTTCCGATGCGTTCTTATTTAATTCATGAACACGAAACCAGCGATCGTCTGGCGTTCTCTCATGGCGCAATTTGGCTAATAGGATTGATAGGTCTTTGCATCGCCAGTCGGCGAAGTCATCAACTAACAATTGAAAGAAGACAAGCCAGAGATTGGTTAAAAAACCAAAATATCTTACTTGAAGCTGAATTGGAACGACGCCAACAAGAAAATCAACACGTACAGTTACAACTTTTACAATCTGAAAAACTGGCTGCAATTGGTCAATTGGCCGCCGGCATTGCTCACGAAATAAATAATCCCATCGGTTTTGTAAACTCTAATTTAAACTCCTTAAATTTACATATTGCTGATATTTTTGAAATCTTAAATAGCTATGATTCACTCCTTAAAAAGGAAACTATTAGTCAGGACACACTTAAAATAATTAGCGAACTTAAACGCCAAAAGGAACTTGATTACCTGGCTAGTGACATTCCGCAATTAATCGCAGAGTCCTCTGAGGGCTTGGGCAGAGTACGTAACATTATTCAAGACTTGAAAAGTTTTTCCCGCGTCGACAGCGATGACTGGGAGCTTGTTAATCTGCATAAATGTCTCGATTCAACATTGAATATCATCTCGAGTGAGCTTAAATATCATTGTACTGTCCATAAAATATACGGTGAGATTCCAGAAATATATTGCCTGGCTTCACAACTTAATCAGGTTTTTATGAACCTCTTAATCAATGCAGCACAAGCAATCAAAGATCAAGGTGACATTACCATTCGAACATTGAAGTCAGCGACTGAGGTTTGGGTAGAAATTTCTGACACTGGACAAGGCATCGCGCCTGAACTTATTAACCGCTTATTTGAACCTTTTTTCACGACTAAACCGATAGGAAAAGGCACCGGACTCGGCTTGTCCATTTCACAAAATATCATACAAAAACATGATGGCAGAATTGAAGTTGTCAGTACTGTAAATATTGGAACGACTTTTCGGATTTGTTTGCCTATCCAACACAAACAAAAAATAATAGATTAAATATTTAGTTTTTTATTATTCTTAAAATAAATTTAGCCATAAATTTACACTTCAGTCATACAAAAAAAATGGAGTTCAAACCTGGGGTTGAACTCCATTTAATATATGCTTTTTGCTGCTGGGTATAATTACCAAGCAGACCAATTCAACCATTTATTCAAAATAATCCCAAGGATATTCCGGGGTTAAAATCGGGCGAAAACCTGAAGGCATTGGAAAAGGCGCGGTAATAAACTCATAAACCCCAACAAGTTCACGCGTTACCGTCATTCCCAAACCGGTAGCAAGGCCAATTGGAAAACCTAGCGCCCCTTTGGCATGGGTTTCTTTAACAATATTTCCGGGGATTTCAAGAAAACCGCAGGTCATCCCAGCCAGACCTCTACCAAATTTTTGTGCCGAGGTACGTCCTGCAACTGAATGCTGAGCATAAGCATTAGAAAACGAAAACAGCATTAATGCGGTAAAAACAACTAATCTATAAGTACGAAAATTTTTCATTTACTATCCACTCACATTTATTTTATATTGAAGTTATATTTTTCGATGAAAAATATATGTGAATTTCATATTCAAATTCATCCCCGTATTTTACATCGATATAAAAAATGACAGTTTACTTCATCATCGATTTTTTGAATCTTTTATTCAATTTATCATTGGTATCTTGAGATAATTGAGCCGCTCTATTTGCTGAAGCTTCAGCAGCAGCTGACTTTGCAGACGCATCAGCAGAGGCAGTTTGCGCACTGTTTGCATCAGCCGATGCCTGTTTGACCGAACTATCCAAACCATTAACTTCTGATTGTAATTTTTCAATATCCGAATTAGTTGCACAAGCCGTAAGCAGGCTGAATGCAAAAACAACTACTACTGATTTTATTATCTGTTTCATATTGTTTTCCTTGCTTAAAAAGATATAAATAATTAGATTTTGGTGAATAGAAGATAATACTCCAACAATATTAAAGTAACGCTATTGCTTTAATTAAGATCAGATGAAAACTTCTATGCTGGCCAAATAATCACTGCTGTTCTAAGCCGATTCTTGCCAAAACAGGACAGTTGATCAAAATCCTCGCAAGCAATCGGAATAAATTGGCAATCGAGTTCGCTTTGTCTCCCTTCGTCAGGATCTGGATCATGCATGTACAGACAATCATCATCGTAGCCACTCATCACCACCCAATGCGGAGCTTTTTTTCCATCCAGCCGGAAAGTGCTGATTAAAATTAACGGTATCGCTCCGGATTTAAAGGCGCCAATCAAGTCATTCTGGCTAATATTGGCGTAATGTATCGGGATATTTTGTTCAGCCGCCTCACGCTTAAAACAATTGTCGACCAATTCCACCACCTGTTTTTTTTCTTCATTGCGCACGCCATCGATAAATAACGTTCCCGTCTGATTAACCCAGACTTCCACGACAAACTGGCGTCGCTTTGCAGCCAATGCCAAACCAATGGGGTGACATCCGCCATGTCCCGAGGTCATAAAAATTGTCGTAGCTTCCCGCCACAGGTTAATTTCTTCTTCCTGCGAAGGTTGATAAGCCTTGTTTAAACCATGCATCGCCATCATTAGCGAGGCGGGACCGCAGGTAAACGGCGTGGTTTGTCTCAGCCAATGTACCGAACGGTGTTGCAAGGTATCGCGATAACGGCGGATACGTTTCTGGTAACGCAAAGCATCTTTGTGATCCTGATAATAATCGCGGTAAATGCCAAATTTCCGATACCCCAGTGATTGGTAGAGCTGGATTGCCGAAACATTGTCTACACTGACTTCAAGACGCAGATAAAGTCTGCCAGCCTCGGTAGCGGCCTGTTCACCTGCCGACATCAGCAATTTTGCGATACCAGCGCCTCTTTGCGTAACGGCTACGGCCAAAGAGTAAACGCGAGCCAGTCGGGTACCTGGATGATAAATGATCAGTACATAACCGCAAATAACTTTTTCCTGCTCTGCAACCAGCAAGGCCCGATGCTCAGTATTTACCCAATGCTTAAAACTGCGTCGACTTAACCGATCGGTCTCAAAACAGTTTTGTTCCAGCATCACCAGCTGATCGAGGTCCGATAATTGGGCGGGTCGGATAGCAACGCTCAAGAAAACGTCCCTTGTAAACCTTGGGCAATAACCTGTCTAGCCCGAAATAAAACCATTTCCTGCCAGGCTTGATCTGAAGGATAAAAATGATGGCGCATGATTTTACTGTGCTCAAGGCGGGCTCCATGATTATCCGTTTGCGCCCACAATTGATGATCTTTGAGTAAGATTTCAAATAATTGATCCGTACTGAAGGTGCCAAATTCGAGGGTGACATAACAACTGCGTTCATTCATGATGGCGTGCCAGGCATAATCCAGCAAACCTGTTTTGGGCACCGAGCTGGATGTCCCCAAAAATGGCAGGGTTACCGAATCGCCATAATATTGAAGTGCAACTTTGGTTCCTGCACTGTCCGGCTGATGGTCGCAGATTATTTCGCCATAGCCGTATGAACCTAGGCCGGTGTGCAAATCAATAACGGTTAAATCCCGCTCATTCAGTGCATATTTGCTAATCAGATCTTCGCAGACCAAACGACCATGTGCCGGCGACTTTCCGCCATAAAAAGGCCCTGTCGGATCGCTGTATTGACCGGCGCTCATAGCTATTTCCAGAGCAACACGGCCATAGTGACGTTCAAGTTCGGCCATAACAGCTTTTCTTGGTTCGGCATCAGCCAAATACAAAGTATTTTTAAGCTGTTCATAGCCGTGATTTTCCGGTAGCGCTTTAGTAAAATCGACAACATTGCGATTAAGATCAACACCATCCTCATCACAACGCCGTTGCCAGACATAACCCCAGGGCGTTAGGGCATGAATCATCAATATTGCTGTATGGTTGGGAATCACGAATTTGCCATCGATAAGCAAACCTAACTGATCGATTTGTATAGCGCTACCGGTAAAGCCTTCTATACCGTGTGTTCCGCCTATTAAAACCAAAACTCGCGATGAATCTTCCGGACCCAGCCAAACCGTATCGGTAACCAGCACCTCGCCTTGCCTTCCCAAGCCAGCACAAGGATAAGACAAGTGTTGAATATGAACGTTTACTTCTAAAATTTGCGCTAGCCAATGTTGCCGGGCAACGGCATAGCTATCTGGAAATATCTTGGTATTGACCTCGGCAAGAGGAAGACAATAAGTCATGAGAGTTACCTAAAAGTATTCTTTAACATCGAATAAATTGATAAAAAACTTGGCTAAATCTGGAGGAAACTCTGTTTATGATTGATAAATGGAGCTCCGTTATTCGACCCTTTTTTATCATCGTATTGACCCAAATCAACACTCCAATGAAACGCATTATTCAGGCAAAAAACATCCTCAAAACCCGCTATTGATCATCAGGAAAATCATTGTACTGTATCGGTCGTCACATTAAAGGCTAAAATGGAAAACACATTCCTCACTCACCACATTTAATGTTGTAAATCGCTGTAAAATCAAAGAAAATATAAGTATGCAAATAACTTTAAGCCCTACAATTCAGCCCCACTGAGACTTATGGACATTAAAACTGCGTCCTTTGATTTTGCCATTTTTTAAACAGATAAAAGCCTTATCAATACTTTTACGCTTAACAGCAACATAGGCATGGGCATCAAATATATCGATTTTACCCACTTCACTGCCTGCAATGCCGCCCTCTCCGGTTAAAGCGCCCAATATATCACCCGGACGTACTTTGTTTTTACGCCCACCGTCTATCCACAAAGTCACCATCGGCGCTTCAAAACGTTGTTCATAGCCCATTTCAAAGGGTGCGACT
>CANNLO010000214.1 GCA_947505055.1 Methylococcaceae bacterium | reverse complement strand
TTGCTTTTTAGAGGGGTCAATCGGGGAATTAAGATTACCAAGGGATTAGGCGTTGGCCAAATTGGTAGAATCTATAAGCGTCTAGTACGTACCGCCGGCCTAGATGAAAAGTTAGCCCAACACATCAGCGGTCACTCAATGAGAGTTGGTGCAGCGCAAGACCTCTTATTATCCGGGGCAAGCTTGCCGATTATCATGACGCGTGGACAATGGACTAAACCGGATACGGTAATGCGCTATGTGGAACATACGGCATTGCCTTTTTAATTAAATTAAGTGTTGAGAACTTAAGTTAACTTTCAAAAATTTCTGCCTCATATAACGCCAAGCCTAGCTGGTCAATTTTCAATGCGCGTCAACACTGCAATACCTCTGTTGAATAATTGATCCTGACCCGAAAAGTGCATTAACGACTGAAGTCGCATCGACCCGAAATAAATTAATCCGAATTTTAAGCGATGTTCCAAAAAATCTACCGCAGGCCACAAGCAATATAAATAATATGAAAATAAGCCAATATAGATTAATGATTATCTCACTTTTTAAATAACATCAGCACTTACAAAAAAATCCTGAGATTCCAGTTGTCATGCATGGAATTAAAAATCTACTCAACTAACATTTGTATCCGTTCGTCATCGCTGCAAACCTAATAATAAACCCGATTGCTAGAACATCACTTTATTAATGAAAATTGCCAATTCGGCTGGCGTCCCAAGCACATTTACATCGTCGAGTGGCAGATTAGAGATTGATATCCGACCACCTTCAGCGAGTAAGTCACCATACAATGGTGCGATGTAACGCTCTCCGCGCACCAAGCTCTTCGCATTGACGAAGAATCGTTCATAAGCCTCTACGTAACGTCCTGCACTTGCAAACCAATAAAGACCTATTGAAGCAAAATCTGAGATGCGCTTCTTCTCTGCCAAGTCTGAGGCCCAGTTATCTTTGCCAAGCTTGACAAAACTCCAGTGTTCTCCAGAGGCTTGGAAGCAGGGCACCCATCCGTCGGAGCCAGGGCGTATTTTTTCGGGATTAAGCGCGCGGGGATCAACGTATGTGTCGATGTTATAGATTAGTAGGGGCTCTTCCATCAGCCAAAGATCGCGTGTTACATAGGCGCTTGTGGCTTGACCATCGGTTATTGTTTGCAGTTCGACGATATTTACATCATTTAGGCCTAACAGCTTGCAACGGCTACGCACGTATTCTCCTGATTGGTTTTCAGCTAGGCAGACAAAGATGATGCGGCTTTCGGAAGATAGAAAATTGCGCAACGATAATATCGACCAATCGAATAAGCTGCGCCCGTGAGCAATTATCTCGTACTTGGGGACTGTGTAGCCTGCATCATAGAAGCGGGAGCCACGTCCAGCCATAGTTATGACGATATTCATCTTCATACTTAAGCACTACCCCCCAGCTTCAGAAGCTTCTGGATGCTTTCTTCATCCATGTTCAGGAATTCGTCTGGGCGCACCGCACGGTCGTCGATGTAAAAGCCCTTTGACCTTGGCCATGGCTTGCCGAACAGAATTTCATCGTATGGCACTTCCCATTTTGCAAGCCATTCAAGCAGCACTGGTGCCGTGTGCTTATTGATTTGTCCGAGGTTACCGTCGTAGGTCTTCATGTTGCGAGAAGTGAACAGCAAAATGCGATAACCCTTGGTCTGATACTCGCGCAGACGTTCAAGCATAGCAAGCCGAGGGACTAGGTCCCGATATGACTGGCCCACTGCCTTAATGTCGCACAATGTGCCATCAATATCTACGACCAGCGTGCCGTATATCTCTTCAAATGCAATACTCATATTCAACCTCGTCGAGGATTTGTTGGGCCTTCAAGAGGAAGGCAATAATCTTGTTTGGATAATCGATATGCAGCGGCAGCATGGAAAGAAATAACGAGGCTTCCCCTAGCCGCATGATTTGCGCATCATGGTTTATTGCCTGCACGCGCTGCAGGAACACAGACTTGAGCGAGCCGTGGTTGCCATAATTCACTTGTAACAGGAGGTCATTATTGTTAGAGAATCCGACACTATAAAGTCCTGTGTTGATGAAATCATAGTCACCCAGTGCGCTGTGCGAGACCTTGCAAAGGTCGTAAAGCGGATGCGTCCAGAGTTCATTTTCCGTCACCGCACCTTTGGGGTCGATCAGCTTAAGTAGTTGGCGCTGCTGGTCATAGAGTACGTTCGAGAAGCATGGGTCACCGTGACCGACCACGGTGTGGTCGAAGACGAAGCCGCTCTCATACCTCTGGTAGAGTTCGAGGTAACGTTCGAGCTGTCGGCTAACGTCAAGTGCAGGCGTTGCTGCAACAACTAGCTGGTTGATGCGCTGACCTTCGCTCACAGCCAAAAACTGCTTGACGCGTTCCTCCGGTTTGACTACAAATATAGCGCGCGCCTGTGCGGCAGACTCTTCTTTACTACATGCACGACGCGGCCGCTCGTCGAGAAAAAAAAGTAACCGTTCCACGAAAGGTGAGAAAGTATCGACCTCGAAAGCACCATGTACCCACTGAAGGGCAGCATCCGCAAGGTAGTAGCGCATCATTTTGTAGGAGGCTCTCTCTTCCTCGTCCTTGTAGCCGAAGGGCTGTATAAGCCAAGGACGCATCTTTTCTGGCACGAGGCCATAAAAAGAATATTCGGCAAGTATCTTGCGTTTATCTGTTGAGCGTTTGGTGTAGTAATAATCGTCGATTTGCACTTCGTTAAAATAGCGAGCGGCTGTGGAGCCAGTGGTGAAGGTCAGAAAGTCGCGAATCTTCGTAAGGTCTATAGGCTTTACTGATAGTAGGCGTTGACTGTCTTGCCAGGCTTTATCCCAACAGTGCAAGGGATAGGCCTCGAAGGCTGGCCACTGCTCAACGAGGCGATGTGCATTGCGCATAAAGACTAGCAGCGGCCTGTAGAGGCTGTCGGTAAAGTCCTCCTCTGCGAATGGCAAACGCTCGACAAGTTGGGTTAGGCTTTCCGGCGCCATGAACCCGGCACTTGCGGCGATTATACACAACGCGACGTCTTCTTGGCTTGCTTCAAGACGGGTACGCAAGTTTTCAACATCGTTGGTGCTGCGCAAATGTATCAATCGGGAACGCGCCCATTCAGGAAGTGCTGCGCGGATGTGGTCAGCCAAAGTAAGGCGTTTTACATAAACGTCCCCAAACCTTCGTTGGCCAACGAGGCTGCGCACATCTCCGTTGGTGAATTCACGATCGTCGAATATCAGGATTATTTTCTGGTAAAGGAGTGACATGTTATGACCTTAAGAATTTGAAGCGCCCTGTAAGCCAGTATGCAACCGAGAATAGCAGTATCAATGCAACTAGTGCCAAGGATTGATAGAGGCCAAAGCTACTGGCTCCAACTGCCGACCCACCGGGCAGGCTACCCAGCAGGCCAGTCACAAACAGAGCAGCAAAATCTGGTTCACCGATGGAGAATTGCTTAATGAACAGCGACAAGGCCAGTATTTCAATGCCCCAGATCAAAACCGACAGCAATATAAGGCCTAAGAAGCGACCTTTGACCGACTTGTAGATGTCCAACTCCAACTGACGAAGCACATGGTTGATGCGCAATATTGTAAGTCCGCGCTTGCTGTGGCTGGCGAGCACTAGGTGTCGGTTCAGGTATACAAAGACTTTTGCTACGGCAAACAGGCTCATCAGCCCGATTGCAGTGATGAGCAAGAAGGTGATGAGGACAAAATGCATCGGAGGAGGTACATTAACCTTGAAAATATACAGGCAGAATATGAATGAGCTAATCACGAGCATGTCACCAAAGCGCTCGTTAAGCCAAATAGCGAAAGCCTTACGACGACGATCATAGACATAAAAGAAGGCTGCTAGACGAAGTATCTCGCCGATCTTGAAAGGTAGAAAGCCACTTGGAAAGGCGGTCAAAGCATGCGCAGCAATCAGTGGAAAAGCCTTTTCACGCTCGTCCAGTGTGAGCAGCACGAGACGCAGCATGCGAAACAGATGCGAGCAGAGGTACAGTAGAATGACGCCCAAAAGGCCAGCCAAATTCGGCCCATAAATGAATTCAGCGATGGCTGATGCACGAAACCAAAACCAGGCCAGCAGAACGACCAGCAGCAAGGATAGATAGATGCGCAGACTGCGACTCAAAATTCCCGCCTTTGGTTGTGCATAATCTGTCCGCTGTATGTCTTGATCGGCAGTGCGCGCATATCCATAGTCAAGAATGCGTCGCGACGGAAGATGTAGCTGACCAACAGACCAATTACCTTGAAGGCTTGACTAAAAAGCTTAACGTTTGAACGCTGGTCTTCCTCGCGCCAGCTGATTGGGAAGAAGCGCACGCTTTGACCACGATGATAGCTTGCAAGGAGCATCATGTAATTGAAGGTCAGGTCATCTGGGAATGACTTGTAATAAAATTTGCGGAAGGTGTTGAGCCGATAGAGGTTTAGGCCGGATCCAAGGTCGGAAATGTTGCGTAGAACTACCAGTGAAAATAGTTGATTATAGACACGGTTGCCAAATGTGCGAAACCACGAGTAGCCTTCCAATCGACTACCATGCATGAAGCGTGCCCCGAGCAAGCAATCGACCTGTAAATGAGCACCAGTTTGAAGTTGCGGAATGAGATCGCGGATGTCAGCCTGGTCGTCACCATGGAGGACAACCAAGTAGTCAAACCCCTGCTCTATAGCATAGCGAAAAGCCGCCTTGTGTGAACCGCCCAGGCCATAATTACCGTCGTTGCGCCATGCGATAAAGTTACATGCTGTCAATTTGTTACGACCGCGTTCGATTGCCACCTCAAGAGTGCGATCAGGTGATTGGTTGTCGACGACCAAGACGGTGTCTATACAGGCTTGGACACGCCCATCAAACTGGTCAATGACTCTTAGTATCTGGGCTTCGCATCGGTAAGCAGGAATAAAAACCAGAATGCGTAGACGTTTAGTGTAGGCCATTTCAGTTAGAACTACTGCGGATCATGAAGCGTGTGAGGAATGTCATAAATATAAAATTGGTAAAAAGGTTGAAAGGTGTAATTATGATCTTGGCAACAATTTCAAGCTGACTATCAAGAACTTGCATCATTTGTAAATTGTATAACGCTACCACGAACTGATGCAAAAAATGTGAGTACGCCAAAATCGATATAAACTGGAAAGACCAGTAGACGAATAAGAAGTGACTCTTAACCTGCCCAGAATGCCCGAATACACGATGAAGCGAAGTAAACCAGACGAAGGTCACCCCTATATAGGAAGAAATGAAGTTGGCAGCAAAATCAGGCATACCAAACTTAACGAGTATTGTAAAACTCAAAAAATCGCAGATCCAACCGATGCCTGACAGTGCAATAAATTTCAAGAATAGTTTATTTTGTCCATTCACTTAACGCTCCGCCATAAATAAAAATTTAAGTTAGATAAACCATAAAGTCAGTACTGTCGTCAAGACGGCAATCAAATTCAGTCAAGTTAAATGTAACTATGGTTAGTAGCCAAAAGTGCGCGCTGAACTATCAAGTAAATATCTCCTACCACATTAAAAATCTACCCATCATCAAGTATAAGGATGGCTTGAGAAAAAGAGTTACTCTGGATTTTACTTGGGCCTGTTTAGCCGCGTATAGCTCATCGAGCTGCCAATCGCTTCATGATCACAAAGCTTTCAAACTGAGCGTACAAAATATAGTTGTCTCTGAAGTAGGTATCGATGGGAGAGAGAAGCATTCGCCCATTTCTTATAGGCATCCGAGTATATTTTGTTGTGAACAAAAAATTGATAGCTTTTTCATTATCTTCCGCATCGGAAATTTTGTCCCACCAAATCGGAAGAATCAGAAACTCAGGATCCTTTTTTTTCATTTCAGCAATGGCTAAGTCTACCTCTGGCTCACTTGCTAATATTGAAAAATCTTTGAAGTAAAGCAATTCGATCTTATTGGTCTTACTAAGAAATTTTGTTACATCTTCCGAAAGCATGTATGGCGAAGATATTTTATTTATTTTTTTAAAAATTAAATTATAATCAGGCGCCTTCCTTCCTTTAAACTTATCTATCTTATTGATAATTTCATCCTTTCGCAACCCAGATATGATGGTGCCAAAATCAATAAAGGTGGACATCATTCGATCAGGAATAACCTGACCAATCTTTTTATAGGCTTGAATCATGTAAATGGCACTGTAAACTCTGATGGTGGTGTAATTATAGAAAATACCGAATGACAGTATGAATAATAAATACATTGTCATGACATGCTTCTTATTCCAAGTAAATGAGATGAATGTATAAGCAACAATAAAAATCATCAGTCCATTCAAAAGGACATGCCCTGGATCACATCGCCCAAGTGATGCTGGCAAACTTCCAATAGCGAGAATACAAAGTGATATTAGGTAGTAGTTCTTCCTGAAATCGCGAAGTTTTGACCCAATAAGGAAAGCGACGACAAAAACCGAAATAAAGAAGAGTATCAATTGCAGTGACAGGACGAAAGGCCAACGCCAAGCGCCCTGCAGATAAAGTTGCATAGAATGGAAAATTTCGGGGGACAATCCATATAAAACAACAGGTGAAGCCATTGTTATTATTATTAAGATGGCACTACCTGCAGTGCGATTAATCACTAGTGACATTAATAAATAGACACATAGCGCAACGGAAAATACGACGCCATATTCAATTGATATGCCAAATATTAAAAAAGATAAAGCAATAAATATTGCTGATTGTAGCAATAAATTTTTTTCTTCATATTTTTTAATAAAAATAAATCCCACTACTGGTGTGATAAACCGAAAAAGAATCAGATTAATTCCACTATGAAATGGCAGAGTCGAAAAGGCTATAACATAAAAAAAATTTTGCTTTAAGCTTAGAGGAAGGGACGTATTGTTTAATATATATCGAAGCTCAACCAAACTTAAAAATTGTAGTGCAGCAAGACCTAAAAAATACGCAGTCTTATATTCAAAATTTAAAAAATAACCACCTTTATAGATTGCGTAAGGAACGTATGCCAACAATGGGCCATAGTAAAAATCGAAGTCAGAGTATAACGCCTGCCCAATAGAGAGTCTTTCCATTGCAAGCACGAACTGCGTCGATTCTCCAAAGCCATAACTTCCTGACAACAAAAATAGCGTGGCGATTAGCAAAAAACTGACTAAAGAAGTTACAAATATTGCGCGAACGCCAATATCCTTAGGCTTCATATTCAGGTCAATGATAATGACTGCGGACTCTTTTCTAGTCAAATAATACCCAAATCCAACAAAGACTATGCAAAGCACAAATAAAATTAAAATACCGACCATGTTATTAAAACCATAGTCATACGATGCTGAAACCACTCTAACTGATGGCGGAAAAATATAAGGAATCTCAAAAATAAAAATTAATCCAATTAATGCGACTGCGATTAATTTTATAAAATGGTTTGCAGGATCAAATTTAATTTTCATTATTTGTTTTAAAGTTAGTGTTGACGGGCGTTTAAAACTGACCACCTGTGCGCGCGGACGGTAGAATAAACCGGATACGGTAATGCGCTATGTGGAGCATACAGCATTACCTTTTTAATACACTTAAGCGTATGAAATACTCATGTTAATCTTCAAAAACTTCTGCCTGCGACAACACCAAGCCTAGCTGATCTTTACCTGACAATATCGGCGCCTGTGTCATTGGCCACTCAATACCAATAGCCGGGTCATCCCAACGAATGCAACGCTCATGTTGTGGTGCGTAATAATCGGTAGTTTTGTATAAAAACTCAGTATTGTCTTTTAGAACCACAAAGCCGTGTGCAAAACCTGG
>CANNLO010000213.1 GCA_947505055.1 Methylococcaceae bacterium | reverse complement strand
CCTTGGACAAACCAAGGGACGCGGGAAGCTCGGCCCATCTGGTAAGCAGAGTGTCCCTATTAAGGACGTATGGGCTTACCCCTT
Organism: Methylococcaceae bacterium; assembly: GCA_947505055.1. Next base: position 7,799 of record CANNLO010000213.1, on the reverse strand, counting down.
GGAGAGAAAATTCAAACACGAGCTAGCTGGGTGATTTTAGTTGGCAGGTTAACCGAATATTTACCTGTAGGCCGTCACCCAAAGAGTAAATAAAAAAACCATTTAACCCGAAGAGGATTGGATGGTTTTTGTTTGAAGTTCGATAGAATATTGGTTGTGCGCGTGGGCAGAAAAGTAATGCTGCTTTGACTACAATAACTTAACCAAAGCGGCAACAGCGCCAACGGCTATAACCATTAATGCGCCCAACTTAATCGTCATGCGCTGCTCAAGTTGAATAAACTTACTATCAATCCGCTCTTCAAGATGTCCTGATTGTAACGAATTATGGGGGATTGTATTATTGACTTAAGTTAAGAAGCCCTCTCCAGCGGGAGAGGGTTGGGTGAGGGGAAATTAAAATGAAGAAAAAACTTATTTTGACTCCCCTCATCCCCGCCTTCTCCCACTGGAGAAAGAGTAAAGTTACTTGTGTAGATAGCTATACCCCATGGGAGAAAGACTGCCATCATTAAGTCACCAATATTGCCTTACCCCATAATCCTTTACAATCAGTAGATTGCAAGACCTGCCCCCATTTCATTCTTTAATAACAGCTTCAACTCAACCATGGGCGGCTTGCTGTAAAACTCGCTCCGCCCATTTATTAAGGCTTAACCCGTTGTGCGAAGCTGCCTTTAGTGCTGCCGCGTGTATTGCAGGAGCAACGCGCAGCATCAATCGACCAGAAACGGGCTTTTCAGGTGTTTGTCCTATTTTTTCGCAAGCAGAGATATAATCATCGACCGCTTCATGGAATGCGTGCGTAAATTCAGCAATTGATTCTCCATGGAAGCTGATAATATCGTCAATGCTCAACACGCGCCCGACCAGAATATTATCGTCCGGATCAAATTCCAGGCTGGCAGTATAACCGAGGTATGTCATCCTGTTTTTCAAGGTGTGATCTCCAATTTTATCAAAAACTCGCGTACAGCCTTAACACGATATAAAAGCGCTTCGCGTTGCGGATGAGGACGATGGAAATAGGCCCGTCGACCATTTTTCTCGAACATTACCGACGATCCGCTTCCTTCCACAACATTGCAGCCAATAGCGACTAGCAACGACTCAATACGATCCCACGGCAGATTTCCTCTGCACTGATTAGAAAAAATAGTTTCGAGTGTGTTACGGTGCTTGCTGTTCATGGCATTAATGATAGCGTTTTTAAAGAAAAGTGCAATCGTTTTTCTTCTGCGTAAACGCTCATAACAGCTTGGATAAATTTTGTTTCGGCTGCGATAAAATCGCCACAGGATTTTAACCCGTTAGCTAAATCGTTATTACTGCAAACGTCTATCCTTATTTTGCAATTTTTACTCAGCAATCAAAACGTTGTGCTCTTAAACAGTAAACAGTTTATGTATTGCAGCGCCAAAATGTATGATTGCAAGACCTGATAATCATCTAGCCTGCCTCCCCGATCGGTGCCAGTGGTGTAAACTGACATTGAATTTAAACAACCGAGGAAGCAGGCATGAAACTATACTGTGGAATAGATTTACATTCAACGAACGTGGTGACACAACTCATCAACGAAGAAGACAAAGTGCTTTACAGGAAGAAACAAGGCTGTGATTTAGATCAGATTCTACATGGCTTGGAGCCGTTCAAAGAAGGTATTGAAGGAATTGCAGTAGAATCGACTTACAACTGGTATTGGCTGGTGGATGGCTTGATGGAAGCGGGTTACAAGGTTCATCTGGTCAATACGTCTGCCGTCAAACAATACGAAGGCTTAAAGTTTACCGACGATGATTCCGATGCGTTCTGGCTGGCCCATTTATTACGTTTAGGTATTTTGCCCACCGGACATATTTATCCCAAACAAAGCCGGGCGGTCAGGGATTTATTACGCAAACGCGGACAATTGGTTAGGCAGCGAACTGCGCATATTTTAAGCATAGAAAATTTATATGCCCGTAACACCGGTAGCCGATTGAGTTGCAATGCCACCAAATCCCTGACTCAAGAACAGGTACAACAACAGTTTGCTGACCCGAATGTGGCGTTGGCGGTTGACAGCAATCGGATCCTAATGAACGCTCTGGATCAACAGATCAAAGTACTGGAGCAAGCTATTTTAAAACAGGCGAAACTGGATCCTCGCTACCGTTATTTGTTAAGTATCGGCGGCGTAGGCGAAGTTTTGGCGCTAACTATCATGCTGGAGACCGGCGGTATTGAGCGCTTTGCCCAGGTGGGTAACTTCACCTCCTATTGCCGCTGTGTCGGCAGTGAGAAATTGAGCAATGGCAAAAAGAAAGGCCAGGGCAATACTAAAAATGGCAACAAGTATTTGGCGTGGGCTTTTGTTGAAGCCGCCAACTTTGCCATTCGCTTTAACGAACAAGCTAAACGTTTTTATCAGCGCAAAGCCGCCAAACAAAGCCGAGTGGTTGCACTCAAAGCGGTGGCGCATAAACTGGCGAGGGCAAGCTATTATGTGATGCGGGATCAAGTACCCTTTGATTCTGCAAAGTTATTTACTTAACAGTTAAGGTTGAACGACTGAACCGGCAAAGGGGTTGGCTAATAACCACGAGACCTGATTGGTAGGTCGTTCAACCGACTAAAAGTCGATTGTTACAATGAGTACAAGCTGATACGCCTAAGCTTTGAACCACTCCGGGTCTGGTCCGTTTCGACGGAGAACCATTAAATCTGTTGTATTAAATACAATTGGACAAAGCTTGGCACCGACAATTTTCTGGGGCTCGAATGAGCCAGGGGCGCTGAAATCTTTCCCTTTGGGCAAGTTCAGCTGTCTTGATCCTGATGGGTGACTGGCGCGCATCAGTGCTTTGCGCGAACCACTAAACGAGAAGACGGGTGCGTATTTAGACTGATTACTCGGACAAGCGACATAAATGAACAGGGAAACAGTATTTTTTTAGTCTAAAAACAACGAATTATAAGGATAACCTGTGGACTTCGTGGACGCGTCCTGCGGATCGATCCGAGCAGAGCCGTGTGGATAAGTTATGGACAGCGTCCCTGCTGACCACAACTTACCCACACTCTCGGATCTCGCGCCCACGAAGTCCACAGGTTCAATAACAGGAAGAGAGACACGAAAAAAAATCAGATTTTGCCTGGGGGATTTTATTGGCCTATTGACAGAGGCAGGCTAATGGGTGACCCGTTAGAGCGCTTAGCGCATCAAGTCTAGGCTGTGAAGCTTTGGTTTGATTTCGAACCTAAATCATAAACTACATTACCATCCCAACCGGCATGACGGTATTGGCTAAAATTCCTTGTCCCATCTTGGTAACCCCAGACTCCATGATTCACCGCGTATTTTAATTATAGCTACGACGTAGACCTCTCCCACGGCGTCACTATAACGATTAAACACAAGCTCCTTACAAATAAAAAATTCAATTATTTTATAAAAATACTGAAAAATACTGCGATACAGCACTATATTGACAGATGAAAATACAGACTTAATTTTAAAACCCCCTAAAAACATCCAGCCTTCTTTATTTTTACTCACAAATAAAGCTATATTTAACAAAATCATAGCCTTTTCCATGGCCAGACGCCTTATCAAATACCACTTCAGCTTAATTTATTTTAATAATTTAAAAAATGCATACATTTATGCAGTTTTTAATTGATGAAAGCTTTATACTTTAGTCAAAGTTTTCTATACATCTAATATTAACGAGCAGGCCTGACTATGTTTAAATCCGATAGAATATTTTATATTGCGAATCAACTAACAGGAAAAACTGAATGGTTTTTTCAGGCACGCAATGGTCATAACATTGGCCCCTATAATTCAAGGCAAGAGGCGGAAGCTATACTTCAGCAATTCATCAAAGAATGTATTTCGACTGGAAGTTACGACGAACGCAAGCCGAAAAACCAGGATTCTGAACCTCTGACTTCAATTTCAGACACCCAAACCATAGTATATTTTGAACCCAAAGACAATATAGATGACATTACAGATATGGATGACAATATAATTTGGTATTAAGCTATTACCCAGACTATTTTCCAGCTGTCAAACAACACATAAATTAAAAAATCAGCAGTTAGCTGTGTATAATTAAACAAAAAAATGGCTCCGACTTGACTGACGCACGACAAGCAACGTCCCTATTTAACGATTGCGAAACAGAACAAACCAGAGGACACGCAAATGGAAAACGCCCCACATATGGAAGAAAAAATAACAAAATATATCGAACAATTCAAGATTGCAACGCAGCATCTTGACCATGCCGATGACAGACTAATAAAACTGAATATTAAGTTCGTCCAGACACTCTCGCGCATTGTTGAATCGCGACCCGGCATTAAAAGCGGACAGTCAAAATTTATTGCTGAAAAAGCCTTCCTGATCGCAGAGGGCTTAGATATCAGCGAAATAGATAAAAAAAATATTCTCTATGCAGCATTGTTACTGCCACTCGGCAAGAGCCTTTTACCGAATAGCTTGTTAACCAAGCCTTTTTATTCAATGTCTATAGTCGATAAATACCGCTATCTAGGACACGCGGTAGACGGTGAGGCTTTATTGAAAGGTTTGCCGCAATTTGAAGCCGCTGCGCTTTTAATGCGGCACCAATTCGAACGCTATGACGGCCAAGGCTTTCCGGACGGCCTAGCTCAAAAACATATTCCCTTAGGCTCTCGGATACTCAGTGTCGTCAGCGACTATAACGCTTATATTGACGGCTCAATGACGGGGCATGCCATGTTCGCAGACATTGTAATCAGTCAATTGATGATTCGAAAAGAAAGCTACTATGATGCGGAGGTTGTCGATGTTTTTGTAAATGTGCTGAGCGGCGCAACCGTTGAGGAACTTAAAGCCGCCATTGCCAAAGCGAAGCTCGTCTCCATAGCTACAGAACGGTGGCAAAAAGGCCTAGTCTTAAACAATCGAAATCGCGCCAACTCTGCCGTCCCTATTGTTGAAATCTCCTTGCCTCAACTCAAACTCGGCATGAAAGTAAATAGCATCTTTTTTGGCAGTGAGCCCTATATTAGAAACTGCACTGTGGATCAAACAATAATCGACAGCGTCACCGTATTGAAAAAAAGCAGCGGTACAAATCCCATCATTAAAATCTTCCTGAATTTGTCCTGATACCGCCGCTAAAACGCATGACGGGAATCTCAAAATTGCCCAAAGAAATCCGCTGCGGAACTATTTCAAATGCTTTTCAAGAAAAAAGCCATAGCCATGCTAACCAAGGCGATTTATTACTAAAAATACGTTAGATAACTAAAGAATTAACGCAGCCAGTAATGTATAATTTTTAATATATAAATAAAAAAAATAACATACCCGAATTTAGTATGGATAAAAAACCAACTGGACTCAATACACTGCGGATAGAAGAGGCGGCAGAACAATCTGATGCTCCCACTACAAAACCGGTGATTCGCTCCGCAAATCAATTACTGCATGATTTACGGTATCAACTCGAAATGAACCTGCTTGAACTGGACATGCAACACGAGAAACTGCGCTGCGCTCACGCTGCCCTGGAGGAATCCCAAGCTCGTTATGTTGATCTTTATGAGAATGTCCCGACTGGCTACTTCCTATTGACACACGAAGGACTGATTTCAGAAGTTAACCGAACCGCCCTTCAGCTGATAAACATGGAGCGCAGGAACTTACTGCACCAGCACTTTGCTGCCCTGGTCTCACCACAAGATGGCGACAGGTGGCATCTTTTTTTCTCCGACATAATCAAGCATAAGCGGCAGCAGACTATTGAGTTGTCGCTGAAGAACTGTAGCAATAGCGAACGTCCTGTCCTGCTGAACTGCCTGTGCTTAAATTCGTCGCTGCGCATCACCGTTACAGACAACACCAAAAACAGGCAAGCAACAGCAGACTTGTGCGAAGCCAGGGCATTAGTCCTAATGTGCGCTGAACACCAGCAGCAAGAAAAATCACCAGAAGCTACACTGCATCGCCTTCAGAAAATATCCAGTTCTGTACCGGGCGTGATCTATCAATATCGATTGCGTTCCGATGGCAGCTCCTGCTTTCCTTACGCCAGTGCAGCAATGTATGACATATACCGGGTCAGCCCTGAAGACGTGCTTAATGATGCCGCCAAAGTCTTTGCCATTCTGCACCCGGAGGACTATGACGGTATCGTGGCCTCAATTCAGGCGTCCGCAATGAACTTGACCCCATGGAATCATGAATATCGGGTGAAGTTTGATGATGGCACGATCTACTGGCTGCTCGGCAACGCCTTACCCGAGCGGGAAATTGACGGCTCTACACTCTGGCACGGCTTCATCACCAACATTACCGCACGCAAGCAGATGGAAAATGAGCTGCGTGAAACCAGGTTTATCTGGAAATTCGCCTTAGAAGGTTCCGGAGATGGCATCTGGGATTGGAACATCCAGACCGGTCATGTCAACTATTCCAAGGAATTCACCTCAATGCTAGGCTATGGCGAAGACAATCCGCCGTTTACTTACCAAGATTGGCAAAACAATTTATATCCTGCTGACCTGCCCTCTGTTACAGAAGCATTGCGGGCCTACCTGGAGGGAAAGACGAAAAGTTATAACGTTGAGTATCGCTTGCGCTGCAAAGATGGCAACTATAAATGGATTATGGCACGCGGCGCCGTGGTCAACTACGGTGAAGATAGTTCGCCGTTACGCATGATCGGTACACATACCGACATTTCACAGCGAAAAATTCAGGAACAGCAATATCGCGAACATTTAGATCAACTCGCCCACATATCGCGTCTGGGCCTGATGGGGGAAATGGCTTCGGGCATATCCCATGAAGTCAACCAGCCACTGTCTGCAATTTCCAGCTATACACAAGTGAGTTTAAACATCATCAATACCGAAAATCCTGATCTTGTAAAGCTCACTGAGATACTCGTCAAAACACAGCAGCAGGCTTTAAGAGCGGGAACGATAATTCACAGGATGAAACATTTTTGTAAGCCTAATTCACAACGGCGCTTAACCGTCGACATGAATAAATTGATTAATAACTGTGTCACCTTGTGTTCCGATGAGCTCAAGCTAAATAACGTCACGCTGCTACTTGAACTGGAAAACAACCTGCCGTCCATCCATATCGATGAACTTCAAATAGAGCAAGTTCTGATTAATTTGTGCCGCAACAGCATTGACGCCTTGCACAGCTCCCCAAAAAAATACCCAAGCCAAATTACTATCCAAAGTCGCTTGATGTTCAACGATGCGATACGGATTAGCGTAAAAGATAACGGCTTGGGTATCGCTATAGACCAACAAAAACAGGTTCTTACACCTTTTTACACCACCAAAACCAGCGGCATGGGCATGGGACTATCCATCAGTAACGCCCTTATCGAAGCCCATCAAGGTGCGTTGCGTTTCAACAGCGAACCCGGTAAAGGCAGCACGTTTTATTTCACCTTACCCCTTGCTAGAGCAGCGTTAATAACTTAGCTTTTTAAAGCTGTGCTGACTGGCTAAGGAAAGCGCATGAAATAACTTGAGCATTTTATTCTCCTCACCCCATCCCTCTCCAACAGGAGAGGGAGCAAGTTGTCTATGTTATTTCATACGCATTCCTAAGCTACCGGCAAAGCCAGACCCGGATTAACGAAATCAGTCTATCCTGATCCACGGGTTTGGACAGATAATCTGAAGCGCCTGCATCCAGACATTTTTTTCTGTCCTCCTTCATGGCTTTTGCGGTCAAGGCGATAATCGGCAAATGGGCAAATTCGGGCATTTCACGAATGCAGGCCGTT
>CANNLO010000212.1 GCA_947505055.1 Methylococcaceae bacterium | reverse complement strand
GAAAGCATAGGTAGGTTCTTTTGGAATGATTTCGTCTTTTTCGCCATACATAATCAAACTATTTCCGCGTAGCGAGGTCGCGCTGTCAAAGGCCGAATCCATCAAATCAGTCAAACCGTATACCGTTTCCACGCGAGTTGCTTTAATGACCCAGGGATCTCGTCCCATTGCACGAAGCATGTCGATGTTGTCTGAGGCCATCACATGTACGCCTTTTCCAGTCAAAGTCAGCCAGGGCATACTATGAGCCAGAGTCCAAAGCAAACCGGTTTGATACCAGGGCATCGTTGTTCTGGACCATAAGGCAGGTGCTGCAAGAATAACCCCGGCAACTTCAGGTATTTTACTTTGCCCCATCGCGACAATAATTACTGCACCCCCCATGCTCTCTCCAAGCAGATAAAGAGGACGCTTCGGATAACGCTGTTTCACCAGTCGCACAAAATCCTGAACGTCATTAATATAAGCCTCTTCTCCCGCCCATAAACCGCGTTGCGGAGCGGCTCCAAATCCGCGCTGATCATAGGCAAAACAGGCGATACCCACCTTGCTGAAATACTCGGCCGGCGGGTCAAAAAAATGGCTGTAATCGTTAAAACCATGTAGAGCGATAATTATAGCCGCCGGTTCTGTTTTAGGTAGCCAGTGACGTAACGGTAAATGCATGCCGTCTGCTGTCAGATACATATTTTCACCTAATTGCGCCTCCTGATTTTTAGCGCCGGGAGGATAAGACATTGGCATGCAACCAATCAGTTGTATAACCAAAAGGAATATAAAAAACGTGTTTCGATATTTCATGCGGCTGGATAAATCTCTGAACTGTATGTTTTCTGAAACCATTAAATATCTTGGCAAGAATTAAATTAAAACTCAATAATCTGAAGAGCCATAAATACAAATGCTTTATCATACGCACAATTATAAACCGCTAAACCAATTTTTACCCCTTGGCAAAACTATCCAGATATTCCAAATCAAATAACTTTCACACACGTTCATTTAAAGATATTGCACGTAAAGTCTTGGTTTATTTGCTGCTCAGCTTTGTCGTGTCATCAGTTGGTTCCTGTCTTTTGTTTCGCTGGATACCATTTCCGACTTCTGCCTTCATGATCTATCGGCATATGGAAGACTTATTCGGAAAGGGAACATTCATCCCGATTAAATATTCATGGGTTAGCGATATAGCTATTTCAACTTATGCCTTTTCAGCGGTTATCGCTGCCGAAGATCAACGATTTTTCAAGCACTCAGGCTTTGACTTACGATCAATACAATCATCAGTTGATGTTTACATGGACGGCGGAAAACTTAGAGGTGCCAGTACTATTTCTCAGCAGGTTGCAAAAAATCTATTTTTATCGCCATCGAAAAGTTTTATACGTAAGGGCCTGGAAGTTTGGTTTACGCTTTTAATTGAAGCGATGTGGACTAAAGATCGTATCTTATTGATATACTTAAATATCGCTGAATTTGGCGATCATGTTTTTGGCATAGAAGCAGCCAGTATGTATCATTTCGGTATACATGCAGGGCAACTCGGCCCTTCTCAAGCAGCTTTATTGGCAGCTACTTTACCCAATCCGATTATTCTCCGCGCATCCCAGCCTTCAGTTTATCTGTTAACACGTCAACGCTGGATACTCCGACAAATGCAAAATCAATGAAGCATTTGATGTAAAGTGTCTGATATAATCACACAAATTGAAAAAACCGTCGTAAATACCTCCAACATCCAGTAAATAGAGATAAGTAATGAGTATGCAAAAATCTGTCATAAACACTCGTTTATTTGTAAGTAGCTTGGTTATATCAGGTTTACTTGTTGGCTGTGCCAGCACACCGAAAGTTGATGAAAAAGACCCTTGGCAAGGCTGGAATCGCGGTGCGCAAGGCTTTAATGACGGTCTTGATAAAAACGTTGTAAAACCCGTTGCCAAGGGTTATGCAGCGGTAGCCCCAAAATTTGTTAATGATGGTGTCACCAATTTTTTCAGCAACCTTAAAGACATCGGCGTCTTTGTTAATGATTTCCTGCAGCTTAAAATGTCACAAGGCGGCATGGATGCCAGTCGATTTTTAATTAATACCACAGCTGGCGTTGCCGGTTTTGTCGATGTTGCAAAAATGGTTGACTTACCAAAACACAATGAAGATTTTGGACAAACCCTAGGGTTCTGGGGTGTTCCTTCGGGAAATTATCTGGTTGTACCGTTTCTAGGTCCAAGCTCACCCAGAGAAGTTGTTGGCGCTGTCGGCGATGCTTTATTAAATCCGCTAACCTATACCTTTGCCTTTGCCGGAAGTGGCGCGGCTGTATCTGCAATCAATGCCGGAGCCAGAGCAGTTGACGTTGTTGATATTCGCGCCGATTTGATCCCGACTGAAAAAATTCTTGATGAGGCCTCTGTTGACCGCTATGACTTTATCAAAAACTCTTACCAACAACGTCGTGAACATTTGGTTCATGATGGGAATGTTCCTGAAGAAGATGAACTACAATTAGATGATGACGCTTCGACGGAAGGAACAGGCACTGCAAAAGGCAACGGCAAAGGCGCGCCAACCCAAATAAAAGGCACGCCAGGCCATGCGCCGGTAACCAATAACTCCAAACACTTCCTGGATCTGTCTGCTCCAGTTAAAAAATAAAGCATGAAAAGTGCGGCTGGCTTAGTCGGTCGCATTTCCTCAATGAAGTTTTCTGTATTTCTTCTATTGTTAAGCATTTGCTTAGAATGCGCTTCATCGCCCAATGACTGGGCACTCATCAAACAAACTACACAAATTGGCGATACCCCCCAAAGCATAGGGTCCTATACGGCCGGCTGTTTAAGCGGCGCAGTTTCGCTCCCTCATAATGGCACTGGCTTTCAGGTAATGCGCCCCGCACGAGCCCGCAATTTTGGTCATCCAGACTTGGTAAAGTTTATTGAAAGTCTGGCTCAAACTACTCATATTAAATATGGAGAAGTTTTGCTGATTGGTGATCTGGGACAGCCGCGTGGCGGACCAACACCCAGCGGACATCATAGCCATCAAACAGGTCTTGATGTAGATATCTGGTATTTATTATCGAAGCACGCAGCAACCAGAATCCTAAGCTTTAATGAACGTGAAGCCTGGAATGCTCCGTCAGTACTCATTGCAAAATCAGACACGATGGACAGTCATCAATGGTTTTCAAACCATGAAAAAATACTGGAGCTAGCAGCGCTTCAACCCGAAGTAGACCGCATTTTTGTGAATGCCAGTGTTAAACGTCAATTATGCTTGAACAAGGCTAACTTTAGCTGGTTAAGAAAAATCCGACCCTGGTGGGGACATGACGATCATTTTCATGTGCGTCTCGCCTGCCCTTTTAATAATAAAAGTTGCACGTCCCAAGAAACCTTACCGGCAGGCGATGGTTGTGATGCGTCACTGAACTGGTGGTTTTCAGCAGAAGCCAAATCGCCGGCTAAACCTGCCAAAAAGCCAGAAACACCTGTATTGCCTGCCCTTTGTGACGTTGTTTTGAAAAACAAATAGTACGCCAGGATTGCATGATTGGACAGCTAGAATACAGTAAGTCAGATTAAATGGAACGCGGAAAGTCGCAATCCATAGTATGAAGGACTTTTCTATCTCGTAAAAAAAAATCTACTCAAAAAAGTACCCTCGGTTTGCCAAAAACACATGGCGCATTCCTTAAAAACTCGCCACCTAAAAAGTTATTTCTTTACTTTACAACACCCGAATCTGATATAGATTTTCTCAACTCAACAACGCCTCTTTAAAAAAACATAGCGTTGCTAAATCTGCTCCACTTGTTAAGCAAAACTACTTATCTGAACCTGATTCTGATCCTGAATAGAATCCTGTTCTGCTATATGTAAAAACCAGTTATCAGCGATCCGGCCATGCAGCTCTCCCAGCTTATTCTGCAAATCATCCAAAATCGCCCGTAATTGAGCCTGAGTCGTTCCCTGAGTATTAATACTCTGCACATAAGTATTCAGCCTAATCAAGTCATTTGGCAAACCGTCGTTATTAGGCAATTCATTAATACAATCAGCAATATCGGCAATACAACAGCCTACAGAGCGAGGCAGATTTGTATTAAGTATTAAAAAGTTGAGCACGTCATCACCATTAACGCTGCTTCTGACATGCTGACGATACATTAACTGGGCATTGAGGGACTTCAAGAGGTTGACCCACAGAATAGTTTCGTACTGACGCATGTCATCGCTGCGTGTATCAGCCAATAGTAAAGATGCCAAATCCAAAATTCGGCTAGTCATGTCTGCACGTTCAATATTTTTACCCAAGCGAATGAATCGATAAGGATTATTGTGACTCATATAACCTGACAATAATCCGGTGAAACGCTGACAACCCTTCAGAACATCTTTTAGCAAGGCAACGCGATTACTGCGATTTTGTATGGAGTCGACATTGTTTTTTACCAGTAAATACATTTCATTGACCTGCTCCCAGGCTTCATCGGGTAATAAGTCTCTGGTGGTGCGAATATTCTCCCGGGCCGCACTTAATGACGAAAACAACGACCCCATATAAGTTGCATCGCTAAGCAGAAATCGGGTTACATTGCGCTCATTAGCCGATTTATATTTTTCATGGAATTCCTGATCTGCTGCGTTAATGTGAATCAGCTGCTGCCATCCCATTTCAACGCCAATCGGTAAATCCATCAATAAATTCATATGCACACTGACCAGTCTGGCAATATTTTCAGTGCGTTCAATATAACGTGCCAACCAATAAAGGCGTTCCGCTGATCGTGATAACATTAGTCATGCTCCCTATTGATAACCCAAGTATCTTTACTGCCACCGCCTTGCGAAGAATTGACCACTAACGATCCTTTTTTCAAGGCTACGCGGGTTAATCCTCCGGCCGTCACAAAAGTATCTTCTCCCTGCAAAATAAAAGGTCGAAGATCAATATGCCGGGGTTCAAGCGTACCTTTGCATAAAGTTGGAGCCGTTGAAATTGCCAGTGTCGGTTGACCAATATAATTTCGTGGATTTTTCTTAACAATTTCACGAAACTCAATTATTTCCTTGGCCGTTGCATGAGGCCCCACAATCATGCCGTAACCCCCTGATTCATTTGCCGGCTTGACCACCAGTTCGGGTAAATGTGCCAAAACATATTCAAGATGTTCGGGATTGTCGCATAAATAAGTCTCCACATTAGGCAGTATTGGTTCCTCATTCAGATAATAACGAATCATCTCTGGCACATAAGCATAAACCACTTTATCATCGGCAACACCCGATCCCGGTGCATTTGCCAGTGATACATTGCCGGCTTTCCATGCACGCATTAGGCCGGGAACACCCAAGGTAGAGTCTTTGCGAAAGACCTCAGGATCAAGAAAATCATCATCGATACGCCGGTAAATAACATCAACCTTCTCCAACCCTTCAATGGTGCGCATATAGACACAATCATCGTCATTGACCACCAAATCACTGCCTTCAACCAGTTGCGCACCCATTTGCTGGGCCAGATAAGCATGTTCAAAATAAGCCGAGTTATAAATGCCGGGGGTTAAAACCACAATTTGCGGTTTGCTAACATCATCAGGCGCAAGTGACGCCAACATCGCTTGTAATTGGCTCGGATAATCATCGATTGGCAGAATGTCCAACCCTTGAAAGAGTTCAGGGAATACCCGTTTGGTAATAACGCGATTCTCCAACATATAGGAGACACCTGAAGGTACTCGCAAGTTATCTTCCAATACATACATAACACCGTTTTTGTCTCGCACCAAGTCAGTGCCACAAATATTTGCCCAAACATTATGCCGGGGTTTCATGCCAATACATTCTTTACGAAAATTTTTGGAGCTGGTAATAATCTCGCCGGGCATTTTACCGGCCTTGATAAACGACTGTTTATCGTAAATATCGGCAATAAAACAGTTTAAAGCTTTCAATCGTTGCTTTAATCCTTTTTCAATTGATCGCCATTCTTTGGCGCAAATGACGCGTGGGATAATATCAAACGGCCAGGCCCTATCGATATTCCCTTCATCGCTGTAAACAGTAAAAGTAATACCCATTTCCAAAATAGCCAGTTCAGCCGCAATTTTTCGCTTGTCAATATCACTCTTATTAAGTGAATTTAAATACTGACACAAGCGATAACTGATTGGCCGTGGTTGGAACTCTGAGCACATAAGCTCATCGTAAGCGGTCTCGGTTTTATAGTTTTTCCAGATTGAATTCATGGTGTGTCATATGGCTAGTTAGCTTTAATAAATAACAAGCACTTTTAATGCCACGTACAAAGCAGCTTGAATTGATATGCTAATTTGAAGTTACTAACCTTGCAAAAATTACATCTAGAGCTATTTCAGCAACCAGGATTTTCTTTTAAATAGATGATTCATATTAATTATTACTGAAATCACGTTATTAACACCAGGTATATCATCACTGACTATCAAATAAAAAATCGCTGCAAAGTTAAGCATAAGCACTGATTAATTGTGTGATTATGGCCTAGCTAGAATTATGGATACAACAGACAAGTAAAAACGTCTCCCTAACATAAACCATATTGCTCTATTCTGGGGAAAATGCGCCTCAATTTGGTGCGCCATAAGTCTTCAGATAGTTAAAGAGATTTCTAATTAAGATATTTTGTTTAACGGAATATTAATAGAGTGTTATTTCAGACCTGAATAATGGAATAATCCTTATAAATAATACCGACAAAAAACATTGTAGTTTGCATACAAAGCCAGACGCAACGGACACTAAGATTACTAAAGTTAAAGTTGATCATAAACCCCATGAATGATTTTTTATATCTAAATAGTCAATTGGTATGGTGTTTGCTTTATTCATTTTAGAGCATAAAACTTATAGAGATTCAGTCATGACTAATTCCAGCCATTCATTATCTTTTTCTGTCCAAGGTGACAAAAAAAACTCAACATTTTTCAATGAATATCTGAACAAACTGCTTACTGAGCGTGATAGCCTGGGCTTAAGCGAATTGATCCATGAAATCGACGCCTTGATGCTGGCAGTTGATCCGGGAAAAGCAATTGAATACATCGAAGAATTATGTCTGATGTCACCCTACCACTATCTGGTTACACTGGAAAGCGAGTCGCATTGGACCCACGTTCTGCGCATTGACATGAACTCACCGGATCTTCTGATCCGTGAAGTGAAAGATAACACCATAAAAGGCATCTTTCGTAGTCTTAACGAAGTATTTCCAATAGGTTTAAGCAAACCACACAGTCGCTACATGGGCGAAATTCTGCGGGTTAACAATCTGCATGAAGTAGTCACTTTACAGCAGCGCAGAGGATTTCGGTTTTTCTCTGAGGATGAGTCCAAAAAGCTCGAACTCCCCGGCAACATGGCAATCATCAAGCCCTCACCCTATACCCATAACATTGTTGCCTATATGGAACGTGAACCTAGTCATCTGCGGGTTTATGCTTTGGGTGTCAGCAGTATTCGCAGTGATGCGCAACATGCTTGTGACCAAGCCAAAAATCAACAAGTGATAATGGGTATCGCCGATTTGATTTTACCGGTTGATCATTTAGCGACGCGTATTTACAGCCAAAACCGTGAAGTTGCGATTCTAGAGTGGCTATCGCTCTCCAGTTATTACTATTGGGGTTCGTTTGACATTCACGACCAGAATTCATCGACCAATGTCACTAAAAGTATCCATTATTCAGATGAGCTGCGTAGTCCGGCCAAAGTATTTACAGCGAATAACACACCCTATTTTGTTAATCATTTCACAAACTCCGATTCCCCAACTGAAAACTTTGTCCGCAATTATGGCCCCCGATTACACCATATTGCCCTCGCTGTTAAAGATGGCGATCAACTGGG
>CANNLO010000211.1 GCA_947505055.1 Methylococcaceae bacterium | reverse complement strand
GCTCAATGGCATACCAATCTGCGGCAAGCTGGTCATAAGGTAAAACAATCAAGCCATTAAGCAACAGCATATCCAGATAGGATTGAAGCTGCTTTTTTCTTTTTGATGCTGCCAGTAACTCACAGCCATAGACTAGTTCATGCCAGACAATGGCGGCTGTTGCATACTCACCGTCATGATTGGCAAACTGTTGTAGCACGTTGTCATTAGGCGTTAAGCGGGCGGGTTCTGACAGGATGTTACTATCTAACAAATAGCTTATTCGTCCCATGAAAAATCACGCCCCTGACTGGCTATACGTAAGTCTTTAAGATCAGTTTCCGTCAAGGCACCGTCACCCTTTAATTGAGTGCGCCATATTTGGATGGCTTGGTACAAGCTATTGTCTTTATGAGTCAGTTTTTGATAATTGACTTCGGATAACATCACGGCAACGGGCTTACCATGACGGGTAAGATGAATAGGTTCATCCGATTCAAGCTGATAAATTAATTGTGACAGGTTGTTTTTTGCCTCGGCTATGGTGCTGGTTTTCATTGGTAATCGCTCCATTATGGCTATTTTTATAGCCATAATAAGGCTTTTATTAAGCGTTATCAAGTTTGATATAATTTGTTTATGTTAGTTTAGAGTTCTGAGCATCTTAGGGAGGCAGTATGGAAGTCGTTAGCGAGAACCTGGATCATTTCGATCAATGATTAGACTTGGGTAAGGTAGCAAATATAGGCGCGGTAAGCAGTAAAAGCTGATAATATCAAAAATAGGCTTCCGCTGATTTTGTGCAGTAATCCTAAGTGCATTTCTCTTAAAAAAGTACGGCCTGCCAAGATACCCAGTGCCGAAGTTGAAGCCAAGGCCAGGGTCGAACCCAACCAGATGGCAATCGGTGCAACTGAACTGCTTAAAGCGACAACAGCCAGCTGGGTTTTGTCTCCGAATTCAGCGACGGTAATCAATAAAAAAGTGGTAAAAAAAATACTGTGACCGCTTTTTTCCTTAACGTCGGTTTTTTCATCTTCAACTTCTAAACGTAAGGAATGGATGCCAAAAGCGCCAAACAGGGCAGACACGACTGCTGCGACAATATATTCAGGTAACCAGTTTGCAATCGCGACACCAAAAATAACTGCCAGACTGTTTAAAAACGCAAAAGCTGAAGCTGCGCCGAGAAAAACCGGCATGGCTCTGTGTCGCGATGCCAAAGTCATACAGACCAGCTGGCTTTTGTCGCCAATTTCAGCTGCTGAAATTAGGGCAAAACTGGTCGCGGCTGCCGCTGACATTTCGGTAAAATTGCCGGTGCTCAGCAACAGGAAAAAATGCTGAAAAGAGCCGAGCAGGCTTTCGAAAACGGTGGCTGTGCTGAGTGATGTTAGAAAATGTTGCAAATAATCCATATTGTTTCCTGTGTTGGGTTTCGCTATCGCTAACCCAAGCTACATTGATTTTCCGTATTTGTGATCGCTCAAAATAAAACGAGGGGAAACCCTGGTTAGGTCTTAAGCCAGCATATTGTCCAGAGTCATCATAATGATAAAGCCAATCATTAAGGCGAAGGTAGCGTAGCGGGAACGGCCATCGGAATGGGTTTCGGGAATAATTTCTTCACTGATGACAAATAGCATTGCGCCAGCGGCAAAGCCCATGGCAATCGGCAATATTGGTTCAAAAACGGTAACCATGGTAATGCCCAGCAAGCCGCCTACTGGTTCTACCAGGCCGGTTAGCGTAGCAATACCGACTGCGCGCCACTTGTTATAGCCAAGTCCGACCAAGGGCAGGGCGACGGCCAGACCTTCAGGAATATTTTGCAAGGCAATGGCAATCGCCAGAACCAGGCCGTTTTTCATTTCTCCTGAACCAAAACTGACCCCGACCGACATGCCTTCAGGAAAGTTATGAATAGTGATGGCAATAATAAATAGCCAGACTTTTTTTAGCGAAGTTAAATGTGTATCAGAAATGGAATCAAAATGGACGTGGGGCAATTGGCGATCTGCGTAATGCAGAAACACAGCTCCTATCATCATGCCCAGGGAAACAATATAAATGCCTTTGCCGGGCCAGATCAGGTTGCCGTAGGCAAGGCCGGGAACCAGCAGGGAAAAAGCGGTTGCGGCCAACATGACGCCAGCGGCAGCGCCGAGCATGCTGTTAAACAGGTTTTTGGAAATGTCTTTAAAAAACAGGGCGGGCAAAGCGCCGATGCCGGTTGCCAATCCGGCCATGATGCTGGCAAAGAAGCCTATAACGACGACTTGGCCAAAAATTAGATATAAACCACCAAAGACAATGAGTTGAGATAGCAGAAATATTCCTGCCACAGTCGCCCAGCGTTGGAAGGGCGGCATAGCCAGCAATTTTTGATAGAAGTCGCTGGCTGTTAGGGTTGCAACTTTTGCTTCAAAATAGCGCTGCATAGTTGTTAGCGTTTTTGTTGTTATAGTCATAATGATTACCGGCATCAGCTTGTTTTTGGATGTGTGCTGGTCATTATAACCAAATACCTCGGGTATTGGGTTTGTTTGTGGCGGATTTTTGGTCTTTTAAAAGGAGAGCAAGGACGATATTGTTAGCGATGTGGATGACGCCATTATCGTTCAGGCTATTATTGCCATTGCTAACAAACTGGGCATGGAAGTGATTGCAGAAGGCGTTGAAAACGAAACTCAGCGTCTATTTCTTGAGCTGAACAACTGTTATTTGTTTCAAGGTTATTTAATTGGCAGACCGTTGCCAATAGCAGAGATTGATCAATTTCCCGAGCAAGCTAATTGGGGTAGGGCATAGAATAAGTTAAGCATCTGTAGCGGTGAATTTATTTACAAGCGCTCAATGAATTGTTATATACAGGTGTCAGGAATTTTTCCTTTTATCGGTTGCTCCCTAGTACACACGTAATAGATTGGCTATTATGGGCTGAATTTATTACTTCGGAATGAGAGATGAAAAAGCTTACCTATTCAATATTCGGGCTGAGCCTGATAGCGGTCAGTGCCGTGTCGGCTAAAGATCAGCCGCTGGATCTGGGAATTATAGACATAGTGGGCGTGACACCATTGCAAAGTAACGGGGTTGCCGCAAATAAAATTCCTGCCAATATACAAACCGTTTCTTCCGAGCAACTGGAAAAATCACAAAGTATCAGCTTGGCGGATTATATCAACCGTTACCTGGGCAGCGTGCATATCAATGAGGCGCAAAATAACCCGTTGCAGCCGGATATTTCTTATCGCGGTTTTGTCGCGTCACCGCTGTTGGGTTTGCCGCAAGGTTTATCGACTTATGTTAATGGCGTAAGGTTTAACGAACCGTTTGGCGATACAGTCAATTGGGATTTGATTCCACAAGGTGCGATTGAGTCGATGGCTTTATATCCGGGGTCTAACCCGGTTTATGGCTTAAATAGTTTGGGCGGGGCCATTTCGATTAAAACAAAAACAGGCTTTTCAGCGCCCAAGCATGAGTTTGAGGCATATGGCGGCTCGTGGGACCGGCATTCCGAGGAATTAAGCAGTGGTTGGAATAACGGTACCTGGGGATATTTTCTGGATCTGCATCACTTCCAGGAAAATGGCTGGCGTAATTTCTCGCCGACCAAGGCTGATCAAGCTTTTGGTACTTTAAGTTGGCGCGGTGACAAAGGTTCTCTGGATCTGACGTTGGGGGGTAATGACAATAATATGAAAGGTAACGGTGCTGCACCCATTCAGTTGCAGCAACAAAATCGGGCGGCGGTATTTACTCATCCCGATCAGACCATTACGCGCATGTTCTTTTCTGAATTGGCTGGAAGTTATGACGTCACGGATGCTGTTGAAGTGAGCGGAAATGCCTATTTTAGGCAGAACCGGATCAGAACTTTTAATGGGGATAACAGTGATTATGATGCTTGTTTGAACGATCCAGATTTACTGTGTGATGGAAATGGCCATGTTGTTGAAGATATCAATGGTGATGATGTCGAAGCCCACGATGCAGTTGAAGGCGCAACTAATAACACCAGTCTAACCAATATGCGCAGCCGTGGTGGTACGTTACAAGCTGCCTTTGCCCAGGATTTGTTTAAACACGAAAACAACCTGACGGTAGGTACGAGTTATGATTATGCGGAAACCCATTTTAGTTCGGATACTGAACTGGGTTCATTGACAGATACCCGTGGCACAACGCAAAGCGGTATTTTTGTCGATGAATCCAAGGTGCGATTGCATACCAATACTTCCACTGTCGGCGTGTTTTTAACCGACAGTTTTTCCATTACCAAAGCCTTAACGGCGACCGTGGCGGGGCGTTACAACAATATCCATGTCAATATGTATGACATGTATAAAAATGACGCCAAAACACTGGATGGCTCGCATACCTTTGAGCGGTTCAATCCTTCTGCCGGCTTGACTTATCAGATTTTGGATAATCTTAATGTTTACGGCAGTTATAGTGAATCAACACGAGCGCCCTCACCAATGGAATTAAGCTGTGCCGATCCTTTAGCACCCTGTAAATTGCCCAATTCTTTCGTATCCGATCCGCCGTTGCAGCAGGTGATTGCAAGAACCTGGGAAGGCGGTTTCAGAGGCGATTTGAATAAGTTGTTAGGGGAAGGGGATCTGAAATGGAATCTGGGTTATTTCAATACAATAAATCATAACGATATTATTTTTAATCGCTCGGGTGGCATTGCCAGTCAAGGCTATTTCAGTAATGTGGGGCAAACCCAGCGTTACGGCATAGAGGCCGCGACCAGCGTCAATTATCCGCAGTTGTTCAGTTCCATTGATGACTGGCATTTTTCGACCAATTACACCTATTTAAATGCCCGTTTTATGGATGGGTTTGATATTCAGGATCCTTTAAATCAGGGGCAAACGGTTGCGGTTAGCAAAGGTGATAGAATTCCCGGTATTCCTGAGCATATGTATAAGGCCGCTTTGGGTGTTGATTTATGGAAGCGCGTTTCCTTTGGCATTGATGGCAATTACAGCGGGAACAAATATTTCAGAGGTGACGAGGCCAATATTACAGCCCCGTTAGCCGGTTATTGGTTATTTAATGCGACGGCGGAATATAAGGTAACCAAGAATTTTGCGGTCTTTGGCAAGGTTAATAATATCTTTGACAATAACTATAACTCTTTTGGTGTCTATGGCGATGCAACCGAAGTCTTGGGTGCTGATTACAATGACGGTCGATTTGTGTCGTCAGGTGCCCCCAGAGCGGGCTGGATTGGTGTGCGATTGACCTTGTAGATTTAATTTTAACGGGGTGGACGGTTAGCATCTATATGTTGTGGTTAGAAATGCCTGCCTTGCCTAATCTTACGAGCAGTGACGCTTGGCTTAATTACTACATATTGTGGTTGGTGGAGTTAGCCGTCCACCCCGCTAATTTTATTTCGTACCCCTCTTTCAGAAGATGGGTTTATTAGGCATTTATGCAATAAATTGTTTGGGTAGGTACCTGAACTTTCCAACTGGTACACAAAACCGAGAGCTGCACTTGCTTGACTGTAGGTATTATTTCTTATTTTATAACTTAAATTTTACAGGCAATAAAAAGCCCGCATTTAGCGGGCGTATTGGATGCTGTTATTATTTTTATTCAGTTGTTATGTTTTACAACTTGCTCCAACCAGTGTCACTTAATTTTATTATTATTATCAGTAGTCTACACAACTAAATTCCTCCTCTTGTTCGGTAATTAAACCTTGCTCAATCCTTCAAGCTGAGCAGAGTTTATGCAAATGCTGTTTGGATGTCTATTTATAAAAACATTTATGAGTGTCAAAAAAAGGTTTTTTTATTTTTTATAATAATTACAATATGTTATTGTTCTATATTTATTCTCGATGAATTGAAAAATAGGCAAGTAGTGACTTTTTGTTCAGCTAAGGTTCAGGTTTTTATTTTGAGCGTTTGGCTTCCTGTTCTTGACTTATAAAGAAATTGAGTCGTTCATTGAGGATCGAAGACAGTTGAAAATTAAGCCCCTTTGATTTTTGCGCTAATTTAATTTGCAGGACGGCGTCCCGGGTTTGTCCTGTCGCATAGTAGTATTCTGCCAGGTAACGATGCGATTCGGCGGGTTGATTCAAGTCACTATAAACTTGTGCCAACAACTGCGAATAAATCGGTAGCTGTTGGGTTTTAGGCCTTAACAGGAACAAATTTTTCTGAGCCAGTTTAGAGTTGCCGGCCTTGAGTAAAGACGTAATATATTCAAGTTTGATCGCTTCGTTATCCGGAAATTGTTCAGTCAGCTTTTGATACCGAGATAATGCGGTGCTGTAATTTTTAGCTTCTAGAGCAGTACGTGCAAGCGCGGTTAAATATTGCGGTTGGTTTGGGTATTCTTTGGCCAGTTGTTGAAATGTGGATTCGGCCTCAGTGAATTTTTGCGCGTTAAGCTCCCAAATTCCCAGTCCATAACGGGCAACGGTGCGTTGTTCTTGCGTACCTTGCGTAACTCGAAGTTGAAAATATTTAAGGGTATCGGCATTATCGGTACTGGTCAGTACGCGAACTTTTGCTTTGGTTAGCTGGTAACCGAGTGAGTCTGGATATTGTTTGTAGGGATAGGTTTCGGCACGGCCCCGAGTATCGGAAATACGCGAAGCAGTGACCGGGTGAGTTCTTAAAAATTCGGGAATATTCTGTCCTGCATAGCGGCTGGATTGTTGCAGACGTTCAAAGAAAGTGGGCATGCTGCGCGGGTCAAATTGCGAAGATGCCAGGGTTTGCATGCCGACACGATCGGCTTCAGCTTCATTTTCACGCGTAAAATCAATTTGAAACTGGACGCTACCGGCTTGAATGGCGATGATCGCTGCTTGTCCCATTGCTGGCGATTGGGTGCCCAATAAGATGGCGCCAAGCATTGCCGCAGCAGTCGGAATCGATAAGCGACTGGACGCTTCATAGGCCCGATATAAATGGCGCTGGGTAACGTGAGCAATTTCGTGGCCCATAACCGAAGCCAATTCACTTTCCGCTTCGGTTACTAAAATGAGTTCCGAATTAACACCAATATAGCCGCCGGGACCTGCAAAAGCGTTAATATTATTTTCCATTACCACGAAAAAATGAAACGGGTTGCTAGGCAAGTCGCTATTGGCGACCAGTCTTTCTCCGATGGTCTGAATGTATTGCTGAATCTCAGCGTCCTGATTAATGTTGATTTGTGAGTGCAGGCTGCGAAAAAAAGCTTCACCAAATTCTTTTTCTTCGGCAGGCGAAATCAGGGTGCCGGAAGAATCGCCCATATCAGGCAACTCGATTTTGTTAATCTCGACTGCCTTTTGTGGGGCAGAGAAAAGGGCCAGGCTTAAAGCCAGTGTGATGGCGGTGGGTTTAAATTTCATACGATGGGACAGAGTGTATAAACAGGTTTTCATTTAGGATATTGTAAGTCTCAGTATTGGGTTTGTCTCTGAATTATCAAGTTAGGCATTATAAATCTGAGTTTGGCGCAAATTGGTTTATTAGTTTTGGTGCTTATCAATTTTTTATAATTTATTCGATTAACCAGGTAGGGTGATATCAGCCACTAGTTGGAAATGATGAGCTAGCCAGGTCACAGTCATTAAGTTACACTGCATAATAGTAGTTTTAGCTACGAAGATTTACAAAATTGCATAGGAAAAAATATCATGGCTATTATTACCTGCACCCGGTTGCTAAGCTATATTCTTTCCGAGAAAACAGTGTTTACGTTTGGACTTGCGTTGTTTTTTCCTGGTTTATGTTTACATGTTGCACCTCACTCTGCGCGCTTGAACTGGGTCGAGGTCTTGGCTTATGAAAGCCGTCCTAATCATTCTGATGAAGGCTTATTGACACTCAAGCTGGCACTTGACCATGCTTTGACCGGCAATCCCGGTCTGGCTGAAATCAAGG
>CANNLO010000210.1 GCA_947505055.1 Methylococcaceae bacterium | reverse complement strand
CACATTACACGCATACCAACTGACGTAAACTATGAAGACACTGGCATAAGCTACCAAGCGACATATCGCTTAAATGGGAATAAAGTAGAGGTGTTTAGGCGCTACCAATCAGAAAACCCTAACCATGTGTGTGGTGCTGAAAGAAGCGCACGCAAATTGGCTTTCTTTAAGGTGCTGCAGAGAGATTTGAAGGGGCAAGTGTTTTATGATTAACAAGGATATAAATCAAGAGAAAAAAGTTGTGTAGTGTAGTAAGGTATAGTTACATTGCGACTTTTATTGCTAGGGCCTTTATAGTAGATAAGTCGACATTGTATTTTGTTAAGAAACATAATGATTTTTGGGATTTATAGATGAAATATCGTTTAGGTGAACTTTTTTGTGGTCCTGGTGGATTAGCGCTAGGAGCGATAAGAGCTCAAGTGCAAAATGGTACTCAACACACCGTTGAACATACGTGGGCAAGTGATTTCGATCGATCCACTTGTGAAACTTATTTAAAAAATATCTGCCCAGAATCGCCCGATAGCATTATTTGCCAAGACGTACGTGAACTCGATATTGATCAACTAGCTCACATTGACGCCTTTGCATATGGATTCCCCTGCAACGATTTTAGTTTGGTTGGTGAGAAGAAAGGCTTTGATGGAACATTCGGCCCCCTTTACACATACGGCATTAGAATAATTGATAAGTTTAAGCCTAAATTTTTTGTTGCCGAAAATGTTGGAGGATTAAGCAGTGCTGGTGAAGGGAAGGCATTTGAAAAAATTCTGAATGATCTTGCTAACTCTGGAAATGGCTATGACCTAACCGTTCATTTATATAACGCATCGCATTATGGTGTTCCGCAGGCTAGAAACCGAATTATTATCGTTGGTATCGACAAAGGGCATGAAGTCCAGTTTAAAGTGCCAGCACCAACGACCAAAATAAAACCAATCACCGCATATGAAGCTTTAAATAACCCACCGATTCCACAGTCAGCAGCTAATAACGATTTGACGAAGCAATCAAAAGTCGTTGTTGAGCGACTCAAACACATTAAACCTGGCGAGAATGCTTGGAATGCCGACATTCCTGATCATCTAAAACTAAATGTTAAAAATGCTAAACTCAGTCAGATATATAAACGCCTGGACCCGAATAAACCTTCCTACACAATTACAGGTAGTGGAGGGGGTGGAACACACTGCTACCACTGGGACGAACCGAGAGCTCTGACTAACCGAGAGCGTGCGAGAATTCAATCTTTTCCTGATGACTTTATTTTTGTTGGCACAAAAGAGCTGGTTAGAAAGCAGGTAGGAATGGCCGTACCACCTAAGCTTGCTGAGGTGATATTTAATGCCATTCTCAAAACATTTGCAAAAATAGAGTATGAATCTATTCCAGCAAACATTAACCATAAAAAACTAAGCAAAATAAGGCAGAAAATAATGCTTTATGAGATTGGCAAAACTTAATTACTAAATATCCATTTTTTATAAAGTTAATCAAAACCCCGGAGGGGAAAATGACAAACGTAACGGACCAACATCGCCGTGATGCAATAACTAATTCTTTGGCGGTTTACAAAGAACGTGGTGAACGAAAAACTCTGAGTATCGATTATAGAGGTGTTGATACAGCGCTAGAGGTCATAACAATACCACCTGAGTTGTTACTACTTAATCACGACAACAGTCGACTTAGTGCCCAACTATTTGATCACCCTCAACGAGCGGTTGTTGAGCAACAACCGTCATCTGACGAAGCACAAACTATCCTTGGAAATTTACTAAAAAAGACTGAGCGATACGGTAAATTAAAAGATGAGTTAAAAGAAAAACAAGAAAATCCTGGGCTTATTACTCGAGAAGGGCTTTTGATTAATGGAAATACGCGAGTTGTTGCATTGAGAGAGCTCGGCGCTGCCGGGGTAGAAGTTGCCGTATTACCTCTGGACGCTCTTCCTAGTGATTTTTTAGATCTAGAGATGTCGCTTCAGATGCGTCGTCTAACACACCAAGACTATACATTTACGAATGAGCTTCTTCTTATGGAAAAGTATAAAAAATTTGGCCATTCAGATAAGGAGCTCGGGACTAAAATGGGGTGGTTTCGTAACTGGAAGAAAAAAGTTGATAAAGCATCCCAACTTCTTCAACTTGTTAAAGAGATTAGGGTGCTGACGACTCCTCCGTTAGCGTTTGATGTATTTGATTCAAAGAGTCAACACCTAAAAGATCTTAACGAGCAGTTTCAGGCAATGGCAGCGGTTGACATTCGTGAAGCAAATAGAATGAAATGGGGTCGAGTAGTCGCAATGTTTCTCGGTATTAATAAGGATCAGACCCGCGTTATAGACGACAACTTCTTTGAAGAGGATGTGCTTAAACGTCTAGGTGGAGATTTGGAGGTGGCTAAGCTATTAGACGGCTATAAAAAAATTCCATCGGATGATAACTTAAGTACCATTTTCCCCGATGATGGGGATGCATCTGAGCAAATAGACCTCCGCGATTTAGCCAAGAAAGTCATATCGGACCTTTCTGATGGTGAAGGTTACGTGTCCAAGGATCTTACTGATGAATTGCAACAGGTTCACACAGCAATTCGCCTAGCCACTGAAGAAAGTATTACGAAAGGAAAGCGCGAAAAGTTACTCCTCGAGCCCTCTGACGTCCTTCAAGAAACGAGAATTAGTATCGAAAGTGTAGTAGATTCATTTAGTGAAGTATGTAGGCTTAAAGGGTTTAATGCTGGCCGATTTGAGTATCAGTTGCATAAAGTTCAAAAGTCTCTAGATGATCTAAGTAAAGAGTTTAAGAAATACGTAAGCAGTAAATAGCTTTCTCAAATTAGCAATTCAATCTCAGGGACTTTTAATGTCAGCTATACGCATCTTAATCAACCAAAACAAACAAGTTCAAATTGAACCTGTAGGTGAGATTTCGGATGAAGATTGGACAATAGTTGTAAATTGGTGGGCATTTCGAGCTAGGTTATCTCATTCAATAAAGTCTATTGAAATTTCACCTGCTGATTTTGCCCAACGTAAATACTGGCTACGAGAAAATTGGACTAATTTAGGTCATAAGGTAGAGCTTGGCGACGGTGTTGCTGAGACCACAAAGCGTGCGGAAAATTTGGTAAGTGAATTTATTCAACTCGCTGGACAAAGTAACCGTGGTTCAGATCTTAACCTTAATCATCTAAATCTCAAGCGAGGACTAACGCCCTTCCAGGAAAAGAACGTACAAGCACTGATCACCATGCCCAATGGCGCAAATTTTTCAGTTCCCGGCGCCGGAAAAACATCAACGACCCTAGCTGTATGGGAGTACTTTCGATTAAGTGGCAAGATCTCTCGCCTTTTAGTTATATGTCCAAGATCAGCCTTTGAGGCTTGGGAGGATGAACCTGCTTTAATACTATCTTCGTCCGTTGTGATTAATAAGTTTTCTGACGAGCCAATTCCTGCTGGAACAGATTTACTTTATGTTAACTATGAGCAACTAGAAAATCAAGAACGCCTAAACAGGCTTATTAGATGGGTAAAACAAGAGCCAACTATGCTCGCAATCGATGAAGCCCATCGTATAAAAGGTGGGGCAAGTTCAGTCAGATGGAGGGCCTGTTTAGAACTTAGCAACCTAGTAACGCGTGTTGATCTTCTTACTGGAACACCTATGCCACAGAATCAAGATGACCTTAGAAATCTTTTGGGACTCTCGTGGCAGGGTATCCCTCGCCCTTTTTTCACCGACAATAGATTAAGTGATCTTCAAAGAGGTGGGATTTTTGTTAGAACAACAAAAAAAGAATTAGGATTACCGCCAATGCTTATTACAGCAGTTGAATTACCGATGAGTCCTATTCAAAGTGAAATATATACCGCACTGCGTCGATCCTTTGTGGGAAAATTTTCGATGACCGATAGTGATCAAAGTTACTTTGGGCAACGCGGAAAAGCGGTAATGACACTTCTGGCTGCAGCAACAAATCCAGGCCTATTAATGAGCGCCGTAAATGAAGATGCATACTTGGGCTTGCTTTGGCCCCCTGCTGAGCTTTCTGGGTCTGAACGATTACTGGGGGTACTAGAGAATTACTCATTGCATGAGATCCCTGAAAAGTATCAATGGGTATCTCGATTTATAGCAAAAGCTACGATGGAAGGTCGGAAGGTAATTGTATGGAGTACATTCGTAGGAAACTTAAGGGCTCTTCATAGACTATTAGAACCTTTTAACCCAGCGTTAATTTATGGTGGAACACCAACAGATGAGAGGAAATCCGAACTTATTCGTTTCCGCAATTCTACTTCATGCTCCGTCTTATTGAGTAATCCGCAAACTCTAGGCGAAGGTGTTAGCTTACATAATGAGTGTCATGATGCTATTTATGTAGACAGGAGTTATAACGCTGGCCTCTACCTACAATCGCTAGACAGAATTCATAGGCTCGGCCTTGCTCCAACTCAAGAAACAAATGTGTACATACTCCAATCAACTTCTTCACTTGATACCAGGATCGCCAGACGTTTAGAAGTGAAGATAGACCGCTTAGGGGCTTATTTAAACGACGATGGGCTTGTGGAGGTGAGCTTACCCTCTGGTGATGGTGAAGATCCTCCAGAGGGGTTGTTGGGCATAGATGATTTTGATCTAAATGACCTTTTTAATCACCTTCGAGATGATCGTGGCTGAGAGCAACACTTGGGACGAACTTGCTCTCGAAGTGGTGCGAGCAGCTCGCGAACGAATGTCTGCAAGGGACTTTAAAATTCAGTGTCAACTTACACCAGTAACCAGCGGCAAATCTTACTTTGACCGGATGAGAGTCGCGGAAAAGTTAATAGAAGAACGTATAGTTGAGTTGGATGATGGTTACTTTCGGTTATCAATGAGAGAGGCACCAGATTGGTTACTTAATGGTTTAAAAGTGGGCTCAATAATTTCCTGGGAAATTCTAGAGACCATTGACCCGACTCATAAATTATCTGCAAAATTTGATCGACTCCTCCTCGAGAAAATCGGGCTTGAGGGTGAGCTCGCGGTCATGGATATGCTTACAGATGAACTTCCAAAGAGCGTATTGAATAGGTTGCGGCACGTCTCACTAACCGATGATTCCGTGGGATTCGACATTCACTCTCCATCAGTCCTTGACTCTGCCAATACAGTCCTTCTTGAAGTAAAGACTTCATCTCGACCAGGTGATGAATTCCATTTTTTTATTTCAAGAAATGAGGCGAGAGTTGCTTCTCTAAATGAAAATTGGCGATTACTTGCGGTTGTTCGACGGCCTTCCGGTTATAAGGTCATTGGAACCATCTCTTTTAATTACTTCTCCCAATACTTACCTATTGACGCCCCCTCTCGAGGACGATGGGAGTCTGCAAGTATTAGTATTCCAGTTAATGCATTCATAGCCGGGCTTCCGTAACCAAAAATTTAATTGCTAAATTGGAGTCTGCGTAAAGTCAACTTAAAACAGTACTGCCCTTAATTAGGAGATTTTTTAAGCATGTGTTCAAAATCACATTTTATATCCCTTCCTTTGACGGCTAAGTTAAAGGGCATTGAAGTTGTCCCTCAACGATCAGGTCTTAACTGGGGCCAACGTCCTAATCGAGATCCTAATCAGGCATACCTGCCAGTTCCAGCACTTATCCAGAGGAGTGGGTTTTTTCCAGATCGAGGTGAAGCGTTTCTGCTGGAGTGTGATGATGGAGAGATTTTAAAATGCGTTCGTTCACAAGACAATGGCAAAGCCATAGAAACCTCAGGAGACAATGCGATTCTCGGCATTTACTTTCGTCGCCGCCTTGGAATTAGGCCGGGGCACATCGTCACAATTGACCACCTTTTTAGATATGGTCGAACGTCAGTTGATATTTACTATCAGAACGACTATAGGTTTTTTTTAGATTTTTCAACAATAAGTTAAGTTAATGACTAATACTGCATCCTTCATTAACTACCATAATGGGACGTTAGCTTTAGGGAGGTTTCCATGCGATACGATGATTACGTAGAAATTCTTGCTGAAACATTTTATTGTGGCAACATCATCGAAGTTCGCCCACTACCTGATCAATCATTCAGCACTGATATGCTAATTGAATGTAGCAAACAGATGCGTTACGATCACCCGGTCGGCACAGTTTTTCGAATAAAAGTTAAACATAAGCAACCAAAAGACTCTTCGTTCAAGCCTCATTTATATAGCTCATACCGTTGGAGCTACGTGGTTATACCTAAAAATGAAAATAAACAAAAACCTCTAGAAGTTACAACAAAAACAACAACTGTAAATAATGAATTGCCATCATTATTTCAAGAGGGCCAATCGATATCTGTAGCATTAAATAAATACGAGCGGAATAAATCTGCACGAGAAGCTGCAATAAAATTTCATGGCACCACATGCAAAGTTTGTTCTATTGATTTTGGAGTTAAGTATGGAGAACTTGGTAGTGGTTTTATACACGTGCATCATATTGTCCCCTTATCAAGCATTAGTAAAAATTATCAAATAAACCCTGAGAAAGACCTCATCCCCGTTTGTCCTAACTGCCATGCTATGCTTCATAAACGTGAGCCCCCTTTTTCAGTATTAGAACTAAAGAAAATAATAAGTTAAATTGAAGTAATCATTTTTTTGAAAATAAATCCCATTGAACCTGAAGTGCCTTTTTTGATAGGCGCTCGGTCTCATTAACATCCAATTCGATAATTTTTATTAGATTAAAATGCTCATATTCCGACCCATTCAGAACTGAACTAATATGAATTGTCATTTCTGATGGATCAATTGCAATTAGACCAAGATCCCATAAAGTATGAATATCAGCCCTAAGGATGAGACCGTTGGATATTTTGTTAGTATTAAGCCCCAAATACGGCGTTATATGTGCAGCTTCTAAAACTGAAGGTACATTACATTTAGTAATGACGCAGGTCGAATTGTAAATCCGCAACAACTCTTCTCTAAATTTTCTCTGCCCTTGGCGCTGAACAATTTGCTTTAACACCTTGTACCTAGCATCTAGCTGTGTCTTTGGGTCAAATATATCAACTTCAATCTGATCTAGCTCTTCCGTGTAAGGGCCATAGGATTGCCCAGTAGTTACTTTCCCCTCATTCGAATACCCATTGATTTGAAAGAATCCATCTCTTAACTCCACAACTTGAGCAAGGCCTAATATGCTGTATCTTGCACCTGGTTTACCATTTTTTTGTATTGCAACCCCAATTGGAATGCCATCTCTCATACAAGCTACTAGCCCTTTATTTGTGGCCAAAGCATTTGCAGACTTTCCATCATTCTCCTCTTGATGGTAGCGAAATGACCATGATCCATCGGTGTGAGGTATTATCTTCTGATCCTGATAGTGAGAGTTCAGCATCACTTTAATGCTTAATGCATATTCAGAATCTTTGGGCTTGAAAATTCCTTTTGCTGTAGTAAATAAAAATGGAGAGTCTGGGATTCTATTATTTTCCGGCCTTGTCTCTTTCCAGCTAACCTCTTTGTTTCTATTACTCAAAAACCACTGTAGTTTTTGCTTATGCTTCTCAGGTAACTTATCTAATGAATCCATTTTTTCACTCCTTAATTTATATTATGGAAACGCCTACTCTAAGTGTTAGTGTATTCCCGTAACCAGCACAGTGTATTCACCAACCCCATCTGCACAGGGGATGTGCAATCAATCTCCAATAGCTTGGGATTAGCCACCACAATCGCCAAAGACCGAGCCCTTGAAACAGCAACATTGAGGCGATTCTTGTTATACAAAAACTCCATATTACGTGGCAGATATTCACTATTAGACGTGGTCATGGAGACAATCACCACCTCCGCCTCTAGCCCTTGGAATTTATCAACCGTACCTACTTCAATATCTGCCGGCAAATAACTTTTAAT
>CANNLO010000209.1 GCA_947505055.1 Methylococcaceae bacterium | reverse complement strand
ACCAAAGGAATAGTGTCGGCCAAACCTGGGATAGTACCCGCAGCCACTAAGCTCTGCTCGGTTTGATCCTGCAATACATAAACTGCCGCCATACCGCCATACACGTTCAAACGGGTAATACCTTCGGCATGATCATGATAAAACATCAACCGCGCACTTTGCTGGTTGGTGTAGTAAAAAGTCATTGAACCATTGCCGGGATTGTTACTGAGTCCCGCAGCTATCGGATCAGCCGGCACAGTGACCGCAGGAACTACATTGCCAGCAGCATCGAACCACATATCAGGCACATCGCGTGTCGTCTCACCCTTGTTGGGGCCAATTAACTCACCCGCAGGTTTAACCCATTGACGCGGGGTACCATCACTGATCCATGGCGTGTTACCACCATGTAAATGCAATGCGGTGCGGTTTTGAGTTGCCTCAGCCGAGTCAGCACCCATATAGGTAGTATCAACAGGCATCGGTATCTCGCCAGCCTTTCCGGTCGATAACAGGTTAGTCAATTTAATACGCACGGGTTTGTCTTTCGTGGCAACTATAACAGGACCTAAGTAACCTGCATATTGACTGGCATACGCCAGTTTATCCGTCGCCGCATTGAAGCCAGCTACAGTAAAACCACCGGTCTTGATTTGCACGTAGCCACGTAAATGGCTGGCTGGCAAATCCGTGTGTAGTTTTTGGGTATACTCGACTTCGGCAATTTCATAATAATCAGCGGCTGGCGTTGTTCCAACCGCAGGAAAAGTAGTGGTGTCAGCCACAGCAATCGGCATTTTCTGCCCCAGGTTGTTTGGTGTATTCAACAACGGCAAAGAGTCAACAAACTTGCGGATACCTGTGTTGGAAATGGGGTTGGTAAATCCGGCGCAAGTCGCTCCTGCAGTTGTAGGTAAGTCAATGCCTAAAGTGCCATCTGCATTAGGTATAATGGCACCTGTACCGTCAACATTATTGACTATGACGTTACATGTGGTCGCAACACTCCCGACGAGACCGCCAGTAAGGGTTAAGCTGTCACCCTTTTTATAACCTACGCCACCCTGGACATCCATAATATTGCGCGTTTGCACGTCAATACTATAGTCATAAGTGGTTGCAGCGGCACCTGTGCCTGAGCCACCCGATACCACAGCCATAACCGGCTGCGGGCTGTTGGCGTAGTTAGGTACGATACCGAAATAGTCCGGCACTTGACCAGGGCCTGGAGGTGGGTTCTGCTGGCCTGGTGTTACAGCAGCTAATGCTCCTGCTGCAAAGACGGCAGTGCTACCGGCAAGCAGGATTTGCTTAATTGCTTTACGTAGGCTGTTGTTCATTGTGCTCCTCTTTTTGATTTTGGTGTTTTATTGTTTTCCAGACCATTTTCAGATGTATTTTGGCCTTGATACGCATTGGCTCCGTCATTCTTATGTTTCTGTTCTTCTTGTTGGTGCTCAACTTTCAAACGCTTTGCCGCTTCTTTTCTGGCAGAATGCGGCGTTTTTTGTCTGCTGTTTAACGTCTTAACGGTGTCCCCGTCAGTTATCACATGATGGGGAGTTGCGCTATTGGCATGCGCCAATCCTCCGTCGACTGAAGCAACAAGAACTATCAAAGATAATCCCATTACCAATTTATTTTTTTTCATTCTAATTACCCTTTTTCTCAAAGTTAAAAAAGTTATTACTAAATATTTTAAAACTGCCCACTTGGCCTTAAAGCTCCACTCGAAAATTTTCTACCAGCTTTTAATCTCTCATGCAATCCTAAAGCAAGTATCGCGCCAAAAACTACCTTGCAGGGTCTATCGCCTACCAAGCGGCTAGTTATGAAGCATTGCTGAAGGTATTTCTGGTAGCCGCCCGTTTTTAGCCCCTGACAGCTGACACTCAACTTTTTTAACCCTTATGGTCGGCTTAAATCACTCTATATATCATTGCCTGCAAGACAACAATGCTCGTACGACGGGGCTTGCAAGTCTTATGGGCAAGCGATCAATTTAACTAAAATACGGTAAAATATTTATCTAACATTTGACAGGCACCTGACATGCGACTGCCAAATCTGTCACAAATTTGAAATTTAAAGGCGGAAAGCATAAAGACTAATAAAATCCATGCCGGGATCACGATCTGTGTAAATACCGGCTACCAACTTAAGGCGGGACAGTTTAAGGTTAAGCCTTTCATGCTGTATTAAAGATGAGACTAGGTCTCTCGATTTCGGCGACCAGAAGCTGGAATCAAACCATTCTATGCGGCCTGTGTTAAAAGTACAGGTCGTGAGCGATAGAGGAAAAGGCGGCTACAAGCCGTCAGGTGAGTATTGGGGAGATGAACGCAAGTGAGCCCTTGATGAGGTGTCGAAATGTATATGATGTTGTCAAAATCTGGTTTCTAGCCTTAACCAGAGATAAGCTCCGACGATAACTGGTACACGGGCGGGGCGGCAACCGGCATAGAGGGGGCATGAACGAGGCGTGACGGGGTTTGCAACCCCGTTACTCACGTTTAGCGCAGATTTATACCGTGCTGAATGTTGTTAAACGTTTCGATCGGGGTTACAAACCCCGACCGGCTTGAGGAGTCGATGGGCAAAGTCTACAGGCTTTTGATCAAGACCTAAGTAGTTGAAGTGGACTGTCAGCAGTCGGCCATTATGTAGAGTACTCGGCCGGTTCTGGCAATGCTTGGAACTTCAATACCAACAATGGCAACCAGAACACCTACAATGCCTTGCGCTTTGAAGCACGGCAGTAATTAAACCTGCTGGAACTGGCGGAGGCGCTGCAAGATCGCAGCTATCGCCCGTCTTCCTCTGTCTGTTTTGTTACGCAACGCCCCAAAATGCGGGAGATTTTTGCCGCTGATTTTAAAGATCGTATTGTTCATCATGTACAAAGCTAATCGGCTAATCACACGGGGCAGACGGTTTCTTGATAGCATGTCATCAATACATAATACAGCAAGCTACAAATTTAACTCATTACCCCTTTTTTCAATTTTTAATGCCAATGCCTTTATGTAATAGGAGTAGGCTGAACGAAGTCAGGGTCACAATAAAGCCACCGATAATTATAAAGGTGAGTTGAATATCAACATCGGTAACACCAATCAAGCCATAACGAAAGGCATTGATCATATATAGAATGGGATTTCCCATGGAGATAGTTTGCCAGATGCTGGGCAACATGTCGGTCGAATAAAATACGCCACCCAGATAGCTCAAGGGCGTTAATACAAAATTCGGAATAATCGAAATATCGTCAAAACTTTCAGCCAATATCGCATTAATAAAGCCGGCTAAAGCAAATACGGTGGCGGTCAGTAACGCAATGGACAGGGTGATTGTTATATTTTTAATGGCAATATCGGCAAAGAGCATGGATATGAAACTGACCACGATACCTACCAGCAAGCCTCTAATTATACCTCCGCTAACATAACCACTCAAAATAACCCAGTTGGGTATGGGGGCAACCAATATTTCTTCTATATTGCGCTGAAATTTAGTCGAGTAAAACGAAGAGACGACATTAGCGTAGGAATGACTTATCACTGACATTAAAATAATGCCGGGTACAATATAGTCCATATAACTGGCGCCGCCAATCGTGCCTATCCGGTCGCCTATCAACTTGCCGAAAATCAAAAAATACAGCGCGGTAGTAATCGCCGGCGGTAGCAGAGTTTGAGGCCAGATTCTGATGAAACGGAAAATTTCTTTGATAATTATGGTTTTAAAGGCAATGGAGCGATTCATGATTGTCTGTCTCCAGAGTGAAGAACTGAAGGATTAGAGTCTATTAAATCCATAAATAACTGTTCCAATCGATTGGTCTTGTTTTTTAAGCTGATGACTTGAATGTTCTGTGCGCTTAACTGGCTAAATAAGCGGTTAAGTCCATGTTCTTTTGGTACGGCGACATTCAGGCTTTTGTCGGTCAAAAGTTCAATTTGGCAGCCTTCAATAACAGGTGTTTGAGTCATTGGATTAGCCAGATCCATTACAAAATGTTCAATATGCAGCCTTGCCAGCAAACTTTTCATATCAGTGTTTTCAACGATCAAGCCGTTATTGATGATGGCAATGTTGCGACACAGACTCTCCGCTTCTTCCAGATAATGTGTAGTTAAAATGATGGTGGTGCCTTGTTCATTGACTTCCCGCATCATTTTCCACATGGAGCGACGTATTTCGATATCGACGCCGGCAGTCGGCTCATCAAGAATCAGTAGTTTGGGAGCATGCACCATGGCCCGGGCGATCATGACCCGGCGCTTCATGCCGCCTGACAGGCGTCGGGAAATAGTGTCCCGCTTGTCCCACAAATCCATTTGTTTGAGACAATGTTCGGTTCGTTGCAAGGCGAGTTTGCGGGGCATGCCGTAATAACCGGCCTGATTCAGGACGATGCTTTTGACGGTATCAAACTGGTTGAAATTGACCTCCTGTGGAACCAGGCCGATACAGCTTTTGGCTTTGGCCTGTTCCCGTTTCAGGTCATGGCCAAAGATAGTGACCGAGCCGCTGGTAGAGTTTACCAGCGAACTGACAATACCTATCGCCGTTGACTTGCCTGCACCATTGGGTCCGAGCAAGGCAAAAAAGTCACCGGCTTCCACATCAAGATCGATGCCTTTTAAGGCTTCGAAACCATTGTTATAGATTTTTTTAAGATTACGCAGAGAGAGTGCATTCATACATTAAGGTGCAAGATTAAAGGCGCAAGATTAAAGGTTAAAAGCGCAAGGTGCAAGATTAAAGGCATAATGTGCAAAAAACACCTTGAACCTTTAACCTTGAAGCTTTAACCTTATCTGATATTTACTGATTACATTAACAAAACCGGATAATTTGTGTTAAAAAAACCGCCTGAAATCGTTGCCGCTGTGGATCTGGGTTCAAATAGTTTTCACATGATAGTTTGCAGTTTAACCAATGGAAAATTACAAACGCTGGATCGTATTAAAGAAATGGTAAGGTTGGCATCCGGTCTGGACAAGCATAATCACCTTGACGCTAAAACCCAGGAAAGAGCCTTAGGCTGTCTGGAGCGCTTTGGACAAAGAATACGTGATTTTCCACCAGAAAGTGTCCGTATAGTCGGAACCAGTGCTTTGCGCATTGCCAAAAACTCACAACAGTTTTTAGATAAGGCCGAAAAAGCGCTTAATCATCCCATCCATATTATTTCCGGAATAGAAGAAGCCCGCTTAATCTATCAAGGCGTTGCCCACAGTCTGGGCAGCAAGGCCAATTTAAGGCTGGTTATGGACATTGGCGGTGGCAGCACTGAATATATTATTGGTTCAGGTGATACACCTCAGGTTAAAGAAAGCACACCTATGGGTTGTGTACTGGTGAGTAACGCTTTTTTTAAAGACGGCAAGCTATCCAAAAGTGCTTTCACTCAGGCAACCCTGTTTGCTGAACAGCAGCTTGAACCGTTGCAGAAACAGTTTCATCGCAGAAACTGGGATGAAGCTATTGGCGCTTCAGGCACTTTACGTTCTATCGATAAAGTTCTGAAAGCTAAAAACTGGAGTAATAACGGTATAACCAGAGAAGGTTTGGAGCTGTTAGTCGCTCACATTAATCAGTGCACACATGTTGATGAGCTGAACCTTTCAGACTTGGACCCTGAGCGTCTCCCCGTGTTTCCGGGTGGCTTGGCCATTATTTATGCCACGTTCAAAAGCTTGGGTATCGAACAGATGACCGTATCTGATGGCGCCTTGAGGGAAGGGCTCATTTATGATTTGTTGGGTCGTTTATATGATCACGACATTCGTTCTGCAACGGTACAAGCCCTGGCACAACGTTATCATACTGATACGGAGCATGCTTCGCGTATTAAACAGACCATTCACTTCGTACTAAATCAATTGGAAGAAGGTTATTTCGGCCCTAATCAGGAACATGCCGAACAGTTTTTAAATTGGGCGGCCGATTTACATGAAATCGGTCAGGACATAGCGCACAGTCATTATCATAAACACAGTGCTTATATTATTGAAAATGGAGATTTTTCAGGCTTTTCGCGGCAGGATCAGATTTTACTGTCAACCATTGTGAAGGCGCATCGCCGAAAGTTTTCCCGTTCGGCGTTCAATGAATTGCCATTTCCCTGGAATGTAGATGCACCTAATTTGACTGTTATTTTACGTCTCTCTGTATTGTTGCATCGCAATCGTCAGGAATATGCTTTACCTTTATTCAAAATAAAGCTAATAAAATCAAAAATAACACTGGAATTTCCGGATAACTGGTTAGCTCGGGCACCCCTAACTCATGCAGATTTAATCCAGGAAACTGAACATCTCAAAACGGCAGGATTTAAATTGGAATTTGTCTGATTCCAGCTTCATGAGAACTTTATTTGCTAACTGTTTCCTAAGGTGTCTCCGCCAATTGCCTTACATTGCAATGCGTGTGGTGCTGTACTGTTTTGGGATACTGATCATTATAACTGTGCTGCTGATTCTTTTTGGAGTGGGTGATCGACCTGAGCTTGAAGTAGGCTGGTCACCCAGCCGCGAGGATCTGGTCAGGGCAAAAAAAATTCTGCATGAAGGATCAAAAACCAAGCCGGATGAAATTGGCGTTATTGAGTTAAATCAGGCCGATCTCAATCTTGCCAGCAATTATTTGTTAAATCGCTATAGTAAAAGTGCAGCCCGCCTGGAATTCAATAAAAACCAGTTGAGATTCTTCGTTACGATGTCACTGCCTGAAAACAGTGTGGGCAAGTATTTAAATATCAGTTTTAAATTAGGTAATGTCAATGATAGCGAACTTCCTGTTATAACCAAATTTAAAGCCGGAAATTTATTGTTGCCGGCAAAATTGGCCTCGATGGTGATAGACAAAATTATTCAACATTCTTCATTAAATGAATATTTCATTCTCGCTACCCGACCGCTAAAGCAAGTGAAAATCGAAGGCGAAATACTGACAATTACTTACTATACCAACAAAGAGATATTGCTTCAGGCGCGGAATTTTTTGACGCATACCGGTGACAATTCGACGCTTAATATCTATCAGGCCAAGCTAGCCAGTATTATTGCTAAACATGATCCTGAGTGGCGTTTGTCGCTGGCGGATTTATTACAACCTTTGTTTGAGCTGGCTTACCAACGGTCTACCTTAGAGACGGCCATTGAGGAAAATCGTGATGTTATCTCTACGATTAATGACTATGTCAATAAAGAGGAAACGCAAAAACTTCTGACACCTCAGTCTAACGCGACAACAAGTCAGCAATACGCGGCTTTTTTATATAAGCGTACAGATCTGGCCCAACATTTTATTGGTTCGGCAGCGCTGACAGCATCGGTTAATCAACAAACAGCCCAAATTGCCGGTGAAGAAAAAGAATTAAGTGATGCTCAGGAGGGCGGTAGCGGCTTCAGTTTTATCGACCTTGCTGCCGATAAAGCAGGTACACGGTTTGGAGAAATGGCGACATCGTCACCGGAAAGTGCACGGAAAATGCAAAAAGCCATGGCGAAAATAAAAGATTACAGCGATTTTATGCCTGACCCCAGAGATCTTCCCGAACATATGAATGAAGCGGAGTTTAAACAGCGCTATGAATCGGTAAAAAGCCCGATTTACCAGGAGATTTCCAGACAGATTGATGAGCGTATTTCAGCAACGCCTATTTATAAAACAGAATAAATGCTGTGGCGAGCTGATTCGCCATAGGCACTAAAATCGCCCCCATAACTAATTTATAGGGGCGGCTTTTTGTGTTACTTAATTAAACGTAGATACTGGTGTTCCGGGTAAAACAGGCATTTTCTGTTTAGGAAACTCGCCGGTTAAGCCATTTAAAAACGCTACTATGTCAGCAATTTCTTCTTTGTTCAAGTCCTTGCCCAATTGTAGTTTAGCCATCATGTTGACAGCCTGATCCAATGTTTTAACCGAGCCATT
>CANNLO010000208.1 GCA_947505055.1 Methylococcaceae bacterium | reverse complement strand
TTTGTGATTGAAATGCGTACTGTGGCGTTGCTACTCAGACAATTTAATAGCACAGGAAATTCTATTCCCTGGTTATTTTTCAACGTCAACTCGATATCTACAGCCTGATAGTGTTTAATGAGCTGAACGAATAATAAATACCAGCGATCACCATCATCAGGTGCGACAAAATTGGCAAATCGACGGGATAACAAGTTGTGGCGTTCGATACCAAAAAGTTCAGTCGCAGCTATATTGGTATCTGAAATCAGCTCTTTATCAGTGAGCGTGAGATAAGCAACTGGGGCATTATTAAAAAGATCCGCATAATAGCCGTCTGATTGTTCATGCTGGGTTTGAGTGCTTCGGAGATGCTCGTTCTGAACTTCCAGTTCAATCAGCTTAAACTCAAGATCAACTTGGCGGACTTGGAGATCATGAAGCAATTGTTCTGAGGAACAATCGGTCGACTTCAATGAATCTGGTATTGATGTGACGAAATTCATATGGATCTCCGCAATAAATTTTTTATCTCATTAGAATTGTTGTTAGAGATACTATATCGACACAAATGTAATTGCAATTCATATTTTCATGCAAGCAATTGAAATTTTTATATTTTAATTGTAATATTGAAGATATGGCATAGGTGTTTATTGAATCGCTGTCATTGGCGGCTATACGTCCTGCTGCCATGCCTAACTCAAGCTTCAATGACTGGTTTGGGTCCAGGTTATGTCAAAACGTAATATCACCAATACTGGTGGAAATAATAAGTCGATTATTTTTTGAATTAGATTCAATAGTGAAGTCTATGATTAATAGCTAGCCCTATTTTTATAGGCTAGTGGAGTAAATTCTAAATCTGGAGATTTTCTTGTGCCCTTTGACACAGCCTGTCGCAATTGCTAACGTAGGGATAAATAAAAAACAATGTGGAAAACGGCTTTTAATATTTGCCACTGATCTGCGTTAAGTTTTAGGCGCCCAAATTCATCTCTAAACGCAATGTTGATATTATAACCTTGCCATCTTCAATTTTTAAGCCGCTTGCCTTACCTTCGCGAAATAACTGGTATGCCACATCTGTAATTTGAATATGCGCATGACTGGGTTTGCCACTTACCGACATATAGCCGACAGACGCATCGTTTTCATAGATTGGAATGGCGTAAATTAATGCCCAGTAAAAGTCTGAATTTTTACAAAGCAGCTATTTCAAAATTCCCTTAGGGTAAAATCCAACCATCTATGATGGGCGATTCCGTTCCTATTGGGCAAAGCCTAGCCAACCCTGGTAGTTTTATAAATGTGCAGTGTAACTCATACTGTCGTAGCACTCGCACAATGTGAATTTTGATTGCTGTAACACGATAAAAACTAAATGACGATTGATGTGAAATTGTCTGTACCCTTCTCGGATGTAATCACAGGCAAAACCCAATTCCGGTTTTTCAGTGATTAAAGCGAATGCGGCATTTAATTCATCAAAGTAGCAATCCGCCTGTTCAGCTCCCCATTTTTTGAACGAATAAAGCCAGATATTTTTCAGGTCTTGTTTTGCGAGCGCCTGAGTATGGATTTTGCGCATTATCAGACTAAACCAGCTTCTTTTTTGGCTTCCAGTCTGATTGACTCCATATGTAATTCGCCAGCATCGCCACTCTCTTCGCCTTCAATCAGGGCGGTGCGTAAAAATTGTAGCTTTGAATTCGCTTCTCTTTCTTCAAGCAAGCGTAAGGAATCGCGCATAATTTCACTCACGCTTACATAGCGTCCACTCTTGATCAGAGACTCAATGAGGCTGTTCCAGTGCTCGCCAAGGCTAACGGTTTGGGTTCGTACTTGCGCCATGTTGTTCCCCTATTCAGTTTTTAATGAAAGTGTAAGATATATTCTTACACCTAATAAAGCAAACCTATTTTTTACGAACTTCGTACCACTTATTAATTTGTCTACCGGCAGGTGCCAAATGAACAGACCAGGCTGATTTGTGTAACTCGCTACGAATGGATCGTTTCATATCTTGTTACATCGGCAAAAATTGTCTCAGAATTGACTGTCAGCTTTCTGTTGGTTAGGTGCCAGCCGGGAATCCTGAATGTATGTCAGCAAGGGGTTACCGGCCAGTGAGTAGTCATTCGAATTAAGGCTAGTCGCATTACTCAGTAAAAAATTCAGCAATAAATGAATACTATAGTTTTATTTACAAAGATTAAAACTGGTATTTTTAAAAGTAATGGCGAGTCTAAAACTAGTGGTGAATTAATAGCCGAGGTTACCAACGGAGCAAATTTAGTTGATGGCAAGCAGACTTGGGAGCATGTAGAAGAAAAAGAACATGATTTAGATTATATGAAAAAGTGTTGTGAAGCAGAATTAAACACTATGGATAAAGCGGGTATTGTACCAGCACCATATTTTTTTGAACGTGTTGCCATTCTTTCTAGGAAAGAAAAAAACTATAAGCAGGAAGTAATTTATTGTGAAAAATATATAAGCACAGTTGAAAGCTATTATAAGAAAAATGGTATTAAAGATGTTGCTGATTTAAGAAAAGGACCTAGATTTCAGGCTATATTAAAACGATTACCAAAGGACAAAGAATTACTGGAAAAACAATAGTTCAAGATTTAAGAGACTGATTTCATCATAGAATACAGCCGATAACTTTAACGGGTTGTCATTTTTTTGTGCCTGAATTGTTTGCAGTTGTTGTGGGTTTTTATGAGGATTTATTTTTTACTGTCACGTGAGTGTTACGTGGAGAATTTCAGACATAAAAAAGCACTTGCTTTTAACCTAAGTGCTTGTTTTTTATGGTGGCGATAGGTGGACTTGAACCACCGACCCCGGGGTTATGAATCCCGTGCTCTAACCAGCTGAGCTACATCGCCATTTAAATGGGAGTGTTATTTAGCCGTTAATTATATTGGGCGCTTATATTAATGTCAATCCTTCCTTGATATGCGTTTTAAGTGGCCATACCATTTTAAGATTCTGAGTTTTACAATATGTGCTCATATTATTCCAGAAAGTGTGTTTAGTTCATGTCAGTTAGCACTGAACAAATAGTCATTTTTTAAACAATGATCCAGCCATTTTTGCAGGAAATAGTTTAATCGCCATTTGTAATTCATGATGTCACGACTCAAACTCCCGTCTTTAAAGACCTTTGTAACCGCTTCTCGGGCATGATCACTTAATACTTCGGCCAGATGGGCATCCAGATAAACTCTGATTTTTACTGCAGGTGCCAAGGAATCCTCGCTGCTTTTGTTGAAGCAATGACTAAGTTCCAGGGTCAATGTATATGGCGTGCGTTCGATGATTTCAAGATGCAAGGCAGTATGGAGTGGCGCAAAGCCGGTTGCAGCATCTTTAAATGCCATTAAGTCCGGAATTAACCTGAAAAGTTTTTGGTAATTTGATTCACAGACGTGTTCCAGACAGACCGATTTATTAACCGGATTAACAAAACTCATGATCACCGTCAGTTTTCACGATAACAGGCATGGGCGCTGGCAGTTTCCCATAAAACTACTTGAGCTACATTAAAGCCAGATTGCTTGAGATGCCGATAAATCATTTTACTAAGGACTTCGGCGGTAGGGTGTTCGTCAAGTGCAAGAAAACGCTCTTTATTTTCAATCAGCATAGGAATGATCGGATCATCTTTATGCAATAGAAAATTATGATCAAGCGTCAGGTCGATATAAGCTTCGACACAGTCTCTTATTTCAGAAAAGTCACAAACCATTCCTTGCTCGTTCAGGTGTTCCTGTTCTATGGAAATAGAAGCTTTAACGCTATGACCATGTAGATTTCGACATTTACCGGGGTGATTCATTAATCGGTGCCCGTAACAAAAATAGACCTCTTTGGTAATCGTAAACATAATTTCCAATAATTTAAAATGACAGGAGCTTCAGCTCCCTTTTATACTCTTTATGGTCGCAGCAATTTCATAACTGCTTTCGTCTTGCCGGGTACACCTGATTACTTCTATAAATGCAGTCATCGGTGGAGTAACAGTGCTTTTAGGAATAACATTTATTTCCATTGCTTTGCCAAGTTCAAAAAAACGGTCAGCAATAAAAGAAACTCCAGCACCACTGATTGACGAACATCGGCCAGGATGCAATATATCTGAATCCGCAAGTTTGTAGGTGATGTCACAGTCTATTTCCATGCGAATAAAACTACGTTTTTCATCATAATTCAACATATTATGTCCTCGAAATAAGTTTAATTTGATTGCAATCACTGGGCTGCTGCATGGCCCAAGTTGGCAAGTTTACTATAAAAAATATAATAATAGGGCATGATTTACCGAATGGGCTAATTTTCCGGGCTATAGCCCAAATTGCTGAATTCGTTTCAACAGCTGGAAATTAAGCTGACAATGTAATATTGTGCAAACCCAATGATAAAATAACCAGACCTCCGAGTATCTTTAATAATGAAAAAAGCCATCGTTTTAACTGGTATAACAACCACAGGTACACCACATTTAGGTAATTATGTCGGTGCAATCAAACCAGCCATTGCGGCAAGCAAGGATGCCAATGTCACCCCTTTTTATTTTCTTGCTGATTATCATGCCCTGATTAAATGCCAGGAACCTGAGCGAGTCAGGCAATCCAGTCTTGAGATTGCCGCGACTTGGCTGGCTTTAGGTTTGGATACGTCGAATGCGGTTTTTTATCGGCAGTCTGATGTGCCGGAGATTCTGGAACTTTCCTGGTTATTAACCTGCGTCGCCTCAAAAGGTCTGATGAACAGGGCGCATGCCTATAAGGCAGCGGTTGCTGAAAATGAGCAAGGCGGAGAGAATGATCCCGATAAAGGGATTACTATGGGCTTGTTCAGTTATCCGGTGTTAATGGCTGCTGATATTCTAATGTTTAATGCCAATAAAGTTCCGGTTGGTAAGGATCAGATTCAACATATTGAAATGGCCAGAGACATTGCGGGTCGTTTTAATCACATTTATGGTGAACATTTTGCA
Source organism: Methylococcaceae bacterium (assembly GCA_947505055.1). The sequence continues at coordinate 2,946 of CANNLO010000208.1, read as the reverse complement.
TTACCGGAAGCGGTCGTTGAAGAGCATGCGTCAACCTTGGCGGGTCTGGACGGACGAAAGATGAGCAAAAGCTATAACAACACTATTCCCTTATTTGAATCTGAAAAAAAATTAAGAAAGCTCATTAACAAGATTAAAACCAATTCATTGGAGCCGGGCGAGCCTAAAGATCCGGAAGGTTGTACCTTATTCAGTGTTTACCAAGCCTTTGCTTCGTCAGCGGAAGTTGCCGAAATACGTCAACGTTATGCCGCAGGCATTGGCTGGGGCGAAATGAAGCAAGTGTTGTTTGAGCATATTAATGAACACATCACACCTGCAAGAGAGCGTTACGAAGCATTGATGCAGGCACCTGAGCATATCGAAGAGCAATTACAGGAAGGTGCAAAAAAGGCTCGTGCGGTGAGTGTGCCATTTATGCAGGAATTACGTAAGGCTGTGGGAATTTCTAGAATTTCTTTATAAATCAATGGGGGGCTACAAAATGATGGCATTAGATTATCATTTTGTAGCAATGTAGCTGATTTATTACATTAACTGTCCTAAGGCAAAGGCGCCCAAATAAGTCGCAATAAAATAAAACAAAGACATGATAGAACTGGCGAAAAGGTTAACGGACAGAACTTGTTTGAAAATATGTGTCACCAAAACATAGCTCCACAACAGAAGTAACGCCAAAACATAATAACTGGGTGCATCTTCACTTACGGTCAACCAAACCAATACCGGCACAATGAGCAACGCAACGATATTGGTGCAAAACATAATTGCTGTAGTAACCTGCACATAGGCATATAGTGTTTTGTTAAAAAACAACATTATGCCTATAAACAAAAGCGTTAATAAAGCCGCCATACTGACTTCGACGAATGCCTCGATAGGGTCATCAGTCATATTGGCCTGCATGAAATATTCGACAACAAAGTAGAACAACAGATTTTGTTTGAAAAAATCGACTGATCTTGGCAGTTCAAGCGGGTTGGTTTTTAACCCGCATAGTGGTAAATACTGTTTTAGATGATCCATAGTTGCCTAGGGTATCGTGCTTATCATTTAAAGTCAGATGAGTCTGGTTGCTCCATTAATGAAAATCCATCATAAGTACTGAAATTGTCATTTAATAACTGCACCAGTTCTTTGGTTTTAGCGGATATTTGCGCCAGCTGAAGTTTTGTTTTTTTATTCCAGCCCTTGGGTTCTGATATCGGTAAAAGCATGCGATTAAACGTCAGGTTTTTTTCAAAAATGCCGGCCAGATTTTCCATTAAATGAAGTTCTTTTTGGCGAGCATTCAGTTGATTGATGATGACTCTTGCTTGAACCTTGCTGAACAGAATATGCAAGGGAACCATGATGGCTATTATTATGATAAGGATGACGGGGCCAATAATGGGGTCTATCAAAAGCTCCAGAATACCGGTTTCAATTTCTGCAAAAACAGCGAGAGTCGCTATAAATCCAAGCACAATAAGGCTGGAAAAAGTAGAGCGGTCTTTCCATATCTCAATGGCTTTTTTTACTTCCGGCATTACTACGTCATTAATATGACGCACATTTTTTTCTAATGAGTTCAATATGCGATAGGTCCGATCATGTCCTACATTGATAATGCGCTGGTCTATCTCACTAAAATTAGGAGAGTTTTGGGTTTCCTGGCTGGGTAAAACAATGAATTGACCTGTATTTAAACCCAAGCTGGCCAATTTTCTTTGCCATGAAGAAATGATTTCGTTATTGCCAGGTGAACTTAACATGCCAGCAGGCTTGTCAATAAGGTAAGCGAATTTATTGGAATCCTGATGGAGAATAATTGTCTCTATCACCTCATCAACCAACGGTGAAGTTGAATCAAAAATATCGGTAAAAACCAAAACTAGATCAGAGTTTTCGATGCTATGTTTCGCTAATAAGGAGATGATAGGGTTAGAGGGAGCAGCGCTAATGTTGGGCGTATCGATAAAAAGCTTGCTTTTTAGGTGGTCTGAATTAATGGTTTTTAATTCTAGATAAGAGTTGATTCGATCGCCTTCATCTTTCTGTTGTTGCTCGATTTTATTGCTAATTTGATAAAACGGAAAACGGTGATCTACATCCAATGCAGTTCCGGGTAAAGTCGACGGACTGGCGTGATTATTATGTAGTAAGACAGAAAATTTATGACTGGCTGTTTGAATTCCGGAAAACTGATTGTCCGAGTCCAGGTAGCTATTAATAAATCGTGATTTAGCTGTTGAATTGCCGCCTATTAAAGTGATGATAGGCCACCAGGAGTTTTTACTGGCAGTGGTTTCTTCTAGGTCAATCAGTCCTAACTCATATTCAATTTGGTCTATTTCCTGAAAGACTTTTGATGCTTTCAGTAATACGGGATTTTCAGCGGCGAAGTGTTTTTCAAGGTTAAGCAGGTATTTGCTTACAGTCTTTTCAATCATCAGTTTTATACCGTTATTGTTATATTTTCATGAAAAAAAGGATGACAAAGTATACACCTAGAATAGGCTGGCAATACAATAAAACCGGGCATGAAAAATGCAGGGACTTATGCTTGCAAAATAAATCAATATCTTTCTGTTCGTACTCAACTGGATTGGATTTGTAGTATATTGAAGCTTAAACAATTGAGCCTTGTAGAAGTGGTATAAAAAGTTAAATGATAACTACTCGCCCCGTATAGACCCCAGTTCGGCAGCCAGAGCCATTTGAACGGCAATAAGCGGGTTATAACCTTTATTCGCCATCGTTTGTAGATAGCTCGATATTCGACAATAAGCCTGCGCATAAAGTTCAGTCCTGAAACAGCCGGACACTTTTTGCTTCACCTTGGACATACGCAAATCCTGTTCAGCCCGGTTATTGGTAAACGAAACATACGGGTCTTTTGCAAACAGCAACACCGATGCCTCATGAATTTGCATGTGCTCTAGCAAATTATGCGCAGCCGATTTA
>CANNLO010000207.1 GCA_947505055.1 Methylococcaceae bacterium | reverse complement strand
TTTCAATTAGTTTGTCATCAGAAAAAGAAGAAGAAAAGCTTTATGCCTTAATTGACGTTATATCTGAACAAAAAGACTGTGATCCTAGTAATGATTTGCCTTAGATTAAGCATTGGACTAGGGCTTTCGTGAAGGACTCAGTTCGGCCATGAACTGACAGTGGCGAGTGGCAGCTATAGTGCGATGAATATGGCAGAAGGAAGTTAGATATTGACATAAGTGTACTTGAATATCTGCCCGCTCCAGCCATCACAAAATTTATAAATACCGCCATGAATAAAGATCATTTAACAGACTTAACTCGACAGAGTAATGTTTCCAACGAATCTTGTTCAATTGGAGTTAGTTATGAATACCCTCGTTAAAGCCACAGCTATTTTTTTTCTGTTCGCATTTGAAGCCTCAGCCAGTCCCGATTCAAAATTCAACATTATGGCCAATCTCGATACCGGTCCGGGTAATATTACCGTTACCGATAAGGGCCGCATCATCATGAGCATGCATCAGTTTTATCAGCCTAAATACACCGTTGTTGAATATAAAGATAACGTATTAGTACCGTTTCCTAATAAAGAATTGTCGGGTTCGGATTCAGTATCGAACCTAAAACTGGATTCTGTACTGGGCATTCGTAGTGATACCCATGGCATTGTGTGGATGTTGGATAACGGCATGCGTAACGGTGTTACTCCTAAATTGGTTGGATGGGATACTCTCAGCAATAAGCTGCACCAAGTCGTTTATTTACCAACACCGGTAACGCCGAAGGATGCTTTTGTTAATGATTTTGTAGTCGATAACAAACACAAGCATATTTTTATCAGTGATCCGGCTGGTGGCTTTAATGCGGGGTTGATTGTCGTCAATTTAGAAACTGGTACGGCAAGACGCGTACTGGAAGGCCATAGCAGCGTTATTCCGGAAGAGGTCGATTTGGTTATCGATAATGTGCCGATTCAAGTGAAGGATAAATCCGGAAAATTGGTTCGACCTCATATTGGAGTTAATCCGATTACTGAAGACCTAAACAATGAATGGGTTTATTTTGGCCCCATGCATGGACACAGTCTATATCGGATAAAGGCAGACGATCTGGTCAATGAGAAACTAGATGCTAATAACTTGGCGAGCCACGTTGAACGCTATAGTGATAAACCAATTTCTGACGGCATGACCATCGACAAAGATAACAACATCTACTTGGGCGAGCTGGCCTCCAATGCGATTGGCGTTATTTCGGCCGACAAAAAATACCAACGACTGGCGCAGTGCCCGCGTCTATCGTGGGTGGATTCGTTTAGCTTCGGACCTAATGGGCAATTGTTTGCGGTGGTCAATCGATTGCATCAGTCAGGCACATTGAATGGTGGCGTGTCGGTATCCAAACCGCCTTATTATCTGTTACAGATAAAAGCTCTGGCTGCCGGATTGCCCGGACGGTAAAACCAAATTCATGAAGCGTTTATGTTCCGGCCTATCGCTGTTATTTTATCTCGCAACCAAACATGGGCCGGATCTTTATCATGCAATGGATGCCAAATCATGACTAACTGGTAACAAGGAAGGTCGATAGGCAACGGAAATATTTCCAGTGGGGCAATTTTTTTAAACTGCTCGGCAATTCGATAAGGTAGCGACAATATCATATCGGTTTCGGCAACGATCAGCGGCGCGGAAAGAAAATGTGGAACGATTAATTTGATGCGCCGCTCCAAGCCCACTTCCATTAGTTTTTGATCAATTAAACCGACGTTGCTTCCGGTTCGGGAAATCAGCATGTGAGAAACTGTCAGATATTCTTCTAACGACGGCAGTTTTGTTATCAACGGATGATCCTGTCTAACCACGCAGGCCATTTGGTCGCTAAATAAATGTTCGCAGTGTAAATGAGCAGGCGGATTTAATACCGATTTGAAACCGAGTACGACATCGAGGCTGCCGTTTTCCAATTGTGCGGATGGAAACGACGATTCGGTGCGTTTAATGTGAAGATCAATACCGGGGGCGAATTGATCAATCAATCCCGATAACTCGGGTATTAACAACAGCTCCATGTAATCCGTAGCGGCCAGCACAAATCGCCGTTGACTTGTTTCTGCCTCAAATTCCAGTGGCGGCTGAATCAACTGCTCCATCTCAGTCAATAAACTTCTGATTGGCTCAATTAAGGCCAACGCTCTTTCGGTCGGTTTCATACCTGTCGGCGTTTTAACCAGCAGAGGATCATTCAGTTGTTGCCGTAACCTCTGCAAAATATGGCTCATCGCCGATTGTGTGATAAACATCTGTTCAGCCGCTCGGGTAACGTTCAATTCCCGCATCAGTACGTCAAACGCCACCAATAAGTTCAGGTCGAAGGTTCTTAAATTAGACATTCGGGACTCTTTCAATGTTGATTTTGGCAAGATTTATTCGACATTAGCATAACAAAAACACAGCTAGGCCTGACCATGAATTGTGTCGATGATGGAATGAAATTTATACATTTAACAAATTCCTCCTTTCAACTTACTGTATCACACAAGCGTGTTGTTTAGCTTGAGTCAACCCAGTTCCCCCTCAATAGTTGGTCGGCCGATTCTACAACACGCTGATTTTTTTGGATAAGCGAGTCCGCTTATCTATTACTACTGATAGGAGACGCAATGATGTCAGCAAATATTTCAAATCGGTCTTTTCGACCATACACCGGAGAAAAGGCGCGGATTAGCCGCGCTTACGATTACCTGATTCTGGTATTGGCTCTTTTCCTATTTATCGGAGCCTTTCATCTTCATTTTGCACTGACCGTCGGCGACTGGGATTTCTGGGTGGACTGGAAGGACCGGCAATGGTGGCCACTGGTTACGCCGCTGATGGGTATTACCTTTCCGGCGGCTGTGCAGTCAGTCATGTGGTCAAAGTTTCGCCTGCCTATGGGCGCTACACTCTGCGTCTCTGCGTTATTGATAGGCACTTGGGTAGCCCGTATCTTCGCCTATCACTATTGGAATTATTTCCCCATTAATATGGTGTTGCCCGCCACTATGCTTCCGGGTGCGCTTGTCCTGGATGCAATTTTGATGTTAAGCAACAGTCTGACGATAACAGCAATATTCGGAGGCGCCGCTTTTGCGCTGCTGTTCTATCCCAGTAACTGGCCAATCATCGGCATGTTTCATGTACCTGTTGAATATGGTAATGCGCAATTATCGATCGCTGATTTGTTCGGTTTCGAATACATTCGTACCGGCATGCCGGAGTATTTACGTATTATTGAACGAGGCACTTTACGCACCTATGGCCAATATGCAACGCCGTTATCGGCATTTTGCTCGGCACTGTTATGCACGCTGATGTATACCTTATGGTGGTATATCGGTAAATGGTTCGCAACCGTTCGTTACCTGAACAAGATCTAAAGGAGAACCTGATTATGAAAACGCTAATAATAAGATGCCTGGTAGCACTGGGGTTTATTTTTTCGGTTTACTCATTGAATGTCCAACCCGTCATGGCGCATGGAGAAAAGGCATTAGAGCCTTTTATCAGAATGCGCACGATTCAATTTTATGACGTGCAATGGGACAAACAAAAATTCAATGTCAATGAAGAAGTCAGCGTCAGCGGTAAGTTTCATGTTGCCGAGGATTGGCCGGTCAGCGTGCCTAAACCCGAGGCATCCTTTTTGAACATATCGACGCCTGGCCCGGTTCTGATCAGGACCGAACGCTATTTGAACGGTAAACCCTTCATGAATTCCGTGGCATTGCAGCCGGGGGGCGATTACAACTTCAAGATTGTGCTCAAAGGAAGATTGCCGGGGCATTATCACATCCATCCCTTCTTTAACCTGAAAGACGCGGGCCAAGTGATGGGGCCAGGCGTATGGCTGGACATAGCGGGAAATGCCGATGACTTTACTAATGAGGTCAAAACCATCAACGGCGAGCTGGTCGATATGGAAACCTATGGCTTGAGCAACGGCATACTCTGGCATGTTTTCTGGGGTGTGCTGGCAACGGCCTGGTTGCTCTGGTGGGTGCGACGGCCTTTGTTCATTGCCCGCTACAGAATGCTGCAAGCAGGCATGGAAGATGAATTGGTTACGCTCAATGACCGGTTAATCGGCAAAGCCATACTGATTGGCGTGCCTGTGCTGGTGCTGGCCGCCAATGCAATGACGACCAACCAGTATCCGAACACCATTCCTTTGCAGGCCTCTCTGGATCAGATTCTGCCGCTTTCGGCCCAAGTGAATGCCGGCGTGGTCGATGTCGAAACCTTGAAAGCCGAATACCGTGTGCCGGACCGCGCTATGATTTTCACACTAAGAATCGACAATCGCAGCGACAAGCCGATTCGAATCGGCGAATTTACTACCGCCAATGTGCACTTCCTTAATAAGGAACTACAGGCATCCTATCAAAAAGAAGATTCGGAAAGCATGACTGCTCCGGAAGGCTTGAGCCTTGATAATGCCACGCCCATACAACCCGGCGAACAGCGCACGATGACGATGACTGCCAGAGATGCGTTATGGGAGTCGGAAAAACTGGACGGTCTCATTCGCGATGCCGACAGCCGGATTGGCGGCTTGCTGTTTTTTTTACGACGACCATTTGGGTGAACGCTTTATCTCCAGCATCACTGCCGCAGTAATCCCAAAATTCAATTAAATCTCAAGAGGAAAACATCATGGCCACAACATCTGAACAATTACCTGCATTGGCAGAAACTCAAAGCAAGATACCCTGGTATGTGCAGGATTTACCGCTGTATCTGAAAGGCTTTGGCATTCTGACCGTCATCTATATCGGGCTACGCTTATATCAAGGCGCTTTTGCTGTCTCGTCGGGCCTGGACTCATCGGAACCGGCTTTTGAAGAATACTGGATGCGGCTGTTTTACATTGAATTAGCGGTTCTTGCTATATTCGTAAGTGGCGTATGGGGGTATTTGTGGTTTTCACGTGATCGTAACCTGGATAAACTGGAGCCGAAGGAGGAAATTCGCCGGTATTTTACCCTCACCATGTGGATCAGCATCTACACCTTTGCCGTGTATTGGGCCGGTAGTTATTTCGCGGAGCAGGATAATTCCTGGCATCAGGTCGCCATCCGCGATACGCCTTTCACAGCTAATCATATCATCGAGTTTTATTTTAATTTTCCACTCTATGTGATACTGGGCGGTTGCGCCTGGTTGTACGCCAGAACCCGACTGCCACTTTATGCCAAAGGCATTTCTTTGCCATTGACGCTGGCCGTATTCGGACCGTTCATGATTCTGGTCAGTGTCGGCTTTAATGAATGGGGACATACTTTCTGGTTCAGGGAGGAATTTTTCGCCGCGCCGATTCATTGGGGGTTTGTGATTGGTGTCTGGTTTGCATTAGGTGTCGGCGGCATCTTGTTGCAAGGCGTGACTCGTTTGATTGAGTTGCTTGATGATCTGGAAGACGCGCCATGATGTGTCCATTATCGGCCTAAATAAGGCCGCCCAGCTTTAACCAGGGTAGGCGTTTCCGACATCGAAGCCCCAGGAAACGCCTGTCCTGCGCTTAAAACGCGGACAGGCTTATTTCGGCCTAAGTCTGTATTTCCATATCAGCGCGTGGAATGAGACAACTTCTTTAATCATTCCAACTACGTCGCCCATCATGACAATTATTAAACGTACCGGAATCCATTATGCTTGGATCGTCCTTGCTGTTACCTTTTTGTGTTTGTTTATGGCGTCCACGCTGCGATCTGTTCTGGGCATTATTATGCTGTCGCTGGAACATGAATTTAACTGGAGTCGTGAAACAATCAGCGGCGCCGTTTCGATCAACCTACTTTTATTTGGGCTTGCCGGTCCCTTTTTAGGCAGGTTGATGGATTTATACGGTACCAAAGCCATCACCCTGATATCGCTCACTCTATTGACGTTAGGTGCGGGCGGTAGCATTTTCATGCAAGAACCTTGGCAATTGTATCTATTTTGGGGGTTAATTGTTGGTGCAGGGTCAGGAGGTACTTCAATAGTAATGGGGTCTACCGTTGTTAATCGCTGGTTTCGAGAGCGACGCGGTCTGGCTTTAGGTATTCTGGGTGCCGCTTTTTCGTCAGGTCAATTGATTTTAACGCCGGTTATCATGAGCCTGAATATGCATTTGGGCTGGAGGGCTTGCACTTTATTTATTGTGGTATTGCTGGGCTTGATAGTATTGCCATTGATGATGAAGTTTATGGCAAATGACCCTGGTGTAAAAGGAATGCAACCTTATGGTGCAAATGGATTGGCTACAGTGGTCATTCCTCCTGACAAAAACCCGATGCGTTTGGCAATGGTCAGTCCTCAATTTTGGTTATTGGCTTTCAGTTTCGGCATCTGTGGTTTTACAACCTCCGGACTATTTCAGACGCATTTGATTACACATGGCGTCGAGCACGGCTTCATGGAAATGACCATGGCAATGTCATTAGGATTAATGGGTGCTACCGATATTATAGGCACCATTTTTTCCGGTTGGCTATGTGATCGTTTTGGTAAACGTTGGCTGCTTGCCATTTATTATGCGCTTCGGGGTGTTTCATTACTGCTGTTACCCTATGTCGAGTCCACTGGGCAACTTATGGCATTTTCCGTGGTTTATGGGCTTAATTGGTTATCGACTGTTCCAGCGACTTCAGCACTTACTGCAGATTTATTCGGCAAGCAAAACGTGGGCGTTATATTCGGCTGGATTTGTTTTGCTCACCAAATTGGCGCCGCGTTAGCAAGTTATGGCGCAGGCTACTTGCATAGCTTGTTTGGAAACTACACCTTGGCTTTTATGACCTCCGGTTTATTTGCCTTAGTCGCTACCGGGCTTGTCGTTAATATACGTGAATGAACAGAAACTGAGCATGTCAAAAAGAGAAACACAAATGGTTAAGTTCCTCATCGGGGTTTACTTTAATGCTAATTTTCGTAGAAATTAAATCCCTTATCGAGAGATAACATGTCATACCTACCCTCAAGCCCTAACCTTAACAGCTTCGGCGGTTTGTTGGCGAAATATCCTCGCCGGGGTATTTTGCTGTTCAAACTACTCGAAGACATCAAGAGCAGTTTTTCTTCCCTCAACAAAGAGATGATTGAGCTGATTATTACTTATATATCGGGATTGAACCATTGCAAATCTTTCTATAAAGCACATAAAGAAAAAGCAAATGAACTGGGCATTGATGAAGCCGTCTTCGATCAATTACAGGCCGATATTAGCGGTGCCAACGTCGATGAGAAATTAAAGCCGCTTCTCCATTACATCAAAAAATTAACGCTTACACCGGATCAAATTACACAAACCGATGCGCAGAGAATATTCGATGCCGGTTGGGATGAACAGGCTCTTCTAGATTTGGTTGACCTTTGTGCTATCGTCAATTGTGTGAACCGTTTTGTTATTGGAATAGGCATTGATTTAGAAGTACCAGGCAAAATTTGTATGATAGAAGGCGTGAGTGTTTAATGGCATTACGGAATTACAGATTACATGTATCTTTTCTTCATGTGGCGAATTTACTTTTCAGGCGAGGGGCTAGCCGCTCGGTGACCAAACAACAAATCTTCGACTATATCGAAGGGTGTATTACAATCGGAAATGACTTCATTTGAACGTGGATTATAGATTCCCCTAAGCCTTTTAAACTAAAAAAAAGCCGCTAAGCAATGCGCATACTAAATCGGGGGAGAGATCAATTCTTGGAGATTATGTCTACATAAAAAATATAGTTACAACCATACAGACTGATCTGTTAATAGCAGTCTTTTATTTCCCTTTTATGGAGATTATTCAATGGCCGGTTTAGAGAAGCGTAAAATCATTGTCGACCGGCAGTTATGGGTCGTTACCAGACAGCGAAAACTATTGTCGCCCTTGGTATTTCTAAAAGGTTACAAATTTCTGATGAAGTAATATATTTTGATAAAAATAATTCTAAAGGTGTTATTTTATTTCCTTGTTTAAATTGATCTTGTAGCACTGTAA
>CANNLO010000206.1 GCA_947505055.1 Methylococcaceae bacterium | reverse complement strand
TTGTTTGCTGTGATTGCGCAAACTACGATTGGTGTATTCATTTAATTCATTTTCCCACTCTCCAAATAACGCTTCGCTAACCTGTTCAATTGCTTTGATTCGGTCACTTACCGTATCGGATTTTGCGCAGCAAAATTGATATTGTCTGTTTAACTGGTGATATTTATGTTCCAGTGTCGATTCTGTGACTGAAACTAACGATTTAAACTTTTCCAGCGCGCTTTCAAATTCATTTCTCGTATCCTGCAAACCCACGCAAGCCAGTTCAACCTGGGCTACAACGATGTCACGCTTATGTTCGCCTATGGATTCTTTGGCATTGTAGTAAACGGTGCGGATTTTTTTTGACAAAAAGCCACTGATTAAATTTAAGGATTTTTTGGTTAAATCGTTTAGTGGAGGTTTATTATTAGTCGCCATTATTGCCTGGTTTTGCTTTTATTATTTTGATTTGTAGTGGCCAAGATCAAATATTAACGCTGTTGCATACAACAACTTTGTTTCTGTGTTTTAATTTAACAACCTTGGTGTCCAAGTTTGCCATAATGTCATCAAACTCATTTTGTATAAAGACTTTAAGTTAAACTCTTTCATTGATCAGCACAGCATAGCTCTGTCAACTTATAGCGCAATTTCTGCTTATGATTCTCTAATCTGCCTTGAGCCTTTCATTACAAAATCGATAGTTGATTTAATAGGGATCGGTGCTGTGTAACGAGCGAAATCGGTTTGCTCCTGTCTGGGTTAGATTAGACAGGGTAAATTAATCCAGCCATTCAACTATATAATCTTCAAGATCTTCCAGATCATCAACCTCAGTTTCATTAAGCGCAAAACTTCTGATTGAGATATCTGCCTTTTCAACAGCATCGGTACTTCCTGTCAGCAATGGATGCCACAAGGGCAGTTCTTCGCCGTCGTTTAATAAGCGGTAAGCGCAGGTTGCCGGTAGCCAGTGGTATTGGGCAAGATCAAGAATCTTTATATCCAGACATTCGGGAATTAACGCAGTGCGTTCGGTATAACGGGTGCAGCGGCAGGTAGTCAGATCGATAAGTTTGCAGGCGACACTGGTAAAATAAATGTCACCGGTGTCTTCATCTTCGAGTTTATGCAAACAACATTTGCCGCAGTTATCACATAAAGACTCCCATTCTTCGGAAGTCATTTCAGCCAGTTTTTTAGTTTGCCAAAAGCTCATCAGGCGGCTTGTTCATTTAGGTGTTCAAACAATTCCCAAACAGGGGTGATGTTGGTTGGCAAGGGAGCCAGTCGGCCCAATTCTATCCACGGGTTGGCCGGGCTGTGGAAATCAGACCCAACAGAGCCTGCAAGTTCGAAGCGGCTTGCGTAATTGGCTACTGTTTTAATTTCATCGGCATTGTAGCGGCCTGTTACGACTTCTATACCCAGACCACCGGCTTCCTTAAAAGCCGCTAACAGGCGTTTCATCCAGCTGGCGGTTAGCTTGTAGCGTAAGGGATGCGCCAGTACCGCAACGCCGCCTGATTGGGTGATCCAGTTAACTGCCTGTTCCAGTTCATACCAGGTCGTAGAAACAAAAGCTGCTTTACCGGCGCCCAGATAGCGATCAAAGGCTTCCTGTTGCGTGGATACGTGAAATTGCGAAAGCAGAAAATCGGCAAAATGGCTGCGGGTAATCATGCCCTCGCCAGCCGCTTTTTTGACGGCATCCAGTGCGCCGGGTATGCGTTTTTTTTCCAATTTATCAGCGATTTTTTCGGCGCGTTCCATACGCATGACTTGCAAGCTATGGGTGGCTTCACGAAGAGGTGGATAATCGGGATCAATACCCAAGCCGACAATATGGAAACACTTGTTTTGCCAAGTGGCTGAAAATTCTATGCCGGGAATTAACTTGATGCCGGTTATGCTTGCTGCCGTCTGTGCTTCGGCAAGTCCTGCAACCGTATCGTGATCAGTTAACGCCAGTGAAGTTACGCCCTGTTCATGGGCGCGCTGCACTAAGTCCGTGGGCGACAAGGAGCCGTCAGAAGCGATAGAGTGGCAGTGGAGATCGTAGGTTTCAGGCATGTTTTTTTAGTTAGAGGAGTGAGGATCAAGGGGCAAGCTTCAAGGGCATTTCAAATGATTGATTTTTCTGTCTTTGGCCTTTCACCTTAAACCTGCTTCACTGATATTCGCCATAAAGCTTGGCATAAAGGCCGTTTTTATTAAGTAAGGTTTCATGCTGCCCATGTTCGCAGATTTTTCCCTGTTCAAACACATAAACATGATTGGCCTGTTTAACAGCGCTTAATCGATGGGCAATGATAATGGTGGTACGATCTCTTAAGAAGTCCGCCATGGCTAGATGTAATTTGTATTCTGTTTCGCTGTCCAGGGCAGAGGTCGCTTCGTCCAGTATCACCACTTTAGGCTTGGCGACGATCATTCGGGCAATGGCCATGCGTTGGCGCTGACCACCGGATAGTCTCATGCCCAGTCGTCCAACGACGGTATCCAATCCTTGGGTCAGATCCTGCACGACATCATTTAATTGCGCGATAGCCAGCGCATTCCATAATTCTTCATCGCTAGCCGATTTACCCAGTGTCAGGTTGGCGCGAATGGTATCATTAAAAAGCACAGGGTGTTGCAACACCGTGACGACATGTTCTCTGACCACTTCCAATCCGATGCGATCAATTGGAACTTCGTCAAAATAAATCTGACCTTGATCAGGCGGATACAAGCCAATCAAAGTTTGTATCAAGGTTGATTTTCCACCGCCACTAGCCCCGACCAGTGCAACTTTTTCGCCGGCTTTTATTTTTAACTGGAGGCCGTCGAGTATCTTTTCGTCGCTGTAGCTAAAGTGCAAATTTTCCACGCGTAATGAGACGGTTTTTTTATTTAAAAACGGATTCTCAAGATGTGGGTAATGGGGTTCCTGTTTCAGGTTTTTAAGCCGGTTAATTCTGATTAAGGCGGCTTTGGCAGCATAAAAAGCATATTGAATACTTAAAATTTCCTGTACCGGTCCCATCATAAACCAAAGATAACCGAATACCGCCAGCATTTGTCCGATGCTGAGATTGGAATAAATCACCATAAGCATTGCGCAAGCCCGAAAAATATCAAAGCCAAACAAAAATACCAGAAAACTTAAGCGGCTTGCGGCATCGCTTTTCCAGGCAAAAGCGGTTGAATAATCCTTAACCGAACGGGCCGATTCAATCAGTTGCTGGCAATAATGTTTTTCGCGGTTGCTGGCGCGTATTTGATGAATCGCTTCCAGGGTTTCGGTCAAGGCTTGTTGAAAAATCTCAAAAGCAGAGTTTTCATTACCTTTAAGCTCTTTAACACGAGACCCGATCACGCGGGTAAAATAAATAACTACCGGATTAAGCAACAGGATAAATAAACCCAACTGCCAATGCATCCATAACAAAATTACGGCGGTACCAATGATAGTTAGGCCAGAAACCAGCAGTTTGCTAACGGTTGTACCTATAAAAGCATCAATGGTATCAAGATCTTTGACCAGATAGGTTACCACCGTTCCGGTCCCGAGGCTTTCGTATTCGGACATTGAGATATTTTGCAGATGACTGATCAAGTCGCTGCGCATCCGAAACACAATATCTTTGGCTATCAGACAAAAGTGCCGAGATTGTATAATATTAAAAATAATAGCAATAATGCGCAGAATAACGCTGATTATCAGAATAACACCGATATATAGAATCGGGATTTGCCAGGCGACTGGAAATAGCGGGTTAATGGTTTCAATAATGAAGCCGGGCTTGTGCAAAAGGACTTCATCAACCAGCAACGGCATCAGCAAAGGCACTGGAACACTGGCAATGGTTGCTAGAATAGCGATAAAATGCGAAGTGATCAGTTCTTTTTTATGTTCTAAAGCAATGTGGTAAATAGTGTTCCAACTATACGGTTGGGTAGCCTGTTTTGATTGCACGGGATTAAATAAGAATGTTTTATAAGCGCTTGATTATATCTGTCTGTAACCTCTTTAGGAATATATTTACTGTGAGTAAAACATGAAACACCTGTGTGGAACATTGTTGATGGGTCTGGTGCTTTTTTCAGGTGGCGTAATGGGGAAATCACTTGAATTACAAAGAATTGATTTTTTGCAGGCAGAAAAGCTACTTGCACAAGGCAATCAAGCCCAGTTTATGCGGATTAGCGCTACACTAAATGATTATCCGCTTTATCCTTATCTGCAATACTTGTGGTTAAAAGATAATTTACAGCAAACCCTTCAGGTTCAGTCTTTTTTGGCGGCTTACAGAGAGACTCGTTATGCCGGACTTTTAAGATCAAAATGGCTGGATTACCTGGCTAAAAATGAGCGTTGGCTTGAGTTGATTCAGTCTTTTGAAGCGACAGACAATTCGGCTCTTCAATGTCAGTATAATCTGGCACTTTATAAAACAGGTAATCTACTAACGCCTTTAAATGAGGCCAAACGTTTGTGGTTGACCGGCGATTCCCTTCCCCAAGAATGCGATCCACTGATGTCGGTATTGATGATATCACCTGGCTTTACACCCGAACTTATTTGGCAACGCTTTGAACTGGCTTTGGATAAAGATAATGTTTCAGTTGCAGAGTATGTTCGACGCGCTATGCCTCAGACCGATCAATTTATCGCCGATATTTGGTTGCGTGTTCACCAAAAGCCCGCAGTGCTTGAAACTAACGATTTTTTAGCGCCGTCTATGGGCAAGCTTTTCGCTCATGGTATTGATCGTTTGGCTAAAACAGATTTGAGTCTGGCAATTAAACTGTGGGATGACAAAAAGCAGGCATTTCAGATAGACAACCAGATTGCCCAAAAACTGGAGCGCAGTCTTGCAATGAGTTTGGCGCGGAGTCGAAACCCAGGTGCATACCAGCGTCTTAGTCAATTGCCAGTGGTCGATGCTGAAGTGACAGAATGGAAACTTAGAACTGCATTGTTAGAACAAAACTGGCTGCATGTGTCTGAAGCACTGGCCGGTTTGACTGATCAGGAACGCAAGGATCCCAAGTGGCAATATTGGCAAGCCAGAGTTTTGGATAAAACCGGAAATACCTTGCAGGCTCAGGAAGTGTATACAAAACTTGCTGAGGACAGGAGTTTTTATGGATTTCTGGCCGCTGATAATGTGCAGAAACCCTATCAGTTTTCAAATAAACCGGTGTTGCCCGGAGTAAATCAATTTGAGAGTCTGGCAAACTCCCTTGATTTTAAAGTGGCTGGAGAGTTCAAGTCACTGAACAGGGACTTGGAAGCCGAGCGGCAGTGGTGGTATGCGGTTAAAAAATTAACTAAAGAACAAACCATGATTGCAGCCAAACTGGCACAGTCCTGGCATTGGGATCAGGTTGCCATTGCGACCTTGGTTAAAGCCGATTATTGGGATGATTTGGGTTTGCGTTTTCCGGTTTATTATTCAAATCAGGTTCAAACCAATGCCGTTCTGCAAAATCTTGAACCGGCCATTGTGTTTGGTTTGATTCGGCAGGAAAGTATTTTCAATAAAGATGCCGAGTCTGCGGTTGGAGCGCGAGGCTTAATGCAGGTCATGCCTAAAACCGGCATGCAAATAGCCCGTGATTTAAACGAAAAATGGCAGTCAGAGAGCAGTCTGTTTAATCCTGATGTTAATGTTCGTTACGGTGCTTTTTATTACAAACAGTTATTAAAGCAGTTTCACGGACATTTTGCTTTAGCCATTGCCGCTTATAATGCCGGTTCCGGGCGGGTTGCAAAATGGTTGCCAAGTTTTGAAACCATGCCGGCTGACATTTGGATAGAAACCATTCCTTTTAAGGAAACCAGAAAATATGTCACTTCAGTACTTTCCTACGCGATTATTTATCAACAGCTCATGCAGGATTCACCGCAGCGCTGTTCTATGCCTTATAGTGCATCATGCCTTCCCGCGGTGGAAAAAAAGAACTTAAAAATTAAAGAATTAATGCTAGATGTGTTGCCCGGTTAAAATTTGAGCTGATTTTTTTCGGCGACTGTTAGATAATGCACAATTTAGAATAATAATAACTAAGCTAAGGTATATTAAAGAGTATGGGGAAACAGCATAGTTTTACGCGCGAAGAATTGTTGAAGTCTGGCAGGGGGGAGCTGTATGGACCAAAAAATGCGCAATTGCCTTTACCAAACATGTTAATGATGGATCGTATTTCCCTGATTACGGATGAAGGTGGAACATTCGGCAAGGGTGAGATCATTGCTGAACTGGACATAACGCCAGATTTATGGTTTTTTGACTGCCATTTCCAGGGCGATCCTGTAATGCCCGGTTGTTTGGGACTGGACGCAATGTGGCAGTTGGTTGGCTTTTATTTGTGCTGGATGGGCGGTCCTGGTAAGGGACGTGCTTTAGGTGTGGGTGAAGTCAAATTTACCGGGCAAGTTTTACCCACGGCAAAAAAAGTGGTTTACAGAGTCAATTTAAAAAGAGTGATTTTGCGTAAATTGGTCATGGGTATCGCTGACGCTACCATGGAAGTCGATGGTAAAGTGATCTATGAAGCAACCGATTTACGAGTTGGTTTATTTACTTCCACAGAATCTTTCTAGGGGCAAGCAATGAAAAGAGTCGTAGTAACCGGATTAGGCATTGTTTCCAGCATTGGAAATAATCAAACAGAAGTCATCGATTCCCTAAAAGAAGGCCGTTCAGGCATTGTTTTCGCAGACGTTTATCAAGATATGGGGTTTCGTAGTCATGTGCACGGACCTATCAACATAGAGTTAGACGACTTCATCGACCGTAAAACAAAACGTTTTATGGGCGATGGCGCAGCGTTTAACTATATCGCCATGCAGCAAGCCATTGATGATTCCGGTTTGGGAGAATCCGAAGTCTCAAATTTCAGAACCGGTCTGGTGATGGGATCAGGTGGACCCTCGACTTCAAATATTGTTGAAGCCGCTGATATTCTTCGTGAAAAAGGTATCAAACATGTCGGACCGTATAGGGTGCCCAGAAGCATGTCCAGCACCAATACAGCCTGCCTGGCGACGCCTTATAAAATCAAAGGCGTTAATTATACGATTAGCTCGGCTTGCGCGACCAGTGCTCATTGCATCGGTCATGCCATGGAATTAATCCAGATGGGCAAACAGGATGTGGTGTTTGCCGGTGGCGGTGAAGAAGTTCACTGGAGCATGTCGATGTTATTCGATGCCATGGGCGCCCTGTCTTCTAAATATAACGATACACCAACAACCGCTTCCAGACCATATGACGAAACCCGCGATGGCTTTGTTATCTCAGGCGGCGGCGGGGTTTTGGTTATTGAAGAGCTGGAACATGCCAAAGCGCGTGGCGCAAAAATCTATGCAGAACTGACCGGTTACGGTGCGACTTCTGATGGTTATGACATGGTTCAACCATCAGGCGAAGGCGCTGTGCGTTGTATGCAACAGGCAATGGCAACTATCAACGGTAGCAACATTGATTATATTAATGCTCACGGTACCAGCACACCTGTTGGCGACACCAAAGAGCTGGAAGCTCTGCGTACGGTGTTTGGTGCTGAGAATGTACCTTTAGTCAGTTCCACAAAATCACTAACCGGACACGCCTTAGGTGCGGCCGGTGTTAATGAAGCCATTTATTCGCTGCTGATGATGGAAGAAAACTTCCTCAGTGCCTCGGCCAATATTAATCACCTTGATCCTGGCGCTGCCGGTATTCCAATAGTCCGTGAACGTAAAGACAACGTGACCTTAAATACCATTATGTCGAACAGCTTCGGATTTGGCGGAACAAATGCCACGCTAATCTTTCAGCGTTACAACGGCTAAGCAACTCTTTTATTCACCACGAGTGATGGCATTCTTGTCCTCGGTCGTGGTGATGATCTTTTTAATCTCTCATTTAACTCATATCTCTGACCATGTCAGATCCAAACCAAAAATCCAGAATCCAATATAACAAGCTTCAAAAACAGTTGCGGCATTCGGTCGGCGATGCGATCGCAGACTACAACATGATCGAAAATGGCGACAAGA
>CANNLO010000205.1 GCA_947505055.1 Methylococcaceae bacterium | reverse complement strand
GTAGCTCAGTCGGTAGAGCAGCTGATTTGTAATCAGCCGGTCGCGGGTTCGATTCCCATCGCCAGCTCCAATAAAATCAAGCCCTTAGATTAGTTTCTAAGGGCTTTTTTTATGCCCGTGGGACACTCATGGGACAATTGACCATAAGAAGCTATAGCAAGCAGAAACTCAACAAGCGTACTTTATCCAAAAAAACGCTTACCTCGTGTCAGCTAAAACCGCCGAACAAAATAACGTATTCTTGTTGAGCTTTGGCGTGATTATTCAGGAAATACTGGCGGACAGAGGCGGGACGACAAGTTCCGAGAAAACGGAAAACTATTTAATATCTAAAGGGTCATTGTTTTTGTTTAGGATAAGTTATCTACCACTAATTCCAAACCTACAACACGATCAAAATGTTTGATATTACCTGTTGCTAAGTTCATGTTATTTCCTAATGCAGTCGCCGCTATCAATAAATCTTCAGGTTCAATTAGCATACCTTTCTTTTTTAAATTCTGGTAAATATTAGCCGCTTGTTCTGCGCAATTACTGTCAAAATCCAGCACTGTCATATTGTTAAACATGACTTTCCAATAAGCATCTTCATCCTGATTATCACCACGCAATAATTCATAAACCGTAATACTGGATACAGCAAATTGATAAGATTTTGTTGCCAAGCGGTACAAAAAAGTTTTGTCTTTATCTGCTTTCTTTGCTCGTTTGTGTGCAATTAATACATTCGTATCGAGACAGATTATTTCCATTGGCGCAAATGCCTTATTTTGTCTTCAATGGCTGCATATTCGTCATCTGACATTTCAGGGCTATCAAGTAAAAACTGTTGAAATGTAGAGCGTGACGATGTGTCGTCTTCTAATGGCACAATCGTTAATTCGACACGTTTAGCATTAAAACCTTCGGGTACATGAATGTGTATAATGCCATTCACAACATCTGCGTATTGTTTTACTGGGTTTAAGTTCATAGTCAAATATTCCTCAAATCATCTTGATTTCAGTGATCGGCGATCATCCGTTAAAAAAGCTGCTCAACGTTAATCTTAACCCTACTCGGCTGTTTAGCCAAACATAGCGCCTAAGATTAGTGAAAATAAATGCTTAAATGATGACGAAAACTGGCTCACGATTAATCACCGCTGTTTAAGCAATCAAATCACACCAGAACACACTCAAAAAGACAAATATGCCATGGATAAAGAAACAATAGATACCTACAATCGCGAAGCCGAAAGCATCGCACGATTGCATTCAACGTTAACTCCGCACCGGATTTATGAATTAATTGACCAATATTTTATAAAAGATGGGACAACTATCGATATTGGCTGCGGCATTGGCCGTGATACCCATTGGTTATCGCAACAGGGGTATCCGACAACAGGTGTTGATGCCTCAGAACAAATGTTAAAACAAGCTCAATCTTTATATCCCAACGATAACTTTGTTCAAGAGGACCTACCTGAGCTAAATCAACTCGGTGAAACGCGGTTTCAAAATTTGCTGTGTTCTGCCGTATTGATGCATTTAACCCCAAGTAATTTAACAACTGCTTGCAAACGATTACTCCAAATACTTAATGACAATGGCTGTTTAGTCATATCCTTTCGCGGCACAAATGAAGTCAATCATAGGGAAAAGGGTAAACTTTACGAAAACATCAATACTGATGAGTTTGTAAAAATTTTTGAAGATAATCGCTGTAAAATCTTGGTTCAGGAAAGCGAAACAGAAGCCTCAAGAAATTTGATATGGCATAATTTTGTTATTAGAAAGTAGCAACGCCTTGTTGCATGGGTTGCCATTTCTGATGTAATTTTATCGGTCAGAAACCTTTTTAAAGAGCTAATGCTGTGGTTAGTAGCTGACCGTATCTGTACTATGGGAAAGGGTAGAGAGTGGTGTTCGTTTAGGTATTCTGACTAGTTTGATGGCTACTTTGCTTAACGCCGTCAGTCATTAGCCCAACAGCACTAAGGAAGCAAAGGAACACAATAGTAGGTATTTCTACACCGGTCCACGACAAAAAGGCGTAGAGTATTACAGTTATAACGCTTGCCCTTATAATTTTAGCCATATCACTTACCCTTAAAAATTAATGTCGTGTGTTTATACTTAATTTTTTAAAATGATAGTGTGCGATAGTTGTATGTTTTGTGGAAATAGTTAGTTGGTAGCTGGGAAATCTGTAATAAATATGAACTGATTCACAATCTTAATATCCTACTCAATCGACAACTTAGCTAAATATAGGGCATGTAAGCCGTGTAGAGTTGATTCTACTTTAGAAACTATCTGGTGGGGTAACTAGAGTAATGAGCAGAGCAAGAGGGTGCATTGGTCTCACTTTTGAACTTGCCATGAGGATTTCAGTAAACCTTCAACCCAAGCTTTTAGCCGCCGATCGTGACGAAAATAAGCTCTATTTGCTAATGCTATGAGTTTTATCTGATTCTTTACTTGATAGACGGGTGCCGTTTTAAGGCTATATAGTTTTAAGAAAAGCGCTAATGACTCATCTACTAATTGCTTATCCATAGACTTACCCTCAAGTATCATAACTTCTAGAGTCAGATTATAAGTAGTATAAGGATTACAAAACCATTCGCACTATTACTTAGGCTTAAAGTCTTTTTAATATATAGTGGTATCGACGTTGGTTTGCAGCGGCCAAAAAAGAGCCATTTATTTACCCTGGATGACCACTGAAATGATAATGTAGCGTTTGCTTGCGTTGCTTTAGGAGAAGCAAATCGTTCAGCTCATCATAGAAATAAAACTCAGCAGTGTAGGGTGTCGTAATGGTGTCCTGTGATGAAGCAGGCATTCATTTTTTAAGAAGTATTATCTTGCACAAAAAGATTTATTTTGCTGAATTGGCGGGCATTTGACCGAACCGTAAGAGCAAAATACGCAGCAATCTCCGGTCTTTGGTTTGAGCAATGTTCCGCAGCCTTTGCACTGATAGAAAAATTGGCAGGCATCGGTCGGCATTATTTCAGTTTCAGGATGACCGCAGTGGGGGCAAGTGAGCGTTGAGCTGAAAATGATGTCATTCATTTTGTATCCTTAGTCTCTGGCTATGATTTTTTGCCGCCTTACCCATTGAGAAATGAAAGATGAATCTCACTGCCGTATCGGCGGATGATATCCTGTTTTGCCGCACGATAGGCTTCAATATTACCTTTATGGCCTGACTTGTCTACCGTGCGGCGGGCCAACTCATCGGAAATCACTTTCATAAAAAGCTCGGCCAGTAACAGTCTCGCTGCATCACGAAAATGCCCTCGGCCATCCACATACAATTGCACGGTCGGCGCACCGGTATTGATGATGATTTTCCGCTCCTTCGCACTATAGATAGCCCGGTCCAGTTCATTATTTAAGTTGCGAAACTCATAGCCCATAAACATATCGGCACCATGATCCCGAGGCAGTCTTTTCTTTGCGATATGACTGGAAAAGCCATGGCTGCGACTGGAAGCATCCTCTGCTACAACAATCTCACACCAGGCCCAATAACTTCCCGTGCGCACATTGATCTCTCCATGCTCTCCCGCTGCATCGCCTACTAGCGTCCATTCGATCCGCTGTTTATCACCCAGTTCGCTAACAGCAATTGCTGTCGGAGCAGTCTCAATGTGCATAGAGTCGGGTAGCACATAACTAAAGGTTAAGACTTCATCACCCGACAATTGGCTGGTATCAAGCAGCAAGGTGACGTGGAATTGATGATTGACCTTGCGATAATAAAAAGGTGTGGTAAAACGCAAAGCAGCCGGAAGATCTTTGTCACTCAAAGAACCCGATTCCTGGTCAGCGGCCGCTAGTACTATGCCCAGGTCTTGAATCGCCGCACGACTCATGCGCTGGAGCAGGTGCTCGATCATACGACTGGTTCGGCCAGACGTAGTAGCGTGTTCTAAATGCTTTAGTTTTTCTTGCTCCGCCACCACAAAGGGCGCGATCATTTTACTAACAGCCTGAGAAAAGGCCGCTACCAAAGGATTTTTGTGATTTAAACCCTCTCTTTCGTCACTAATAATTGCCAGGCCATGACCCAGTTTTTCTATCAAGGCGGCACAACGCACCGTGCCAAAAAGGTACTCCGTCCCCACCTGGTTTTCATAGTCAAACAACTGACAGTCCAGCACAGCTCTGCCGGACAGGACGATCAAGCCATTGGTCCGCTCGTCACCCTTTAGGCTTAGATCGACACCCTGGGCACGCTTCAAGGTCAGGGTAAAAGGATATTCCTCTTGCTGGCAAATAAAGCTGCCAGCCTGATCGGGGCCTAGTAGCAACAGTGCCGGTGCTTCCTCAAAGCGCAACGGTCCAAGGCGCTCCGTTTCCTTTCCCTGCTGAATATGCAACAGTTCAACCTGTCGTCGCGTCAGCACATCACGCAAATAGATGTTATTGGTCAGCGTAAGCACAATGGAGCGATAGTGAGAAATAGTTACATGGGCGTTTTCGATGATGATGGTTACTTGAGTGCCACTGTCGGCTAGGCCTAAACGACTATAATCTGACGATTCCGCTGCCCGATCACCGTCATAATCTTCAAATAAATAATCGTCATTTTCACCACGGAATAATTCAATGCGAGAATATCGTCCGGCATGAATGGTCTCGATCCAGCCATGACCCAGACCATAAATAGCCTGCTTCAAGCCCCGGCCGAAATACCCCCGGCCATCACCCTCGCCATGGGCTAAGGGGCTATGGGCTCCGCCGTAAGTCAAAATAGAGCAGACTCGCTTGAAAGACATGCCCTCAGCTTGGTCGGTGACGACTAATTTTGCACCCGCCTGATGCCGCTCATACTTGATCAGAATATTCCCGGTGATCTGTGCACCGGATTTTTCCAGCTGGACATAGCTGTCATCACTGTTGGTAATCAGTTCGACCAATGCCTTTTCGACCGAAGCAAAGCGGCGCGAATCGATATCGATGACCCGTTGGTCCACGGGCACGGCAGAAACAGTCATACAATCTACCTCATAGGATATAGTTTTAGTAAAATGTCATTAGACAAAATCGCGTGGTTTAGAGATAACGCTTAAATCTTTCAATGACTCAAGTATTTATAATGCAAGCTGTGCCATAAAATGGTCAAGCTGTACAAAATACGTATAGAAAATGGGTCGGAATGATCATTTCCATTTGCTTGACCTTCGAGAGCTTCAGCCATGGAATTTTTTGTCTAAAGTAATCACCAAGCAGAAGCTCCAGTCGAAGGGAAAGAAGGCAGATGAAGAGACAGACTAACTCATAGGGCCATGCTCAATTCCAGTTGATCCTGATCCTGATCTTGCTTGCTGTCTGCGTTAACAAGTATTTTCCGTTATTTTCCTGGGTATTTCTATTTTAAGTATTCTATAAACACCAAATCGCCACTGCTTAATCTTTTGTCGATTTCGTTATCGGTTACATCAACCCCGGATTTTACCAGCATAAACTGGATATAACGTGATGACGGCATTGGTAGATATTGGTTGGACAGCAACTAAAGTAGTCATGATTCCAATGTTCTCCAGAGCTTGGCCTCCATGGTGTTCGACAGCAGCCAGGACAGTACCTTGCGACTATACAAGTCGATGACACTGCGACATTGCACCTACAGCGTGTTAATAACAGCATTCTGGTCATTAATCTTTTGCAAAATATCTTTAACTACCCGTATAGCAGATTGAGCTGCGCCATTGGAATGGGTATCCTCAGTAAAATCGCCTGCAAAATAAATACGACCCTGGGGTACTCTTAATGAATCCGATAGACTATCAAACCGTGATCTACCGACGGGCCATGAGGCAATGGCCCGTGGGTGATAACGGTAAAAAGTCATTTTCTTGATCGATGGCTTAATACCAGGCCATTGTTTCTCAAAGGCCTCAAGCAGCGTTTCCTGAGCATCGTCCAAGCCATTAATTCGGCCGTTAAAGCGTTCCGCATATCCGCCAGTCACCAGTAAATTGAGCACTGCATCTTTGCCAGGTTCAGAATTCCCCTCATAGATAACGCCTAACGGACCATCGGTAAGAATCGGCAGTACGCTTTCATTGTTGTGCATCCAAAAATGGCTGGCTTTACTATCGACAAGGACATGAGCGGTAAAGTAAGCGCCACCGGATTGTGTTTGTATAGCTTGTTTTCTGTCTGGCGAAAGCGGCGGGTTAAACTGAATGTCATCCAGTCTAAATAACGGGACAGTAGTGATGACGTATTTTGCTCGGTAAACCTGTTGCTGAAAAGTCCCTGTATCCGTCGTGGTTACTTCTACGCTGGAGTCGGTTGATTTAATATGAGTGACGAACTGGTTAAGACGTATATTATCTTTGCCGATAAAATCAGCAATAACGTCTGCGGCATGCTGGTTGCCGCCCACGACATGATAAGGGGATTGACCATCTCCTGAGAAAAAATGCCATTCCGCAATGCCGTCGAGGGCACTGATTTGTTGCCAAGTCGTGGCATACTCTGGCTCGGTTTCAATGCGAATAAATTCTTGAGTCTTCGCTGAGAGTCCGCTGGTTGTGTGTAGCCAGTCAGCAAACGAAATATCTTTAAGTGTCAGAAGATTGGTGGCCAAAGGACGTGCGTCCAGCTGATGATAAAGCTCAGTCATTTTCTGATCCCACTTTTTGTAAGATTTCATCTCATCGGCACTGATGATTGACTGAAGAAAATCTAAATTAGTTTTATGCGTGAAGGGATAAAGTTTGCTTTGATAATAAAAGCTTGAAAAGCTGGTGTAGGATGTTTCCAGTGGAATATTAAGTTCGCGCATAATCTCTAATGCCGGATTACTTTCCCAAAATTCTTCCAGGCCTAGTTCTGCTCGCGCATTATCAGCATAAGAAGCAGTGCGTATGCGTCCTCCAACATGGGGACTCATCTCCAGTATCACGGATGTTTTACCCGCTTTTTTGAGGTAATAGGCAGAACTTAAACCGGACAAGCCAGCACCGACGATTAATACGTCAGCAATATTATCATCTGCATAAACAAAGCTGGTGCGTAAGCTAAAAGCGAGTGTCAAAAGAGTAATTAATAGAGAACGGTATAGAATATTAAGAAAACAACTTTTCATGTAAATTACCCTTTAGTTTATTTTGTATGTTCAAAATAGAGACGGCCTGAACAACTTTTCAGTTAAGCCTCACTTTTCCCACATTCACTTTTGTTTGATTATGGCACTGACGGTAACGATTTCCAAGGCAGAAAAACAAGATGCCCAACAGATTGAAGTTCTGGTTAACTCAGCTTATCGCGGTGAATTCAGCAAACAAGGTTGGACGACGGAAGCTGATTTACTGGACGCAAGAAAAATAGAGGGTTCTCATGGTGGCGCTAATTATTACCTTATTTAAATATCTAATTTTTGTGATTCTGGCTATTTGAGCCCTATAACCCAAACGGAAAGACAATGCGCAAAGTCAGTTTATTAATCACTATTCTATTTTGTATTTTATATGTTAATCGTGTGCAAGCAGGGTTTTGGGATGGAGCAAAGCTGTTTAATCATATTCAAAGGGATACTCTCTCTATAGATGGCTATGATACTAACGTTGGCGTTGGCTACATAATGGGTGTGTTTGACGTTAATACTGGAAAACTGTTTTGCCCACTCGATGGGGAGCCATCTAAGCAACTGACCGAGCTTGGTAAGAAAATCCTAACACCCGTAACTGGTGTGTCTATCAAACAGGTGACGCAGATGGTTTTCAATTATATGCACAAGCACCCTGCGCTTTTACGTGAACCTGCAGATAAGTCAGTGATAAGCGCTCTAAAAGAGGTCTATCCATGTAAGTAAGCTAAATTTACTATATCGATGTCGATTTAAGTTCTTGGTATTTGTTGCAGAAGGAAAAGCAATTCATAGGGTAAGCATTGTGCGCATTATTACGTAACAAGCTGAAATTTTATGACTTCCTGACGCTAATCTTGTAAAGTCTATAAAACAATATATTTTTCAATTGAATAGCAAATCAAAGACTTGTAATCTGCTAGAATAATCCATTAATTATTAATGGAGTTACCAGTGGTCAAATCCGAATTAATACGTGCATTAAGTGAGAAACTTCC
>CANNLO010000204.1 GCA_947505055.1 Methylococcaceae bacterium | reverse complement strand
TTTTTTTAATTATTTGCCTTCTAATCGAATCATTGAAACGTGGGGTCATCTATTCTCGGTGGCCGATAATATTTTCTCTTTTTGCAATTTGGTTAATTTTGTGGGCCGTAGCAGTTCCAATATATGAAAACACACCAATTGAAGCAGTTAAGGCAGATGTATCCTCTATGATAGGTTTGATTATTCTCCCACTTATTGGGGCATCTGAAATACACTTGTCGCACTGGCTTGCATTGCGAAAATGGATTTTTTTTACAATTAGTATTTCCGCACTCTTGCACAATGTCATATTTTTAATTGCTTTAAAATATGAAGCTTTTGGAGCAATAGTTCAATTATTTATGCTGAATTTTTTTACGGCAAGTGATGATGGCGTTGCGGATAAAGTAGTTGTTTCAGTTTCATCACTAGATAGGCATTATGTATTTTGGGCGAGTAGCTCTATTCTGTTGGTTGGTTTATACATCGCAATTTCTAATTTAATTGCAAAAAAAAATACTATCAATTATTTGATGTTCATAAATTTCGTTATGGCAATATATGCCACAGGTATTAGGGCTTTTATGATGCTACCGTTGATCATGTTTATTGCGTACTTTTTTTTTAAATTGGTATTTAAATTAAAAAATAAAAATTCTTTACTGCGAGATATGTTATTGGTTGGGGTGTTAATTGGTATAACAATCCCTGTTTTAATTTCTATCGATCCATCCTTTCTGTCGTGGACAGGATTAGGGCAAGATTCAAGCGACTCGTTACGCTATGAACAAATGATGCCAATGCTTCATACTGTAATAAATAATCCGTTGATGGGTGTTGGGATTGGTGGATCTACATCGGAGATTCGTTCTGATGTTGCTCCATGGTCATATGAACTTAGTATTCTTGCATTAATAATGAAAATTGGATTCGTAGGGTTGTGTGTAATACTTGCTGTTTGTGTGATGATCCTTAATGAGTGCAAAATTCGTGTTCATGCAAATAATAAATTAGAATTATCCTTATTGTTTTCTTTTTTATTTGGATACGTATTCATCTGTAATACCAATCCATTTCTATTTAGTCTGATTGGCGTTGGAATAATATTTTTTGTATTCGTTGAGCTAAACTATATCAACACTAATGTACATAAAAATTTGAAGGTTATGTAATGTGGGCTTTGATAGTTTGTTACTTCCCGGAAGTAGATAAGTTACAAAAACTTATTTCTGCAATACAAAGTGGCGTAGATCGTATTGTTATTCTGGACAATGGTGGTGTGGAAGACAAATATTTTCTTGATCTTAGCTTGGATGGTAAGATCCTGATCGAAAAAATGCCTGGTAACGTAGGTCTTGGTATGGCTTTTAATCATGGATTTAAACTGGCAAGTGATGCTGGCATTGACTATGTTTTGACCTTCGATCAGGATTCATCGCCAACAAGTGAATATCCAAAAGAAATTCTGAATGAATACTATCGAATTAAGGAATTAGATAGTTCTACTGCGGCAGTAGGCCCTACTATAATAGATGACAGAAATCCTTCGGTTGTCTATACGTTTTCAAAAAAATATCCAGATACATGTTGTGATATAAAAATTGATGCTGTTTCTGTATTAGTAATGGTTCAATCCGGTATGATTATCCCGGTTAAAACATGGGAACAAATCTGCAAATTTGATGATCACTTATTCATCGAGTTTGTAGATACTGATTGGTGTTACAGGGTGAATTATTCTGGTTTCTCAATTTATGGAACCAGAAAAGTATCTATGCGTCATGAGATATCAGATAAAGAGCCATTTAGATTATTTGGATTCTATTTGTTAGATTATTCACCAATACGGCGCTACTATTTTTTCAGAAATGTTGTTTATCTTCTGACAAAAAATTATGTGCCAACGAAACACAAGTTAAGATTAATTACCGGTATGATTAATCGTTTCCTAGCCATTGTTTTTCTTGACAAGCATAAGGGAAGAGCTTTTTTTGAAATGTTGCGTGGCTTGTGGCATGGTATTGTACGTTTTAATCGTACTTCGGATTGATTGTTGTGAATATAGTAATATTGACAACTAAATTTTCTACTGATCCACTTTCCCCTTGGTTGACAAATGAATTAGCTGAAACATTGAATGGGGATGATCATAATGTCCAGGTGTTATGCCTCGACTGGGCAGCTTCAAATGGTCGGGGTACTTTTGTTGTCAATGGGGTTACAGTGCATAATTACCCTGCGATTTCTTTGAATTATTTACCCGGCTCATTGGCTAAACTAATAAAATGGGTTGTATCTTCTTTCTTGGCTCATCATTATTTCATCACCTTTGTTGGTAAAAATAAATTCGATGTAATGGTTGCTTTCTCTCCTTGCATAGCAGTTTGGTATTGTTTGCTAAAACTAAAAAAGATTACAACAAAAAGCGTTGTAGTATATTGGGATTTTTTCCCAATTCATAATTATGAAATTGGAAAAATTCGAAAAAAGTTTTTAATGAAGCCGGCTTTTTTAATTGAAAAATATTTACTTTCTAAATTTAATTCTGTAGGTTGCATGAGCGAGATGAATGTTAGTTTTTTCAAAAACTATTTTTTGCTTGGTAGTGTTGTTAAAGTTTTTGAACTACCTGTTTGGGGCCGTCGTTCCTTACATGCAGATGAAGATGGTACTGTTTCAGCTTTACGTGTTCGCTGTGAATATGAAAAACTGGCAGTGTTTGGCGGCCAACTTGAACATGGCAGGGGTATCGATACACTGCTTCGTTTAGCGAAGGATTTGAAAACGAGAAATGCAGATATTGCCTTAGTGATTGCTGGTGATGGTCCGTTGAAATCCCTTGTAATTGAAGCGGAGCAGGATGGTCTTCATAATTTAATCTATCTAGGACAGCTTCCCAGAGATAAATATGTGGAATTTATTCGCACATGTGATATTGGTATCGTTTCAACGCAGACCAATGTGTCGGTTCCAACCTATCCATCTAAATGTGTTGATTATTTATTGGCACCACTTCCAATCATTGCCATTGTTGAGGCATCAACAGATTTCGGTAGAATTATTCAGGATTCTGGTTGCGGTTTGTTATGTGGCAGTGATAGGGTTGACGAATTGGCTAGCATGATCATTCAGCTTGCGGCCGATGATTTACTAAGAGAGAAAATGCGGCATGCGTGCATTAATTTTTTTGACCAACGTCATGATGTGGCTAATGTAGCAAAAAAATTACTGAACGAGTTAATAATAAGCTGATCTGGGGATAATTGTGTTTAAAAATTGTATTTTGTTAATTACTGGTGGTACAGGTTCCTTTGGAAACGCCGTACTGAAGCGTTTTTTAGACACAGAAATTGCTGAAATTCGCATTTTCAGCCGTGATGAAAAAAAGCAGGATGATATGCGTAAGCGCTATAACCATGCCAAGCTTAAATTTTATATCGGCGATGTGCGTGATGAACGCAGTGTGTCAACCGCTATGCGGGGGGTAGATTTTGTTTTTCACGCTGCTGCGCTTAAACAGGTTCCTTCATGTGAATTTTACCCGATGCAGGCTGTGCGTACCAACGTGCTGGGGACTGAAAATGTACTTGAAGCCGCTGTTAATGCAGGTGTCAAGCGCGTGGTTTGTTTGAGTACCGATAAAGCCGTTTATCCAATCAATGCCATGGGTATCAGCAAGGCGATGATGGAAAAAGTGATGGTCGCCGCTAGTCGTAACCTGGAAGGAACTGGTACTGTTATCTGTGGAACGCGTTACGGTAATGTGATGGCGTCGCGCGGTTCAGTTATTCCATTATTTGTTGATTTGGTACAATCTGGAAAGCCTATTACCGTAACGGATCCATCCATGACTCGCTTCATGATGACCTTGGGTGATGCCGTTGATTTGGTGTTGTATGCGTTTGAACACGGTAATAACGGAGATATTTTCGTACAAAAAGCACCCGCAGCTACGGTTGAAGTAATGACTCAAGCTATTTTGGAATTGATGGGAAAGCCTGATCATCCTGTAAATGTAATTGGTACGCGTCATGGTGAAAAACTTTATGAAGCACTGCTAGCCCGTGAAGAGATGGCTTGCGCCGAAGATATGGGTGATTACTTCCGTATTCCGCCTGATACACGCGATCTTAACTATGCAAAATTTGTAGAGCAAGGTGAGCAACGTATCACACAAAGCTCACATGGTGAGGATTATAACTCACATAACACCACACGACTGGATGTTGAGGGTGCTAAAGCACTGTTACTTAAGCTCGAATTTATGCAGCGCCTCGCCCGTGGTGAGTTAGCAGTGGCCGAGGAATAAAGTTATGAAGGTTTTGATCACAGGTGCTAATGGATTCATAGGCAAGAATCTTCGCCTGCATTTATCCGAGCGCAAGGATCTGCAGGTTTTGTGTTTTACACGTAGTGACGATGTTGCTCAACTCCTAGTGATGCTTCAGGATGTTGATTTTGTATTTCATCTGGCAGGCGTAAATCGGCCAAAGGACAAGGCTGAGTTTTCATCGGGAAACACTGGATTAACGGAGCAGCTATGTGATGCGATTCGTGCAACGGGTAGGCAGATTCCTGTTGTGTATACTTCTTCGATTCAAGCTGAGACAGCTAATCTTTATGGCGAAAGCAAATTGGCATCTGAAAATGTTTTGATAGCCTTAGAGAGGGATACAAGATCGCCTGTATATTTGTACCGTTTGGCCAACGTATTTGGCAAATGGAGTAAGCCAAATTATAACTCAGCTGTTGCAACGTTTTGTTTTAACACTGCGAATAATCTTCCAATTCAAATCAATGATCCATCAGCTCTGATTCGATTGGTATATGTAGATGATGTCATCAAAGACTTATTGCAACTTCTGGATGCGCGGCCAGTGGGTGTTTTACGCCCTCGAGTTTTTCCTGAATATTCCATTACAGTGGGTGGTTTGGCAGATCAGCTAATTGCGTTTAAAACAAGCCAGGACTCCATGTGTATAGAGTCTGTTGGTGTTGGTTTGACCAGAGCTCTATTCTCAACATATCTCAGTTTTTTGCGACCTGAGCAATTTTCTTATACGGTATCGGCTCACGCCGATGCTCGTGGTCGGTTCGTGGAAATGTTAAAAACTAAAGATTCAGGCCAGTTTTCATTTTTTACTGCACATCCGGGTGTTACACGGGGTGGTCACTATCACCACAGCAAAAATGAAAAGTTTCTGGTTATCCAGGGAAAAGCTCGTTTTGGTTTCAGGCATATCGAGACAGATGAAACTTACGAAATATTTACAGATAGTGTGAAACCCGAGGTAGTGCAAACCGTTCCTGGCTGGTCGCATGACATAAAAAATATCGGGGACAACGAGATGATAGTGATGCTCTGGGCGAACGAAATTTTTAATCAAGCTCACCCCGATACGATTACCTATAAGGTTTGATGATGAAAAGATTAAAAGTTGTTTCAGTAGTTGGGACTAGGCCGGAAATTATTAGACTCTCCCGTGTTCTTGCTCGTTTGGATGAGTTTTGTGACCATATTTTAGTACATACCGGGCAGAATTATGATTACGAGTTGAATCAAGTCTTCTTCGATGATTTGGGTGTGCGCAAACCCGATTACTTCCTGAATTGTGCATCTAATTCCACCAGTGCAACACATACCATTGGCAACTTAATTATTGCGGTTGATCAGGTTCTGGGGGAAATTCAACCTGAGGCAATGTTGGTACTTGGCGATACCAACAGTTGTCTATCGGTTATTCCTGCTAAGCGTAGAAAAATCCCGATTTTCCATATGGAGGCGGGGAATCGTTGTTTTGATATGCGTGTTCCGGAAGAGACAAATCGTCGCATCGTTGATCACACAGCGGATGTGAATTTGACCTATAGCACGATTGCCCGTGATTACCTTCTGCGTGAAGGATTACCTCCGGACATGGTCATTAAAACAGGCAGTCCAATGTTTGAGGTGCTAACCCATTACCGCCCTCAAATTGATGCGTCTGATGTTCTGTCAAGATTAGGTCTCGAAGCGGTTGGATATTTTGTTGTCAGTGCACATCGTGAGGAAAATATTGAGTCTCCGCAGAACTTTACCAAGTTGGTGGCTGTGCTTAACGCCATTGCTGTAGATTATAATCTTCCTGTGATTGTCTCGACACATCCAAGAACACAAAAAAGAATTGATGCGGAAAATTCAAAATTCCACCCTCATGTTAGATTGCTCAAGCCGCTTGGTTTCCATGATTATGTGAAATTACAGTTGTCGTCCAAAGCGGTCATATCAGATAGTGGAACAATCAATGAAGAGTCATCCATTCTCAATTTTCCAGCATTGAATCTCAGAGAAGCTCATGAGCGTCCTGAAGGGATGGAGGAAGCTGCGGTAATGATGGTTGGGCTGGAGGTCGATCGTGTTCGCCAAGGCTTGGATATTTTAGCTAAGCAATCACGCGGTTCAGAACGTTTGCTAAGACAAGTGTCAGATTACAGTATGCCGAATGTCTCTGATAAAGTTGTGCGGGTTATTCACAGCTATACCGATTATGTGAATCGTGTAGTTTGGAAAAAATATTGAATTGTCGAACAATGCGCTTACTTGTTGTTTCACAGTATTTTTGGCCTGAAAATTTCAGGATTAATGATTTAGTTGCTGAACTAGTCAATCGTGGCCACCAGGTAACTGTATTGACTGGACTTCCAAATTACCCGGATGGTGAGGTTTTCAAGCAGTTCCGTGACAATCCTACATTTTATTCCCATTACGAAGGTGCCGAGGTTATTCGGGTTCCTCTTATACCTAGAGGGAAAAGTGGAATTATTCTGGTTTTGAATTATCTGACATTTGCGATAAGTGCTTCGACACTTGGCTTATGGAAATTGCATGGACGTAAATTTGATGCAATCTTTACCTGCCAACTATCTCCTGTAACGGTCGGAATTCCTGCAGTAGTAATACGAGCTACCAAGAAAATTCCGATGGTATTCTGGATATTAGATTTGTGGCCAGAATCTTTACAAGCTGCTGGTGCGGTACGTTCAAAAATAATACTGCACTTGATTGGAAGACTAGTTGCTAGCATCTATAATCGATGTGATTTGATTCTTGTGCAGTCAAAAAGATTTATTCCAGCGGTTGCTAAATACATTGCCCCCCCCGTCCGAGTTCAATATTTTCCGAGTTGGTCCGATTTGGCTTTTAATGTTGAAAATAGTAAAGCTGCAATTGAAATTCCTGAAAAAAAAGACTGTTTCACTATAGTTTTCACCGGCAATATTGGCGAAGCTCAGGACTTCCCTGCCATTCTTGATGCTGCAGAAAGATTAAAGCATTATTCAAATATCCGTTGGTTGATTGTTGGTGATGGGCGGATGGCAGAATGGGTAGCAAAAGAAGTCAAAGCTAGAGAACTTTATGATTGCGTGTTTTTGTTAGGAAGATTTCCTATTGAACGTATGCCATCATTTATTAAACATGCGGATGCACTTCTTGTTACTTTGAAGAAAGAGCCTATTTTCGCATTAACTATTCCAGGAAAGCTTCAATCCTATCTTGCGGCTGGAAAGCCTATATTGGCTATGATTAACGGTGAAGGTGCAAGGGTTGTCGATGAGTCTGGCTCGGGGTTTACATGTTCTGCTGGCAACTCTCAATCGCTGGCAGATACAGTTCTCAGATTATCTGCCATGAGTAGTGAGGAGAGAGATGTTATGGGAAAGAAAGGTTTGCAATATGCTAAACGAGAATTTGATAGAAGTAGTTTAATCTCCAGACTTGAGCTTATGCTTAATCAACTGATAATGGCTAAGTCTAGAATAGAGATAAGTTAAATATACACTCATCAGTATTAGGAGTAAGAAAATTTTACCTGAGGTTTGGTTTTGCGTAGTTCTTAATGGATCATTTTAGAGAATAAAAATGTATGAGTAATATACTTGAGTTAATTGGCCGTGATCGGCCACTTTTTGTATCTGACATCTCGATGCATGAACAAGAGCTATGTGCAATAGTTTCTTCAAGCAGATTCTTAGTTATTGGTGGCGCTGGCTCAATTGGGCAAGCGGTAACAAGAGAAATTTTTAAGCGTGGGCCAAAAGCGCTTCATGTAGTGGATATTAGCGAAAATAATGTAGTAGAGTTGGT